>NZ_JAWOTK010000235.1:0-1314 GCF_033338855.1 Vibrio sp. Vb0937 | reverse complement strand
TTGCAGCGTCAGACAGCGATTCAACTTCTACTTCTACTTCTACTTCTACTTCAGTAACTAAATAATTTTTAGTTTTGTAGAATATGAAAACAATCGCCCTGATCTATTCAGGGCGATTTTATTTGTAATGAGGGAATGATGAACACCTTTCTATCGCTAAAATGGATACGCTTACTTATTGCCCTACCTTTACTGAGCTCAATCTTCGGCTGTACGCAAAAATTCAATGATGTATCCGCTACGGTCCAAGAAGCTTATGGCAACTACATCGATGTTGAGCTAACTCCAGAAGAAATTGAAGCAGTTCCTTATGCCAGTGCTTACTTAAAAATTGGCGACCAAAAACAGGTCTTCGTAGTGTTGGCCTTTGCTGAGCAAAACCCATTAACTGGTAATACTCAGTTAAAATGGGTAAGTGCAGACAAGGCAATGGTGGTAACAGAAAACGGTCATATCGTTAAAACTATTGGTTTGCAAACCACCAATCTAGCGGGCATTTATGGCAACGTTCCTGCCTACTCAGCGCCCTCTATGCAATCTTTTCTTTCTTACGATTGGGCTGACAAATACCGTTATGGGTTCCCGGCTAAAGTCCAACGCTCTCGTCAAGGTAAAGAAACCGTCATAACCCCTATTTCTTCTACCTCTACTGATGTTTATACCGAGGTTGTAACGTTTACCAGCTTAGAAAAAAGTGTAGAAAACAAATACTGGGTAAACGGTAAAGGAGAAGTGGTGAAAACACGTCAACACTTAGGTCCCAATATGGTACCTGTTGAATTGACGATTCTGAAAGGGTACAGCAAATCATGAATAAGCGTCTGCTATCTCTATTAAGCCTAAGTTTAACAGCAACGATTCTGGCGACCCCTACTACCGTTCAAGCTCAAAATCACTCCCCATCACCGCTCAATATAGAACTTGTCGGAACGGGCAAGGCATTGCAGTTCCAACAAGCGGCACGCTTAGAGAGCGTACTTAAGCACGCACAAGAACAACAAGTCACCCTGCAATACCCTTTAGCTGTGACTCTATTTGATAATTCCGAAACAGCGGTGCAAGAAAGTACTGCCTTAAAGAATTCGGTGTTGAACCAAATGATTCAACATAATTTAGTTGCGCACCCATTTTACAAGTTTATCCAACAAAGCCAGTTTGCACCTCGCGTGCTGTCGGCTATTGATGTTGATCGCATCCGTCTGGATAAATTTGATAACCCTCTTTTACAAGGTCAACTTGCGTTAAGTGCACCAAAACGCAAAGAGAAAGTGTTGTATGTGGGTAACTTAGAAAAAGTCTACGCAGTAGAAAACC
>NZ_JAWOTK010000234.1:0-1314 GCF_033338855.1 Vibrio sp. Vb0937 | reverse complement strand
TTCAAAATGACGAGCTTGTAAATAGCCTGAAATCTGTGCTGTGATATTGGTATCTTCTACCGCTTCAATGCGACCGATATATGATTTACTCGGTTGGTAGTCGATTACCGTGACATCCTGAGTTACGACAAGAGGCGCTTGGCTCTCTCTTTGGGCATTATTCGCTTCTCCGCATCCTGCAAGGATAGCTGTAGCCGCCATTAATGCGACAAGTGGTTTCTTTTGCATGTATTTACCGTCTTTATGGAACAGGATATTGTTGAAAACACACTAACCTTACAGACAGTAGATTCCGAATTCTCCTACATAAATTGTGTAAAATGTTTCTAAATGTAATTAATTGAAACGAGCCGAAATAAAGTTGATGCATTTGAAATCATTTTCAGATCTTCATTCACCCCACAATATAAGCAACCTCTAATCATCAATGTGATGTATGACTCATTCGTTTGCCAATTTTGACCAATAAACTCATCAATAAAGGCGGAATTGTTGCTTAGAGCTGAACAAACTCTCCCCGATTAACCATGAAAACGAATCGCTTTCACTGTAATGCTCGTATTTCGACTATTTTTTTAAAAAAAATGGGTTATCATTCAGATAATTCAAAGCCTTCGACCGAGAGGATGAGCATGATTTCTAAATGGGCGAAACGTTTTTACCAAATGGCTGAACTGGTGGCGTCTTGGAGTAAAGACCCTTCAACGCAGGTAGGTGCGGTGATCACTAAACAGAACCGCATTGTTTCTGTTGGCTTTAACGGTTATCCACACGGTGTTTCAGACAGCGTAGACACCGACGAACGTGAACTGAAATACTTAAAAACTCTGCATGCAGAAGAGAACGCAATTCTCTTTTCAAAACGCGATTTGGATGGTTGTGACATTTGGGTAACGCACTTCCCGTGCCCAAACTGCGCTGCAAAGATCATTCAAACAGGTATTTCGCGCGTTCACTGCCCAGAACAGTCTGAAGACTTTCTATCTCGCTGGGGAGATAAAATCCAAGTGAGCCAAGATATGTTTGATCAGGCGGGTGTTGAGGTAGATTGGCTACCGCTAGACGACATCAATTTCGAGGATAAAGACGTTCGTTAGTCCTTCCCAAAACTACAAAGCCCAGACACACAAATTGTCTGGGCTTCTTTGTATCGATGTCACCCATTCAATTGAATTGAATTGAATGGGTGAACGTTCCATCAACCGTGTTTTTTAGCGGTAAGTTCAGCGATTTTTACAATCACAAGGACAGATTTTTCCATCATCTCTACAGAGATAAATTCATGGATACCATGAAAGTTGAAACCACCGGTGA
>NZ_JAWOTK010000233.1:0-1314 GCF_033338855.1 Vibrio sp. Vb0937 | reverse complement strand
CGCGTTAAGCATATAGCGGTTGGAAGTCGTTTGCTGCCACTTTCATTTGAATGCAAAGCTGGCGAAGTCGTCCACGTTGTCGGACCAAACGGCTCTGGTAAGAGCACGTTACTCGCAGCGCTTTCCGGCACATTAGCTAGCAGGGACGGAGCGAGTGGTGAAGTTCATGTGGACGACAAAAACTTGCTCACGTTATCTTTGTCGGAACAAGCTCATGTTCGCGGTTACTTATGTCAGCAATCTAGACCTGCATTTAACGTCGATGTTTTTCAATATCTTGCGTTGTCGTTGCCAAGTGGCGCTGCGATCACTGATGGTAAAGTTCGTGATGCCGTTAATATGGTGGTCGAGCTCGTCCAACTGCAAGATAAGTTGCACCGCAGCATTCAAACGCTATCAGGCGGCGAGTGGCAACGCGTACGCTTAGCGGGTGTATGCCTACAAGTGTGGAGAACGATAAATCCATACTCGCAGTTGTTGATTTTAGATGAGCCAGCCGCTCCGCTCGACATCGCTCAAGAAGGTTTGTTGTATCAGTTAATCAATGCTATCGCGGCGCAAGGTATTAGCGTGCTCGTGGCGAATCATGATTTGAATCGCACCCTTAACCATGCCGATAAAGTGTTATTGCTCAGTAATGGTGTGTTGCATGCGTCGGGCAGGGCGGATGACGTGCTCTCCGAGACTGGTCTCGCTGAAGTGTTCAAAACTCAGGTCAGAAAAGTGATGATAGACGAGAGACCGTATTTGATCTTCGATTAGAGCCTAGGTTTGTGCTGATAAAATAAAAACGACCCGTATAAGGTCGTTTTTTTTGTTTCTTGAATACTTAATCAAGTATTTATTGAGTTAGCGGTTTTAAGTCCGCTGGACGGTAGTAAACCGACTTGAGCACTTTGCCTTTACGTACGGTTTTGCCTTCAGACACGAAGTCTTGTGCACATTTTGCGATGATGTATTCGCCTTTTTGTACAGCCATCAACTTGATACCTTGCTCTGCGTAGAAGGCTTCGGTCTCAGTGTACTCTTGCTCGTTGCGGCATACTTTGCTCATGTTGCTTGAATGAACTTCGTCCCAGCAAGGAATAAAGTCGATTCCGCGGTTTACTGCAACGTTCAGTAAAAGATCAATGAGGTAGCTGATCGCTAGGTTATCTTCTACTTTGCTGTGACCAAGGTGAACTAGACGACCCATTAGAACGTAAACGCTGTCTACAATCGCATCGGCTTGTTCAGTTTTACAATCTGCTTCTGCTAGCTCTGTTAGCTCTTCGATCGCCAAAGAGGTGTGTAGTGTGTCTGCTTGTGCATCTA
>NZ_JAWOTK010000232.1:0-1320 GCF_033338855.1 Vibrio sp. Vb0937 | reverse complement strand
GCGTGAAGTTAGCACCGGTGGAAAAAGCGTGTGAAGCCATTCTCGAAGGTCATTGCCAACGCATAGACACCGCAGAATGTAATCAGCGTTTGATTCTGTTGGTGCTGGGTATTGGCTTGGAACAGAAGATGATTGAACACGCGCATCGTGAAGAGAAAAATGCTTTTGGGCAACTGGCGTATTTAACGGGCTTTTTTAACGCTGTTATTTCCGAAGAGGTGCAAACTCTGCAAGTAACCCTCGAAGGGCAGGCGGCGAGTGAACAAGGATGGGAGAGTCAGGAGATGGAGGTGCACAGCTTCGTCGTTGCCAACATCGCGCCATTCAGTACTGTGTTAGCGCAAGGTGGCGGCGCGCCGCAGCCAGATGATGGGACATTGCACATTACCTACCTTGATAACACTCAGTCGCTGGGTGGACGCCTAGTGGCGTTGTCGGATCTAACATTAACCAGCGTCGGTGCGCAGGATGAGTCGAATCTGTTTCAGTACGCGAGCGCGACAGGGGTAACGATTACTGCGGATAAGCCGATTGACTACGTCATCGACGGTGAGCTCTATTCTGACCGTCGTTTAGAGATCAAGATTCGTCCTCAGTCGCTTAATGTGTTTGTTCCCAGTTAACGTCGGTGTGAAGACGACTGCGAGTAGAGTCGAATACAAACTACAAACAACGACGCAAAAAACGTATCACTTGTGATGCGTTTTTTTTATATCGAACGTCGACTAATGGTGGATGCGAATAGATGCAGAAAGTAAGTAAAGTCTGTGTTGGTCGATGCGTAGAATAGACAAAGCAACAGATAGAAGGGCAAAAATAGAGAAGGTAAACGAAGGAAAAAGGTGAGCAGAGCTACTCACCTTGGGGTAAATGTTTTTCCAGCTCGTCGTTTTCGACTTGTAACGCCGCCACCCAGTACGAGATCAGCGCTGTTAAGTTGGCATCATCCAACTCTCGGAGGAGCTGTTTTAACTCACTCAGTAATTGCGCATTCATAAAATGCATCTCTTTATAATTACCGAGAGTAGCAATTCCCGTTTTGTTGGCGTGTTCTGCGATAAAGTCGTCGCCATTTTGATCAAAAAATAGATCGACCATTTTTTTGATCATCACTTTTTCTATTTTAACGAACCGATAGGCTGATCGAGCAATATTCATATGTGAATGAGGATCGACAAGCGGTAAACACGTTTGGCGATGGTGCGCCATTTTAATGAGTAATTCCCTTACTCGCGTATTATTCAATGTCATACTGACCTCTTTTTCAGTATTTCAGCATTATGCTTTGGTATGTGTGAATATTCATCAATGGTTCTGAAT
>NZ_JAWOTK010000231.1:0-1322 GCF_033338855.1 Vibrio sp. Vb0937 | reverse complement strand
TTCACGGTTGAGTGCGAAGTAGCAGGTGTGGATAAGCCTGTAATCGGTAAAGGCACCAGCCGCCGCAAGGCAGAACAGGCGGCAGCAGAAACAGCACTAGAGCAATTAACTAATGGCTGATAACGAATTCGATATCGATGCGTTTTTCGCATCACATGGTGAGGTGAGCTCACCGGAAAACCAGCATTGTGGTTTCATTGCCATTGTTGGTCGTCCTAACGTGGGTAAATCGACGCTTCTGAACAAAATTCTAGGTCAGAAGATTTCGATCACGTCACGTAAGCCACAAACGACGCGTCACCGTATCATGGGCGTCGACACAGATGGCGATTACCAAGCGATTTACGTTGATACTCCAGGACTTCACATTGAAGAAAAACGTGCAATCAACCGTTTGATGAACCGCGCTGCAAACTCATCGTTGAGTGACGTGAACCTAGTTTTCTTCTTGGTTGATGGTACCCATTGGACTAAAGACGACGAGATGGTGTTGACCAAGCTTCAGAAATCGAACTTCCCTGTTGTACTTTGTGTTAACAAAGTCGATAACGTGCAAGATCGTAATGAAGTGATGCTACACATGGCTGAAATGTCTAAAAAAATGGACTTTGTCGATGTAGTGCCAATCTCTGCGAAGCAAGGTAAGAACATTGATGTATTGCGCAAGCACGTACGTAATCACCTGCCGAAAGCGACGCATCACTTCCCTGAAGAATACGTAACGGATCGCTCTCAGCGTTTCATGGCTTCAGAAATCGTACGTGAAAAGCTAATGCGCTTTACTGGTGATGAATTGCCATATTCTGTAACGGTTGAGATTGAGCGTTTCGATTACAACCCAGAAACGGACGGTTTCCATATCAATGCGTTGATTCTTGTTGAACGTAATGGTCAGAAGAAGATGGTTATTGGTAAAGGCGGCGAGAAGATCAAAACCATTGGTCGTGAAGCACGTCTGGATATGGAAGAGTTGTTCGGTCGTAAAGTTTATCTAGAGACTTGGGTGAAAGAGAAGTCTGGTTGGGCAGATGACGAACGTGCACTACGCTCACTGGGTTACATCGACGATCTATAATTTGAGGCGAGAGCACTTCGTTTCAATATTAAGTAGAATCCAATATCGATTAAAATAAGGAGCCGCATGGCTCCTTATTTTTTACTATTCTGGCATTAGATTTTTAGGCACACAGATTTAGATGAGCAACTTATCCGCAGAAGGTTTTCAACGCTGCTTTGTCCTGCACCGACGCCCTTACAGTGAATCGAGCTTAATCCTTGATGTATTTAGCGAGGAATATGGTCGTATCACGTTAATGGCCAAG
>NZ_JAWOTK010000230.1:0-1324 GCF_033338855.1 Vibrio sp. Vb0937 | reverse complement strand
CGCGTACAAATTCCTGCGCTTCGTGAACGCAAACAAGACATTGAAAAGCTCACACAACACTTTCTGGTACGCGCCGCAGATGAGCTTGGAGTGGAAACCAAAACCTTGCACCCGTCGACGGTCGAAATTCTCAATCGACTCAATTGGCCGGGCAACGTACGTCAGCTAGAAAACATTTGTCGCTGGTTAACCGTGATGGCGAGTGGCAGTGAAGTATTACCGAACGATTTGCCTTCAGAGCTTTTGGAAGAGAAGAAGACCGTTTCGGATTCAACCAAAGGCAGCTGGCAAGAACAATTGGCGGACTGGGCACGTCAATCGCTCGCTGCGGGGGATAAAGAACTACTTTCTTTCGCATTACCAGAATTTGAGCGCATTTTATTAGAAGCTGCATTGGAGCACACTAAAGGTCACAAGCAAGATGCCGCTAAAGTATTAGGCTGGGGACGCAATACGCTAACCAGAAAGTTAAAAGAGTTGTACTGACCGTCACTTAAGCAGTGAGTTAACAATGAGAGTGCTTAGCGCTCGATATTAACAGAAATGTCAGTACAATTAAGGTGAACCATCCCTAATGTGACTAGGCAATGTCTACTGCAAAGACTCAAATTACACTACGTACTGCTGTACTCATCCCTTTTGTGATGATTTTCTTACTGGCTATCGTTGTGATTGTCTACGTCCAAAAACAAAGCTATGAAGAGGTGGTGACCGACATCAGCGATAAACAGCTGTCGGTGTTGACCGAAAGTGTCTACGACCACCTCAATAGTTATCTGCGAAAGCCGTTTACGGCAGTGATGACGCTTGCTCATAACGTGAGTTATCACAACCTGTACCATCCCCATGATACGCGAGATGTCCAAGCCTACTTATTGAGCGCGTTTCAGAACCTATACCGTTCTATTCCGCAGCTGGACGTGATTGCTTTTGGTTCGGAAACTGGCGATTTCGCGGGTTTTCGTCGCGAGATCTCCGACGATTACACCTTGATGGTTCAAGATAAATACACAGATGGTAAGTTAATCATCTACGGCACAGATCATGTCAGTAACGATATTCGTACTGTCATCACGCCTTACGACCCAAGAACTCGTCCTTGGTATCAACCTGTCGCCAAAGACGAAAAACCGATGTGGTC
Organism: Vibrio sp. Vb0937; assembly: GCF_033338855.1. Lineage (NCBI taxonomy): Bacteria > Pseudomonadati > Pseudomonadota > Gammaproteobacteria > Vibrionales > Vibrionaceae > Vibrio > Vibrio sp. Vb0937. Next base: position 183 of record NZ_JAWOTK010000230.1, on the reverse strand, counting down.
AAAAATCTACACCAATGCGGATGAGCGCCAAGACATCACCTTATCTGCTATGACACCGGTGTACGAACACCAAGAATTTGCGGGCGTATTGGTGACGGATATTCGTATCAATACCTTCAACGAGTTTCTACGCGTCATCAAGAAGAACACCAAAGCATCGGTCTTTATCATGGATCAAGAACA
>NZ_JAWOTK010000229.1:0-1327 GCF_033338855.1 Vibrio sp. Vb0937 | reverse complement strand
TGTGCTGTCATCAATGCCACAAGCTCACTGGTTAGGTCGACGTTTGAGCCCTCTAATGCACCTGGAGTCAAGTTACCCAGCGTGCCAGAACCCGGAACGCCCATGATCGGCGCACCAGAGCTAAAGCTTTGTGTCCACGCAGTGCCGCTCACTTTTGCTAGACCTTGCGTATTAGCAAAATCAGCCAGAACCACTTGGCCTTGAAGCTGTGATTGACCGTTAGTGTAAGTTGCGTAAACCATGCCGTTGTCTTCTACGCGCACGCCTGCAAGCTCACCAGATGTGTAACCGTTCGGACTGTTTGTGCTCACGCCAAACGCAGCACCAAATTGCGTGCTGCCTTTTAGGTTGATATCAACGCTCATTGCGTTTGCGCCCGCAGCAGGGAATGCCACATTGAAAGAGCCTGTTGGCGCCGCTAACGTACCGTCTTTATTAAACGTCACAGGAATGGTTGAAACAGGAGTCTTACCACCGTCGACTTGCACGTTCACTTCCCATGCGTTGTCTGCCGTTTTAGTGAAGTACTGCGTCACGGTGTGAGAGTTGCCAAGTGAATCGTACACCTGTGTCGTGTAAGAAGAGTTGAACGAGGTTGGATCCGCTGGATCGAACGGCGTTACCGCTTTATCAATCGCTTTTGCACTTGCATCGAAGTTCGCAACAAAATCAAGGTTATCTGTCGCTTTCGCGTTGAGTGACGATGTTGATACTTGGATGTTACCTACAGAACCCGTCATCAAGTTGTTGTTGCTATCTACGCTGTAACCTTGCAACTTCGCGCCATTGTTCGCTGTTACAAAGTTGCTCTTATCCGTACCAAATACGCCAGAACGAGTGTAAAGCGTTTGACCCATGTGATCTTTTGTCACAAAGAAGCCGCTGCCGTTGATCGCCAAGTCCATTGAACGACCAGTACCCGTGATTGAACCGTTTTTATCGAAGTTTTGCGAAATAGACGCAACTTCTACGCCGCCAGGTTGCATGCCGTTGTATACCGCTGCGAACTCTGTGCGCGCACCTTTAAAACCATACGTTGAAGCGTTGGCAATGTTGTGGCTGATCGTGTTTAGCTCTGTGTTGGTCGCGTCCAGACCACTTAGTGCGATGTTAAAACTCATAAAAGACCTCTGATTTGCTTATTTGGTTAAGCACCAAACTGAGTGATTTGATAGAAAGGAACGTTGCCAACGCCATTAACATTGACCAATGCTGCGCCACCTGAACTCGGAATACGAACCTGTTCAACAGTGCCAGCCAGTAGAACATTCGGGCTCGCTTGGCCTTCTTGAACTTCTACAGATACCGTGTATTTGCCCGGCTTTAA
>NZ_JAWOTK010000228.1:0-1327 GCF_033338855.1 Vibrio sp. Vb0937 | reverse complement strand
TGTTCAACGGTGCTTTGGTCAATAACTTGTGCCAGCCCTTGAGCTGATATCTCTGCATCTATAAGTGCATTTGGCCCACCCATTGTGGTGCGTACCCAACCAGGGTGCAAAGCAAGGACAGTAAAACCGTCAGGCGTTAAGTCATTGCTTAAGCTTTTGACTACGGAATTGAGTGCCGCCTTTGACGAGCGATAAATATAGCCGCCACCCGATGTATTCTCCGTCATACTCCCGACTTTTGAAGAGATGCAGGCGATTTTTTTCAACTGTCCTTGTTGCAGTTGTGGATAGAGCGTTTCGACCAGTTTAAGTGGCGCTATCGTATTAATCTCAAGTACTTTACGCCATTCATCCACATCGGTGTTTCCAAACCCATAACCTTTAGGGCCGTAGTAACCAGCGTTGTTAATCAAAAGGTCGATAGGTGGCAGGCTCTGAGCAAGTAACGCGATTTTTGCGTAATCAGTAACATCCAGTTCATGCAAGCTCAAAGAGGAGTAACGTGCTCTCAAAGCTTGTAGTTCGTCACTGTCTGTGACGTTACGGCTAGTAGCGAGGACGTTCCACCCGCGTGCAAGATAAAGCTCTGTCAGACTCAAACCAATACCACGATTTGCGCCTGTGATAAAAACACTATGGGCCATTTTTAACTCTCTGGTAAGACTCGTTATCGAACTATTGTGTTAGCTGAGTGCGACAAAATCAACTAACCACCATGCACTAAACAACAGGGATATAAATACAGAGATGGCACAGAAGGAACCAAACAAAGCGCCTAGGACCGTAAATGTCGTTTTCTTCATCGTTGGAGTATGAAATTTAATTTTTAATGAAAATCATTATCAATTAAATTAATTTCTATTCAACCTTTGTAGTTGGTAATATTTCACAACGTTGTATGAAAAGAATGTCTCATGTTGCCACTGATATACCACCCTATATACTCAAAACTTGAATTGCCTGTAGGGCACCGTTACCCAATCATGAAGTATCAATATCTCTATGAAGAGGTACGTCGCGGTGTGCAAGCTGAGTGGGTGCAGTTTTTTGAACCACAAGCTCTGTCAATTGAAGCGATCAAGCGCGTGCATGATGCGGAGTATGTTGACTTACTGGCACAAGGTAATATGCCCGCCGCTAAAATGCGTCGAATCGGCTTTCCTTGGAGTGAAGCTCTGATCACTCGAACACTGACTTCAGCGGCTGGTACACTTCTGACAGCCGAAAAAGCGCTTGAACACGGTATCGCACTGCACTTAAGTGGTGGTTACCACCATGCTCACAAAGATTTTGGTAGTGGATTCTGTTTGTTCAACGATTTAGTGAT
>NZ_JAWOTK010000227.1:0-1331 GCF_033338855.1 Vibrio sp. Vb0937 | reverse complement strand
CTTATTAACGTGGTGATGTCGGGATTTTGCTCTTCCATTAACGCCATAAACTTACGTGCTTTGTTCCCAGAAAAGTGGGAGTGGAGCATGTCGTCACGTTTAAGGAAAAATTTGCGCCCATTAAAGCTATGTTGGGTGATAGGACTTTCTGAGAGTTTCATGTCGATGCTGACGGAATAAACCGTGTCACCTTTGCCATTTAAAAAGGGCGCGTAGTGTAACGCCATTAAACCCAGATAAAAAGTCTGTGTTTCAGTACAACCATTTCGGTTGTTCCTGATGTTTTGACTCGCACTCACCGGTGCTGTAATACCATTGCAATGGTTTCACTTCTATCCTTTGGTTGCTTTGATTCCATGGTATTCAATCCCATGACTCGCCTTTCTGCCTCAAGCCACGTACACTACGCCGCTTATTTCCATTCAATCAGAAGGCTTGGTTTTGCAGACTCTAGAACAATTAAAAACAGGACAATTAGTAGGACTTAAACAACTGAAGTTGGCGGAAGGGCTAACTGAGTTCCCTATGGAAATTTTAGAGCTTGCAGACTCACTTGAAGTGTTAGATTTATCCGGCAACGCACTGTCAGATTTACCACAAGAGCTGGAACAGCTGACCAAACTAAAAATCATCTTTGCTTCCAATAATCAGTTCACCCATTTACCAGAGGTATTGGGCAAGCTGCCAAACCTTGAAATGGTTGGGTTTAAAACCAATAAGATCAAAGTGGTGAGTGAAGCCTCACTACCAAGTCAGTTACGTTGGCTGATCCTAACTGACAACGAGATTGAAACGCTGCCAAACAGTCTGGGTGAAAGGTCGCGCTTAAGAAAGCTTGCATTGGCGGGCAATCGCATCAAACGACTGCCAAGTAGCATGGAAAACTTAGTTAATTTGGAATTGGTTCGCCTCTCTGCGAACCAGCTAGAGCACTTTCCGGATGTGTTGATGAAGCTACCTAAATTGGCATGGTTTGCTTTTGCAGGTAATCCATTCTGCAAACACCCATCTTCGCTAGACAGTGTGCCGAAAGTGACCACAAACAGTTACTCGCTTAACCATGTTCTCGGCCAAGGGGCAAGTGGCGTGATTTCTCATGCTAACTGGATTGATGCTCAATACAACTTCCCGAGTGAAGTTGCGGTAAAAGTGTTCAAGGGCGAGGTCACCAGTGACGGCTATCCTCATGATGAACTTGAAGCGTGTTTGCAATCTGGGCATCACAACAACTTAGTGAAATCCATCGCGCAAGTGGATGACGGTAAAGAGCTTGCGTTGGTGATGGAGCTGATTCCAAACAGTTACTACAACTTAGGTTTGCCACCAACGTT
>NZ_JAWOTK010000226.1:0-1332 GCF_033338855.1 Vibrio sp. Vb0937 | reverse complement strand
GATGAGGGAAATTCCGCGATCACTACCAAGTAACAGATTATCTTCCGTTTCAGAAGAAACATCGATGTCACGGTTGTTGGACGTAACATTGATGCTGATGTCAATTGGGTCTGAGAACGCTTGATCGCCATTCGATTCCGTTGAAACCGCAGTCAGCGTGATATCGTGATCACCCTGGCGCACATTATCGATGTGAAGCGTATCAATTTCATCAGCAGGCACTGTCCAAGTAGAAGTCGCACTATCAAAACTGATGCTCGATGTGGTCGCATCACTCGTTAGCGTTGCGCCTCTTGGAACGCCTGTCACCTCTAACGCTAAGACTTCATCCAAATCCGTCAGTGCAGCAATAATGCCGACTAACGCTACGCCCTGAAAACTCGCACTTTGGCTAGCAGTAATGCGCTGGATGTAATTAAAGTTCGCGTCAAAGGCAAGCGTCGGTTTGTCCGCCACTGGTGTCACGTTGATATCAAACGTTTCGGTGGTTTGCAGCGACGTTCCTGTGGAATTCTCATAGTAAATTCCATTATCGTCCGCTGTAACCGTCAATGAAATCGCTGAACTGTTCACGTCACTTGCATCGACAAAAACACCGACATTTGGATCTGTCGAAGTCAACACCGCATTAAGTTGGGACAACGTCCCCATCAACACGGTTTCACCCGCTAAACCAACACCTTGCGTCACACCACTGCCAGATGGCGCGATAACACTGACATCACCTTCACTCGTGCTGAGGGAAATCGTCATGATCTCGTTCTCATGGATACCAGTGAAATCCACATCCGCTATCGTAATGCCTGATATTTTTTGACCTGCCGATTCGAAGATCATGCTGGTTACTAATGAGCCATCAATCTCTGGAGCATCATTAACCGCTTGAACGTTCATGACCGCAGAGCCACTGATTGTGATTGGATCCGGTGCTCCATTGGTTGTGCCATCATCAGTAATGTCATAGACAAAACTCACGTCGCCGTTGAAGTTTACTGATGGTTCAAAGCGCCATTCCGTCGCGCTAATCTGCGTGATCGTTCCCGCTGATGGATCCGCAAGCGTGACATTACTGACTGCCAAGTTATCGTTTTCCGGATCGGTCGCGTTTGCCAATAGTTCCGAGGCAGTAATACTCACAGCGCCGCTGTCTTCTTCTATCGAAGAAAGCGTCACTTCCGATGTTTGAGGTGCATCGTTTACATCGAACACTTCAAAAGATGCAGAACCCGATACCGTCTTAGGATCGGATACACCATTTGTTGTGCCGTCGTCCGTAATATCGAAAGTCAGCTCCACAGGGCCGTTGTAACCCGGCGCTGGCGTAAATTCCCA
>NZ_JAWOTK010000225.1:0-1333 GCF_033338855.1 Vibrio sp. Vb0937 | reverse complement strand
ATAAGCACACTAGACCCCACAGTGCTCGCAGCTTGTTCAACGGCAAAGAACGGTGCAAAAACAGAATGACTGGCACCATAATCATGATCAGGTAAATACCAAAGTCGATGGCCATTTTTCAGAACTTTGAGCATTGATTTCACGTCTTTTCGATCGATCATTTGATGCCCAAAACGAGTTCGGCCTCGATGTTGAATAAATTCATAAGCAGGGTTTGAGTTTGGTCGATAAACACCATAGCCTTTGGCAAATTGGCTGAAGATACGAGCGGTTATTTCCAAGTTCAAATGGTGACTACACACCACTAATACACCGCGACCGTTCTTTTCCTCTGTGAGCAGACGATCTTTGCCAACAATAGAAGTTATGCGATTAATTCGCCAGTCAGGCCAAAACCAAGCGATACCAGTTTCGATGAGCGCCATTCCCGTGTATTGAAAGTTTTTTCGTACCACATCCTTGCATTGCCAATCTGTGTAATCAGGAAAACATAGCTGAAGATTACGCAAAGCGATCTTGTATCGGCGCTTCATTAACTGCATCGCAACGCAACCGATGCTTCTACCTAAGATTCGTAAAACCACATACGGCAGTACATTAACAATGATTGCTAGAGATCCAAATGCCAGCCAAACAGACCAATATTTGGGCTTAAGTAACTGATAGGAAAAAAGCGGCGGCGGGACAATATTCATAGGATCACTCATTTATTACAAATGATTGAAACCTATCATGATAAAAACCGGAAGATTGTATGGGTATGTATTGTTGTGCATGCAAAAGAGCAGCGTAAATCGCTGCTCTTTTCTTTATGAGCATGGCTTAGCTTCGTAGCCCAATCCCTTTTGTTACCAAATAGTGGGCAATGGCGTACAGCACCACAACAAACACACCAAGTACACTAAATGAAGTCACGATACCGACATCCGATACGCCTAAAAATCCGTAACGGAATGCATTCACCATGTAAACAATTGGGTTGATTTTCGATACACCTTGCCAAAACTCAGGCAACAGGCTAATCGAATAAAACACACCGCCAAGATAGGTAAGCGGCGTTAATACAAACGTAGGAATGATTGAGATGTCATCAAACGTCTTTGCGTAAACCGCATTGATCAATCCACCAAGAGCAAACACCACCGACGTCATAAATACCGTCGCCACAATAATGCCCCAGTGCTCAACCTGTAGATCCACAAACAGCAGCGACACGCACGTCACAATAGCACCAACCAGCAAGCCACGGGTTACACCACCCATGACATAACCTGCGATGATGACGTAGTTTGGCACAGGTGCAACCAACAACTCTTCAATGTTCTTTTGCAGT
>NZ_JAWOTK010000224.1:0-1337 GCF_033338855.1 Vibrio sp. Vb0937 | reverse complement strand
GTGTAGAAGGGGACTGTTGACGAATCAAAGCCTGAGCGGTTTCGATAAAGGCTTGTGTTTCTGGAGTACTCAACGCGAACACTACTCCCGGTTTTGTACAAAACTGGCCGCAACCCATGGTCATTGATGCGACAAACTGCTCTGCAAGTGAAGCGTTGTTCTTCATCGCTTCTGGGAGAATAAAGGTTGGGTTAATGGCGCCGAGTTCTCCATAAAAAGGGATCGGCTCCGGTCTCTGTTGAGCAAGGTTGAATAAGGCACGCCCTCCACTAACTGAGCCTGTGAACCCAACGGCTTTAATCTTTGGATGTGTCACTAACGCTTGGCCAAGTTCACGTTTGTTACCTTGAAGCAAAGTAAAAATAGCTGAAGGCAGGTCTTCTTTATTCAGTGCGTTTTCAATACATTCGGCGACGATTTGGCTCGTTCCCGGGTGCGCGGTATGACCTTTAACAATAACCGGACAGCCAGCCGCAAGTGCAGATGCGGTATCGCCACCCGCGGCTGAGAATGCTAACGGAAAGTTCGAAGCGCCAAAGACGGCGACAGGGCCAATGGCAATTTGTTGGCGACGAATGTCAGGCTTTGGTAGAGGTTGGCGTTCAGGATTTGGTGTATCGAAGATAGCTTGATGATAACTGCCCGATTTTACAACATCTGCGAACAATCGTAGCTGGTTCGCCGTTCTGCCGACTTCCCCCTCTAAACGTGCCTGTGGAAGCGCTGTTTCTAAATGTGCACACGCGACAATATCTTCACGTCTTGCTTCCAACTCTGACGCAATAGAGCAGAGTAGGTTGGCGCGCTTTTCGTTGCTGAGTCGGCGAAAGCTGCGTGCAACTTTGGCTGCAGCTTCTGCAGCTTGGTTAACTTCTATCTCGCCATGAACGGGAAACGCCGTCGTTAATAGTTCACCGGTAAAGGCGTTGGTGGCGTAAAACACCTGTGAGTTTTGCGAATTCATTGTTCTTCCTTACTGTCCTTATTTCACTTCAAATCCGTACGCGTACGGGTCTTCGTCATCGACCCAAATGGTGTTGTGTCCATACACTTGTGCCCAACCTTCAATGCTCGGCAAAATCGCCGTTTGCCCGTTTACTTCGGTGATGCCCTCAATACGGCCGTTAAATAGGCTGCCGATGATGCTTTCATGCACGAAATCTTCGCCTGATTTGAGTTTTCCTTTCGCGTGCCATTGCGCCATACGTGCGCTCGTGCCGGTTCCACATGGCGATCGGTCGAGCGCTTTATCGCCATAAAAAACGGCATTGCGAGCCGTTGCGCCGTCTTGCGTTGGTTTCCCTGTCCAAAGTACATGGGAAACGCCGCAAACCGTG
>NZ_JAWOTK010000223.1:0-1338 GCF_033338855.1 Vibrio sp. Vb0937 | reverse complement strand
TCAAACTCGATTCCCGTTAAAAACGTTAAAAACACACCCGCCCACGTCATAAACGTCATTTTGTTTGCTTTTAGCTCGTTCTTGGTTGAAAAATGAACATTGATATGTGTCGCAGTTTATATCCGTGTTTTTCTTGTGTGTTAGTGGTTGCTAACATTGAGGTTTAGGTGTTTAAGGGGTTCTTTCTGTCTTTGTAAGGTTCGGAGATCTAGCTCACATGCGCTGAAAGCGTTAATTAATCAGGTGAAATTTAATCTGCCGTTCTGTTGTGATTGACTTCGCAATCTCTGTCAATTGTTGGTCAATTTCCGTTTGGAATATGAAAAATCGTCTTTTTTACCCGCGAAATTAAGGGGGGGATGATGCTTTTTTTACAAGAAAAATGAAGTCTAATTTCCCATTTATCAAAGAAGAGTGGCGGGTTGATAAATAGTGCAATACAACACTTTTTAGCTACGGTGTCTTTTCGTTTTAAGAAGAGGAGAGTTCCGCCGGAGCCGCTAGGAAATGAGCTCAATTAAGAAGAGTGCTTGAGGCCGTCGCTAAGATTAATGGTGTTTGTGAAAATGTCAGCTCGTACTAGTTCGTTGAGTGCATAGGAGCATACATTCACCGTTTACATGTCGTGCATTTTGTTTTTTGAGAGGGGAGAGTGCGTACCACCCATAGGCAGAAAACAATAGGTATAAAAAGCCCCGCATTGAGCGAGGCTTGTATTTTATGAGAGGTTTAGCTAGTGAGCAGTCTTTGCAATTTGTCGCGCTGTGCTTCGATGTAAGCACGTTCAGGGCTCTGTTCTTTACAGTGTTCAAGAATAAACTCAATTGAACTCAGAACCGTTCTCCAGCGCGGTGTTTTAGGCAGAGTTTCGATACGCATGTATTTATCGAGCGTGCGGGTTTGCAGTGTGCTTCGGTCGAGGTAGACGCGCCACAGTCCACTTTGTTCGGCAAACGCAAATTTACTTTCACCCGTAACAGACTCCCAATAGTCCAATGCATGCGTCATGGCATCGACCAACACTTCACGCATCAAATCTTGCTTATCTTTTTTGTTGCCCAAAGCCTTATCAGCCAAACGAGTAAACTCGCCACCAAGCTCTTTGAGTTTCTGCAACTGGTCTCTATCACCATCGAATGCATAACTTGAGAGTACTTCTACCGCAGTTTCTAGGTTATGAATACGCGCGGCGTTAGCTCCACCACCGACATTAAAGATGTACATCACATCTAAGCCAGAGCCTTCTGGCAGTTTTAGAATGTCGGCTTCAATGTTTTGACGAATATCCTCACTGTAGATATCAATCTTGCCGCAATAATGAGGCTGCTTCCCCGTCAA
>NZ_JAWOTK010000222.1:0-1339 GCF_033338855.1 Vibrio sp. Vb0937 | reverse complement strand
GACAGCCATGAAAGCGATAATAGCGGTAACGATAGCAATAAGTGCATCGCCAAGTAAGGCAGGAATGACTTTTGCCATGACTGCAACAGGGATAGTGAGGTCGCCATTGTAAGAAATAGGCGCCATAAACAGCAGAAGACCGATTAGGGATGGAATGAAGAACATCCAAAAGTTGCCCTTAGGTGCTTCAGTAGCATTGGTGTTGTTATGCATAGTTTTCTCGTGTTACTACTAGTCAATACTCGCCATATTCCATGACATAAATATTCACTAAACATCCGTATTTAATCACAGTGATGCGGAGGGTACCCGCAAACTGCATCCATTGCAATACTATTCATTAAATACATGTAGTTATTCAGCCGATTTATCGGATAAATTGCCAAATAACGCCATTGTGTATATGAAAATGTTGCGTGTGTTAGAAAATTGTAGCACGAGAGGCGTGCTGTGCAGATTCTTATGGGGCGCAGTGTGACTGGAATAATAAAAAGACGGGCAAATGTGATTACGATCTCACGTAAATTACCTTGGTTTTTAGGCTTAACCTTAATAGTACTAAGGGCTATAGAAGGCTGTATTGAGTGTTATATAAAGAAAGTTGAGACAGTCGAAGGTGGATTGGAATGAAGCAGAGTCGCAACGGATTCATGCATTGATGGCTGAATCCGTTGCTTGAAATTAAGCGTTTTGGTTGCGACTGATGGAGTAAAGGTAAGCCCAGTAAATTAGCGCGATACCAAAGGCTAAAATTGCAGGAAATACCAGAGCATACAAGCCATAAGCCATAAATAAGGCAGCGCCGACGCTCCCGCCTAGTAAAAAACCAAAGAAGATGAATAGAAACAACTTAGCTTTACGGCGGTCAAATTGACGTCCTCGTAAGCTCTCACCAATCATAATGCCAAGGTCGGTAATGATCCCCGTCATGTGTGTCGTTCGGACAACTGCGCCACTAAAAGTGGTGATCATCGCATTCTGCAAACCACATGCTGCTGACGCTAAGTATTGGCCGTAGGAGTCGCCCTCGACCAAGAAGCCTAAACTTAACAGTAACAAACTCCCTTCAATACAAAGTGCCACACCATAGCGTCGGCCAAGCTTTAAAGCGCTACTCTCAATAAAGAAGCCGCTAAACGCAGAGCCAATCAAAAAGCTGAATACGATAAAGAGCAGGTGAATGGAATTATCCATACCTGTTAATAGGCTATTCCCTAGCTGAGTTACGGTTCCGGAAAGATGCGTTATCGCTTGATGTTGAAAGCCGAGAAGACCAACGGCATTGACGCAGCCCGCGAGAAGGGCAAGTAGAAACGCGCCATATTCCACCCAACGAGGA
>NZ_JAWOTK010000221.1:0-1342 GCF_033338855.1 Vibrio sp. Vb0937 | reverse complement strand
ACCTTCAAGCTTGAAGCTATAGTCTCGCGTTGCCTCATCGACACCGTCCACCAACACTTGTGGTTGGTTCCAACCTTGAGTGTTCGTGAGCTTGATTTGCAACTTCGATTGGTTTGCATCCCAACTTGCTTGAGTGACATCAATAAACGGCGATGGCTGGGGCACATTGCTCACCGCTTGGGCGTAACTGAACATCACCTGCTCGTCGATTTGCAGCTCAGAAGGCAGGAAGGTCAGTTGAATTTGATAGTCCGTCAACACACAGATGGTGGTGCAGGAAGAGAGCGTGAGCACTGCATCAATCGTGACGGGTTTCGACATATTGTCGATATGCAGCGTCATTGGGAACAAAGTGTCACCTTTGTAACCGAGAGTCTCAATGCCCAATAACTCGAACTTGTGCGGATATGGCCATTGCCAATCAACCTTGCTTAGGTTTTGCGAGTTTTGCCAATCTATCGATGGCGCGACACCACCCTCGCCCGGCGATCGCCAATAAGTTTTCCAGTCTCCGCTCAGCTTAACATCCAAATAACCAGTGAGCGTTTTTGCTTGCGGATCTTGCTGACCATTCAAAACAAAACGCGTTTGCACAGGCGGACGCTGTGGATTGGTCATCCATCCCGTATCGGTAGTTTGCGCCGAGAGATTAAGAGAGAACAAACCCAATACCAACGCCATAAAGAACATGGACGCGAGTTGAGTCGCTTTAGTAATATGATTCATAGTGATTCCTAATTAATAACAAGTGTAGAAAATGGCTGGCGTTTTCGGCCAGAATCACTTGTCATTCTCGGAACACACAAAAGGTAAGATGAATTCGATGTTTGTCGTAGATGGGCTCAGTCCATTGCCTTGCGTTAACAAAGGCACTGCATCGCCAAACTGCGGCTAAAACAATGCCAATGAACAAAACGACAATGAAGGCTTCGAGCTGATGCTGGGTAAACTGAATCAACTTTTCAGACAGTTCACACTTACTCGGCTCTTTGACTTTATCAGCTTTCACAACATGAGCATCATCGCTAGATAAAGCAGAAACCAAGGTTTGGTCATCACTCATCGAGCATGCCAAAACCAAACCAGAATTTTGCATCAGACACACGACGATGACCCAGCCAATCATTGCTAGCAGCCATTTCGCGCGCTTTTGAGGCGTGCCTTGTCGTGAAATCAATAAGCTCATAAAAAGTCAGATAAAGATGGAAACGCAGAAAATAATACGCAAGTTGTCGTAAAGCTCAAGTCGTTCGACCTTGCTTGCCGATATGATTGGTAAATAATTGTGATAACCTTAAACCCATCGCTTTTTGCAACACGCTCATTATGCTCAATAAAGTTA
>NZ_JAWOTK010000220.1:0-1344 GCF_033338855.1 Vibrio sp. Vb0937 | reverse complement strand
AACCAGAGTAACAACATTGCTTTTCATTTCGTTCTCCTAAATTAATTGATTATCGAAAGTTCCAATCATAAATAGCAAAAGCAATGCCAATATTAAATTCATGAAAAGCTATTTTAATTTAATAAAATTCTGACAATTAGCTAAAAACACTCGTACAAAAAACAAAATACAGGCTATTTATTTACCTTACACAAACAATATAAATGTAGGATAAATATAACTAGTGAAAAAGCTTCTCGCTAATTTGTAGTTTTTTCAAAATAAAAATACACAGCGTGAATATTCTTGAGTTGTTAAATAGTCATTGAAATATCGCATTGCGTGTTTACTAGAAAGGAAGCCAATCACACATCCGTCGTGCCTTGCTTTGCTTAAAAGCACAAATCCTCTACTCTGTGCCTAATCAAATTCAATGGAATTGAAAGAATGATAAAAGGCAGTGAGTACCCTTCCATTCGTGCATTGAGGACTTTTGTTGCTGTGGCTAACTATCTCAGCTTTTCTAAAGCCGCCGATGACCTATGCGTAACACAAGGAGCGGTCAGTAAACAGATGGCATCTTTAGAGCAACTCGTTGGGCTTCCTCTCATTCATCGAGGGTTAAACGGCGTGGAGCTAACAGAGGAAGGAAAGCGCTATTTACCCCAAATAACAGAAGCTCTAGAGCTCATTCAGCACGCAACCGCCAGCCTAATTCAGACCAATACCGATCAAGAGCTGTTGGTTGTCGATGTCACACCCTCATTTGCCAGTCTTTGGCTGGTGCCAAGTATCGATGATTTCCACCAGCGCCATCCAAATATTCGCGTGAAAATTCTTACCGGAGATGGCGCAGTTAAAAACATTCATGGCGAAAGTGATCTGCATGTGCGGTGTTTGCCTCTTTCTACTCATTATGAATATAGCCAGCTCTTATGTGAGGAAACCTTGTTGCTGATTGGCAACACCAACCTACCAAAACTGTCAGACAACCAAGCCATCAGCCATTACCCATTTATTCCGCAAACGACTCGCCCGCACCTGTGGGAGCAGTTCAAACAGGAGAACGATTTAGAGTGCCCAATCACCTATCACTCCGTCGGGTTTGAGCATTTTTATTTGGCGTGTGAAGCCGTGAGAATGGAGAAGGGCTTGGCTTTGCTGCCCGATTTTATGGCGCCATTTTCTATTTTGCGTGGTGACATCCAACATATTGGGAATCTAAAGCTTCACAGCGGCTATGGCTATTATGTGGTGATCCCAAACTTCCGGTTAACGTCAAGAAAAGTGGCACTTTTTCATGACTGGTTAAAAGACAAACTTACCCATCATACATAAAGCTACCGATATGAAACCAGTATAAAC
>NZ_JAWOTK010000219.1:0-1344 GCF_033338855.1 Vibrio sp. Vb0937 | reverse complement strand
AAGATTGACGAAAACACCTTGTTCTACGGTGAAGGTTGGGACTTCGGTGAAGTGTCTAACAACGCTCGTTTTGATCAAGCCACTCAGCTAAACATGGCTGGCACTGAAATCGGTACGTTCTCGGATCGTCTGCGTGACGCTGTTCGTGGTGGTAGCCCATTTGATGGCGGTGTCGATTCAGAAGGTAAGCACCCACTTCGCTTCAACCAAGGTTTTGGTAACGCGGCTTACGCGAATGAAGAAACCAAAGTGGACGCAGAATCGGTGAATGGTCGTCTACACAACCAAGATTTGGTTCGTCTAGGCATGGCGGGTAACTTGGCTGACTTCGTTCTTCTAGACTACAAAGGCGACACAAAATTAGGTAAGAACGTTGATTACAATGGTGCGCCAGCAGGCTACACAAAAGTGCCATCAGAAAACATCTCGTACGTGTCTAAGCACGATAACCAAACACTGTGGGATAACAACGCGTACAAGATTGCGACTGCGACTCCTTCTGCAGATCGTGCACGCATGCAATCAGTCTCGCTATCAACAGTAATGCTTGGCCAAGGTATCCCATTCATCCACATGGGTTCTGAGCTGCTGCGTTCTAAATCGATGCAGCGCGACTCTTACGATTCTGGTGACTGGTTCAACCGCGTCTTCTTCGACGGCAGTGACAACAACTGGAACGTAGGTCTGCCTCGTGAAGACAAAGACGGCGCAAACTGGGAGCTGATCAAGAAGATCGTTTCTGATACGACAGCGAAGCCAGATGCAACCGACATTGAGCTAACCAAACAACAATTCCTAGAACTACTAAAAATCCGTAGTTCAAGTGAACTGTTCCGCTTAGATACCGCTCAAGAAGTCATGAACCGTGTTGACTTCCGCAACGTTGGTAAAGACCAAGTGGAAGGCTTGATCGTTATGTCTATCGACGATGGTAAATCAGCAGGTGCCGATTTGGATTCGAAATACGATGCGATCGTTGCTGTGGTGAACTCAACATCAACAGAGAAATCATTTGTCGTGAAAGGCGCGACAGGTTTCGAGCTGCATGAAGTTCAACAAAACTCTGCAGATGACATCGTGAAAGGCGCAAGCTTCGCAAATGAAACCTTCACTGTGCCAGCACTGACTACTGCGGTATTCGTACAGCCACAAGACGGCGCGCAAGGTGCGGGTCTGCCAGTAAATACAGACAACAAAGACGTATCGAGCATTCCTCCTTTCGGTGAAACCGTGGTTTACGTGAAAGGCACAATGAACAATTGGTCAGACAACAGCGACTGGGCAATGACTTTCATTGGCAACGGCATGTACTCAGTAACAGGCGTACTTGAAGCAGGCAGCCAC
>NZ_JAWOTK010000218.1:0-1344 GCF_033338855.1 Vibrio sp. Vb0937 | reverse complement strand
CTTGTCTCCGAGTTGACTCAACAGTTGGAAGAGTTGCCAAGTCGTGAAGAGATGCTGACATTGTTGAGTTCGGCGCGTTACACAGGATTACTGCTGGATCTTAGCCGCTGGATCTTAGCGCGTGGCTGGCAGCCATTCTTGGAGAAGAAAGCGCGCGAGAAGATGGCAAGCAACATCATGCCGTTTTCTGTGACGCAATGAGATCTCACTTGGGCAGAGCGGATGGAAGCTTTCCCTGCAGAGCGTGATTTGTCTGCGCAAGAGTATGTGGATCAGCGTTACCGTCTGCTGCGTAACCTTTACACTGGAATTGGTTTTGCGAGCTTGTACAACTTCGACGAGCGTAATAGCTTCCGTCTTCCTTGGGCTGACTTAGTGCATGGCATTGATGATCTGTTGATGCTGAACCATCTGTTGCCTTTGGTCGATATGCTGGAAAATGAAGAGAAAGAACAGCTAGAGCGTTGGCTGCACCGCCAAGAGCGTTCGATTCTTCATGCAATGGATCAAACAAGAGCAATCAGCGTAGAGACTCAGCCGTACTGGCGTGAAAAATAAGACAAGCGAGCGCAAAGTAGCGTTATCTTCATTAATTTAAAGAGAAATAGGACCGATAGGTCCTATTTTTTTGTCTGAATTTTGCGTTGCTGCATTTCCTCTTCGATAAGAGTTAGTCGCTCAAGGATTTGTTCTTGCTGTTCTAATAGCTGTTCTAACATCCGCTCTTTGTTCTTAGAACGGTGATCTTGCTGTTTAGTCGGAGCGGTTAAAATCGACGTAATCACACCAGAGATCATACCGAAGATCCCCACTCCACAAACGATGATGATGACGGCTAAAAACTTTCCTCCAGAGGTCACTGGATAATGATCGCCATAACCCACAGTGGAGATGGTCACAAAGACCCACCACAAAGCATCAGCTCCAGTACGGATGTTCGCAGCTGGGTTTTTGGCTTCGATAAACAGCATGGCGGTGGAACCGAGCGTTATGAGGATCACCATCAACAGCAATATGGACGCGACAGTGGTTTCTCGGCGGTTTTCTTTGAGCTGATGCAGAATGAACTTTGAAGAGCGCAGCACCAACACCACGCGCAAAATATGAAAGATGCGAGCAAAGCGTAATGGCTCGATCATTGGGATGCTGGCCACAAAATCTATCCAATGCAGCTTAATAAATGAACGTCGATCTGTGGAGCGGATCAAATCAATGGTGAGCTGCAATAGAAAAATACTACAGATTATGAAATCCAGACCGATAAGAACTTGACGGGTTTCGTTATCGATTGGAAAAAACAACAGGCCAGAGATCACAAATAACGCCATAAAGGACAAGATTAGT
>NZ_JAWOTK010000217.1:0-1348 GCF_033338855.1 Vibrio sp. Vb0937 | reverse complement strand
CAATGGTGGGCTGAGTTGCCAAGCATCGTCCAAAACGTTTCGCAAGAAGTGAATGAAGTGACCAAAGCGTCGTCAGAGCACATGAACGCGCCGCTTGAGCTTGCCAGTGACATGAACATTGACGAGATGGGCAACAACACGGTGTTTTCTCTGCTGAAAGCGCTCGCGACCACCACACCAACGCTGTTAACTCAGGCGATGATTGTGCTGTTTATGGTGTATTTCATGCTTAATCATGGTCGAAGTCTGTTTCGTAAATCGGTATCGCGTTTGCGTGGTTTTTCGAAACAACGTCAGGCGGTGGAGTTGGTGCAGGCTCTGCAGAAAGATTTATCGCGCTACATCGGCACCATTACTTTGGTCAATGCGGGTTTAGGCTTGTGTGTTGGATTGGTGTTTTTTGTCCTCGGCCTTGAAGACCCATTTCTATGGGGTGCGTTTGCGGGGGTAATGAATTTCGCGCCGTATTTGGGACCAGTGATTTCGATGGTGAGCTTTGGTTTTGTCGCGTATTTGCAGCTAGATTCGGTCAGTTTTATGCTGACAGTGGTGTCGATATATCTGTTGCTGAATTTAATCGAGAGTCAGTTTGTCACCCCAACTTTGCTAGGGAGGCGGTTTAACCTCAACCCGTTAGTCATCTTTATGTGGCTGGTCTTTTGGGGTTGGTTGTGGGGTGGAATGGGGCTGTTGATTGGCGTGCCGCTGTTGGTGTGCATCAACATTTTAGCGGATCGTTTGGCGCTTTGCGGTTCGACGAACATCTAACCGCAAAGTTGCCAGTGTATTGAACGTTGTGCTTAGTTAAATAACTTTTCCGCCGCAACGGGTGGGCTGAATAAATATCCCTGACCGTAGCTACAACCTTTGTCGACCAAGTAAGCCACTTGTTCTGGCGTTTCGATGCCTTCCGCCACGACTTTGAGTGAAAGCGTCGTGCCCATCGCAATGATGGCGTTAACAATGGCGTTGCTGTCGTTGTCGTTAGGCACATCACTGACAAACGAGCGGTCGATTTTCAGTTTGTTGATTGGCAAACCTTTGAGGTATGACAGCGAAGAATAGCCTGTGCCGAAGTCATCCAACGAAATCTCGATTCCGAGTTCACACAGCTGATTTAGCGATGCGATGGCCAGTTTTGGATCGATAAGCAAAAAGCTTTCGGTAATTTCCAGCTCCAAGTGATGCGCCGGGAATCCCGTTTCACGAAGGATGGTTTTGAGCTTGTTGATGAAGCGCGACTGTTGCAGTTGAAGTGCTGATACATTGACTGCAACTTTGCCAAATTGAACGCCTCTCGCCAGCCAGTCTGTCCCTTGTAAACAGGCGTCTTTGAGTACCCATTCGC
>NZ_JAWOTK010000216.1:0-1349 GCF_033338855.1 Vibrio sp. Vb0937 | reverse complement strand
TAGGTACGGTACAAGAGAAAATGGTGAAAGAGTTCTTTCCATCGGCGCAGCATATTGTGATTGAAGCCCCCGCGCGTGATTTCCAAGAGCTGTTGGCTCGCAGAGCGGACGTGTCTGTGACTTCCAATGTGGAAGCGGCGACGCTGGTGGACAAGTTCAAACAGTTGGCGATTGTGCCTGTGAAAGCTCCTCGCAGACCGACTCCAATCGCCATGTTGTTACCACAAGACGACCAAGTCTGGATTAACTACATCAACCACTGGGTGGAGTTGAAAAAAACACAAGGCTTCTTTAAGCAGACTGCTCAGAAGTGGGGACTGAAAAGTTTATAAATGAAAAGAGCCGCATTACGCGGCTCTTATTATGATCGGATGGACTGAAGTACAGACTTAAAGTTCATCTTCGCTGACGACGCGAGCGTTGTCAGGTGTAGTGAAATGCTTAGAGAGTTCACGATTCGACAGAATGTAACCCATCCACAAGCCACCCATACAAATGACGATTGCCACGCCCGTAACCATTTGAGCTTGGCTTGCCATCGCTGCTACTAGTGCGCTTGATAGGCTGCTCACGGTAATTTGCAGGCTGTTTTGCAAACCAGCTGCGGTTGCAGGGCTTTGCTTCGCACTTGCCAATGCACGGTTTACTACGATTGGGTACAACGCCCCATTCGCTACCGCAATCAAACAGAATGGCGCAAGAATTGGCCAGATTGACGTGAGCTCCCACTGTGAAGCGACGAAAATCAGCAATGCAGCAACGCTGAACAGGCCGATTAACTGGCGTAATACTTTCTCATCACCAAACTTACGTACGCCGACTTTACCTAAATAGCCACCAGCCATAAACGCAATGGTTTGAGGGATGAAGCTCAGACCAATGTCTTTGGCTTCATAGCCTAGTTGCGCCATGATTTCTGGCATACCAGTAAGGTAAGCAAAGAACGCTGCCGAAGCGGTTGCGAACATAAACACGTTACCTAGGTAAGTTTTTGAACCTAGTAACGCTTTAATATCCGCAGACATGCTGGTTTGTTTGATTTCGGCTTGTTCGTTCTTTTGTGCCATGGTGGCAGCAACCAGCACCACGCCAACAAGCGTTAATGCGATAAAAATACTGTGCCAACCAAAGCTATCCGCTAAAACCACACCCAGTTGAGGTGCAAGTGCTGGTGATAGTGCCACCAACGGCATGATGGTTGCAAAAATTTGCTGGCTACTGCTGGAGTAACGCTTGATTACCATCGCTTGCCAGATAACCGCAGGAGCACACACGCCGATTGCTTGCACAAAGCGCAGTGTCAGTAGCTGCCAAACTTCATCGCAGAATGCTAAGCCGAATGAGGCAAT
>NZ_JAWOTK010000215.1:0-1350 GCF_033338855.1 Vibrio sp. Vb0937 | reverse complement strand
CCAGCTATCACGAGTATCGTTACTGGTGCCCGTTTTACCCGCCAACGCAGCCCAAGCGAATTGGCTTTGAAGGTAGCGGCCCGTACCTTGTGCGACACCTTGTTTCATCGCGTAAGTCGTTAGCCAAGCCGCTTGTTCATCAACCGCGCGAGAGGAGCGAGGCAACGATTGATAAAGCACGTTACCGTCCATATCGATGACGGAACGAAGCGCGGTCAACTTAGCACGTTTACCCGAGTTAGTCAGTGTTTGGTACATTTGCGCCACTTCAAATGGCGTCAATGAAAACGAGCCCAAGAACATAGAAGGCACAGGACGAATCTCATCTTTGTTGACGCCTAAGCGTTCAAGTGTGCCAGATACTTCAGGAATACCAAGCTCCATCCCCAACCTTACCGTTGGTACATTCAATGACTTCGCAAGCGCAAGGTAAAGTGGCACATCACCACGATATTTACGGTCGTAGTTACGCGGAGTCCATACCGAGCCTTTGCTACCTTTCAAACTTAGAGGGGTGTCGTGCAGCGTCGTCCCCAAATTGTATTTGTCTGGCTGTTCAAGCGCGGTCAGGTAAATTGCCGGCTTGACCAACGAACCAATTGGACGACTAGCATTAAGCGCACGGTTAAAGCCTTCATAACCCACGCGTTTACCACCAACCATGGCACGAATTTCACCACTGTGGCGATCAACAGCCACGGCAGCAGCTTCGAGTTCTTTACCGCCTCGCTTCGCTAAATCCGGTATTTTCTTCGCGATAGCCTGCTCCATTTTACTTTGAGATACAGGATCAAGAGACGTAAACACGCGCAGACCAGTTTCAGCCTTGAAGCGATCACCGACCTTCTCTTTCAGCTCGATATTCAATTGCTGGAAGTATGCAGGCTGACGGCTCGCAATACGTGGTTTGCTTTGTGTATCAAGAGGTCGACTCACAGCTTGTTCATATTGCTGCGATGTGAGCATGTTTTGTTGCATCAGTAAACGAAGCACCAAGTCTCGACGCTCTTTAGTGCGCTCAGGATAGCGAACAGGATTGTAGTACGACGGTCCTTTCACCATGCCCACCAGCATCGCAAGTTGATCAATTCGCAACTCTTGGATTGGCTGACCAAAGTAGTAGCGTGATGCTAAGCCAAAACCGTGGATCGCTTCGCCGCCGCTTTGGCCCAAATACACTTCATTGAGGTAGGCTTCTAAAATGCGGTCTTTGCTGTAACGGTAATCAAGAATAAGCGCAATATAAGCTTCACGCACCTTACGCCACAGCGTTTTATCACGGGTTAGAAATAAGTTTTTCGCTAGCTGCTGCGTTAAGGTACTGCCACCTTGAACGGTGCGACCCGCTTT
>NZ_JAWOTK010000214.1:0-1352 GCF_033338855.1 Vibrio sp. Vb0937 | reverse complement strand
GGTGGGGAATACGAATCATCGAAAGATGCGCAAGAAGGGCTATTTGGTTCTCTGCCGATGGGCTACTTGCTGATGTTCATCATTACCATTTTACTGTTTAACTCAATCAAAAAACCGTTGGTGATTTGGTTTACGGTTCCGCTTTCCATTATTGGTGTGGCGTTCGGTCTACTGACAACTAACATGCCATTCAGCTTCACTGCATTCCTTGGATTGCTGAGCTTGAGCGGGATGATTTTGAAAAACGGCATTGTGTTACTTGATCAAATTAACTTGGAATTAGAGTCTGGCAAAGATCCGTATCTTGCGATTGTAGATAGCGCGATCAGCCGTGTGCGTCCAGTAAGCATGGCGGCGCTGACAACGATTCTAGGGATGATACCACTCGTGTTTGACGCTTTCTTTGGCTCAATGGCGATTACGATTATGGCAGGTCTTGGTTTTGCAACGGTACTAACATTGATTGTTGTACCAGTAATGTTTGCGATTCTATTTAGGATTAAACCGACCACTGCATAAGGACTCCTGACTTATCTAAGTCAGCTTCCTGCCTAGCCCTGAGGGATTTCCTCAGGGCTTTTTTCGTTTTAGAACTTGTAAGAGACGCCAGCGTAAAGTGATCCGAGCATGATGGTTAAGTCATCGTAAGTTTCGTCAATTACAAATGTGTCTACTTCATACGCGATGCGGAAATTCAGATTCTCGATCGCTTTAGGTGAGTATTCGCCACCAACACCTGCACGGAATGACGTTTCTGCTTTTGACGAAGAGCCAAAATCAAGTTCGGTACGACCAAGGCCGACCGTCGCAAACGGACGCCAGCCACTGTCAAACGTGTAACCTAGGTTCGCCATTAGAGCGATGTTTTCAGGTTTTACCATTGTGCGTGGTGCATCTTCAAACTTGTCAAAAATATCACCGTAGCGTGTGTATTGCGCTTCGATTGCGACGATACGGTTGAACTGGTAACCGCCAAACAGTTTGTATGTGGAGTCGTTAGAATCCAGATTAACCGCATACGGCCAAACACTGTCGTCATAGACAGTTGTAACCCCGATACCACCACCAAGGTAAAAGCCTGATACGTCTTTTTTCTCGACATCAGTTTGATTTGCTTGCGCGAATGCTGAAACAGCAGCTAACAAAAGGACAGCTTTTTTCATGTGTAATTAACTTTATTATTTTGATTAAAACGAAGTGAAATATAAGAGGCTTTATCTGCTTTTGGGATTTTTCATCGGCTACTTGAAAAAACACAAGTCACCGAAGCGTTAGTTAAGCAAATAAGTCGCACCTCTCATGCGTGCAGCATAACGAGTCAAAAAATAAAGGTTAAGTATCGAAATGTATGG
>NZ_JAWOTK010000213.1:0-1353 GCF_033338855.1 Vibrio sp. Vb0937 | reverse complement strand
TTCACCACTTTAATCAAAGAAGAGTTTGTCTCTGACTGGGTTTTCGCTTGAGGTTCAGCCCCTTCTACTAACGCTTTAATATTGTCTGTATTCGCTTGCTCAGGCTTACCTTCTAACAGAGCATCAACCACGTCAGATTCAATCACAACACGCTGCTGGGTATCATCATTCCCGACGCTTGCTACTTCTTCTGTCACCGTTGGTGGCAATGAGTTGGAATCGTCAGTCGCATCTGATAAATCGCCATCATTTGGCAAGCCGTCAGTCACTGAGGTTAAATTAGATTCTGATGGCGAAAGAGTCGGCTCAGTGAGTGTCGGAATGGCAGTTTGCTCGATGCTTCCCGTGATCTGCTGCGCTTTGTCATCTGGGCTTGGCTGATTAAACATCCACCAATAACCACCAGCGGCCAGCAACAGTAGCACCAAAACCACTAATGCGATGTTGAGTGGCGATCCGACAATTGAACGGATAATGATCCTTTTTTCCACTTTCATCTCTCCTAATGCCATGATGTCACCCGGAATCGGGTCGACTTTCTTAAATGCATCTCGAACACGTTTCTCCGCATCGTCATCGACATACCTAACCACTAGTGATTCGAAGAAACGACGCGCTTCCACTTCGGATAGCATATCGATATCAAGTTCAACTGGCTTAAGTTCTTGCCCATAACTCAACCGAGACAAGACCGATTCCAAACGCCCAGACTGAGTAAAAAGCAACACGTTGATCGTCCAGTTCGGCTTTTCATGCGCCTCTAAGACTAACGTCCATAACTCCGAAACGAGCGTTTCACTAAGTAAATGAGCGTCATCAATAACAATCGCAATATCGCAAGGCTCACCTTCGAGAATACGCTCTAGACTGTCGAGTAAAGGCTCTTGTTGATTAAACAATGCATCGGAAACCAGCTGACTCAAGATGAGGACGCGACGCTGCACGTCATCTTGGGTCGCATGGCAAAGTAACAAACATTGATTTTTGTTACTCGCACCCAGCTCAAGGTATCGTTGCGCCAGCCAAGATTTTCCATACCCATCAGGGCCATTGATCGCAATAAGGTTGGATCCAAAGTTGGTCAACAACTCCAATCTATCCAATAACTCGGTTTGAGAATCTAATTCCAGAACGTGAGCAAAACTCATCTAATAACCTTCTTAAACAACAAGAATGACGCCAGATGGCGTCATTACAAGGTTAAATACTGCGACCGAAATCAATAGCCTGCTGAATCACTTCTTGTGAAGTATCGGCTATCACTTCCGCACTGCCAATTCCGGTTGGTAGAACTAAGCGCAATTGACCTGACAGCACTTTTTTATCACGCATCATATGCTTGATAAAGTCATC
>NZ_JAWOTK010000212.1:0-1353 GCF_033338855.1 Vibrio sp. Vb0937 | reverse complement strand
CGATGTGTTTTGGTGCTACAGACAGAATGAATGCCACAACCATTGAACCAACGATAACTTCCGCAATGGCTTGGAAGAAGTGAATCGCCAAGAAGATTTCAGGCATGATCACCACATCTTCACCAACGGTTGTGACCGCAAACGTTAGGATGCCAAATGCAATTGCAGTGAGTACAAATGCCATCGCGATTTTAGTCGCTGTCGAAAGGTGAACGTCGCGTTTTTCAAGCATACCGAAGAAACCCGCAACAATAGGGCCACCAACCATACACCAAAGTGGGTTCATTGCCATTGCTGCTTCTGGCTCAAGTGGGATAAAGCCAAACAGTGAGCCTTTCAAAGTATTGATTGCCACCATGTTCATTGACGTCATCATTTGTCCGTAGTAGACGAAGAAACACGTAGTCAAGAAGGTCACAATGAGGATGGTGCCCATCTTCAATGACTCGGCTTTGCTGGCTTTCAGCATTAAAGAGACGAAGTAAAGAATCGCAGCGCCACCGATGGCATAAACGATGTTTTGACCAATATCCATGTTTGAGAACATGAAGAACACCAACGCGATCATGGCGACGGAAATCAGTGCGAAGAATACCCAGTTTTTCAAGCTTACCGCTTTTTGGTCAAGTTCAGCGGCTACACCAGTTAGGCCCTTTCTGAACATCAATAACATCACAAGCGCAGCGCCTGCCATGACGGCAGAGATGGTAAAGCCGCCGTTAAAGCCAATTACCAGCACGATCATCGGGAACAGGTACTGGCCTAAAAAAGCGCCGACATTGTTCACCGAATAGTTGATTGGGTAACCTTTTTCGAAATCTTCTTGTGATTTAAAAGTGCGTTTGTAAAGACTTGGGTAAGAAGGTGACATCAAACCACGGCCGTAGCTTGCTAGAGCGATACCACACATCGATAAAGGAACGTTTGTCGCCGAAGCACCAAGTACCAGCAAAACGTAACCCGCAGCGAACGCCAGAAAGGCGATGGACAGAGAGCGGTAAGCTCCTAAAAACTTATCCGCAATAAATCCGCCAGCGATGGCAAACAATGGCCCAATGGCAGAAAAAGCGCCCACGATCATCATCGTATCGGCTTCGTTGTAATTTAGATCTTCTAGAAAAAAGCGAGTTAAGCTCACTAACACGCCATAAAATGATAAGCCAAACATCATTTGGCAGAACATCATAGATTTGTTTAGTTTATTCCACATAATTTTGTACTCACATTAGCGGAGAAAGATAGTGATTATTTCTGTTAAATGTTACTTAAACGAGATATTGAGTATTGAAATAATTGTCGCATAACTAACAAAAGACGCACTATATTTTCTAATGTGAAGTTTGTTATTTGCTT
>NZ_JAWOTK010000211.1:0-1353 GCF_033338855.1 Vibrio sp. Vb0937 | reverse complement strand
GCTAGAAAACAGTGTCGAGATCGCTAAGCGTTGTAACGTGACCGTTCGTTTGGGTGAATACTTCTTGCCAGCCTTCCCAACAGAAGGGATGGAAGAAACTGAATTCTTGGTCATGAAGTCGCGAGAAGGTTTGGAAGAGCGTCTAGAGTTCCTATTCCCTAATGAAGAAGAACGCAAAAAGCGCCGTCCAGAATACGACGAGCGTTTACAAATCGAACTCGACGTAATCAACCAAATGGGGTTCCCAGGCTACTTCTTGATCGTAATGGAGTTCATCCAGTGGTCGAAAGACAACGCGATTCCAGTCGGTCCTGGTCGTGGTTCGGGTGCCGGTTCTTTGGTGGCCTACGCGCTGAAAATCACCGATCTTGATCCGCTTGAATATGACTTGCTCTTCGAACGTTTCTTGAACCCAGAACGTGTATCCATGCCCGATTTCGACGTCGACTTTTGTATGGATAAGCGTGACCAAGTGATTGATCACGTTGCCGAAATGTACGGTCGCGATGCCGTATCTCAGATCATCACATTCGGTACGATGGCGGCGAAAGCGGTAATCCGTGACGTTGGTCGTGTTCTTGGTCACCCATTTGGTTTCGTTGACCGTATTTCGAAACTGGTTCCGCCAGATCCGGGTATGACGCTAGAAAAAGCGTTTAAAGCCGAGCCTGCTCTGCCTGAGCTTTATGAGGCCGATGAGGAAGTTAAAGAACTCATCGATATGTGTCGCCTATTAGAAGGTTGTACACGTAACGCCGGTAAGCACGCGGGTGGTGTTGTAATTTCACCAACCACGATTACAGACTTTGCGCCAATTTATGCGGATGCGGAAGGGCATTTCCCCGTAACTCAGTTTGATAAGAACGACGTAGAAACTGCTGGTCTGGTTAAGTTTGACTTCTTGGGCCTACGTACTCTAACCATTATCGACTGGGCATTAGGGTTGATTAACCCGCGCTTGGAGAAGGAAGGTAAACCTCCTGTTCGTATCGAGTCGATACCTTTGGAAGATCCGGCTTCGTTTCGTTTACTCCAAAACTCAGAGACCACTGCGGTATTCCAGCTTGAATCGCGTGGTATGAAAGAGCTGATCAAACGACTTCAGCCTGACTGTTTTGAAGACATCATCGCATTGGTGGCCTTGTTCCGTCCGGGTCCGTTGCAATCGGGCATGGTAGATAACTTTATCGACCGTAAACATGGCCGAGAAGCGATCTCTTACCCCGATGAAAAGTGGCAACACGAGTCACTAAAAGAAATCCTCGATCCGACGTACGGCATCATTCTGTATCAAGAACAGGTAATGCAGATTGCGCAGGTTTTGTCTGGCTACACCCTTGGTGGTGCGGACAT
>NZ_JAWOTK010000210.1:0-1354 GCF_033338855.1 Vibrio sp. Vb0937 | reverse complement strand
CCAAAGAGCCAGAACTTGGGTCTACAAGTTGGACGTTACTCACCGTCAAGTTGTCGTTTTCCACATCAGTGGCATTCACAAGCAAATCTGATGCAGAAATTGCAAATACACCACTGTCTTCACCAATACTGGTCAAGGTAACTGGCGACGTTTCAGGCGCATCGTTCACGGCTGTAACATCAATCACAAAACTGCTGCTGTTGGTGTTTAAAGTGTCATCAACACCACTAATAACAATGCCTTCGTTACCTTGGTCATCGACTGTAATGTTCACAGTAACATCGCCGAAGAAGTTGAGATCAGGGTTGAACTCAATCAATCCTTCTGCAATGGCGGCATTGAGATCTGCGACTGAACCTTTTAGCTCAACCGCTCCTGTACCGTCACCCTGAACCGTCAAACCATATTTCGAGATAACGTTAGCGTTCAATGCGAGATACCCGCTATCTACCGCTACATTAAGAACATACTCTGCATTCGGGTTATCAAGTACCGCATCGACATCAGAGATACCGAAGCTATTTAGCAATAAGGCGTTGTCTTCAGGTGTTTCCACATCGACAACATTAACGAAATCAGGTCTGTCGTTTACCGCAGTAACATCGACGGACACATCAAACTCTTCCGCATTACCCAAGCTTTGGCTGCCGTCTAGGCCGGTATCGACCGCTTGCACTTTAAAATGAAGCGAGCCAGCCCAAGAATTGTCGTTTCTATCACCAGAGTTAAAGACGATTTGATCTAGGTCTTGTGCATTGATTTCAAGGACAAAAACACCACTACCTTGATCAACAAATGTCGTTCCATCTGGAAGTGACAAGCTCGCACCATCTGGTACATTTGAAATCTCAACCCTCAATGTTTCTGGATCATTCTCTTGATAATTTGCACCGTCGCCAATCGACTCTTTGTTATCCACCACCAGCGCATTCACGTTGATGGTAATGTCTTCGCCTTCATTGCCTGAGACTTGGGTATCTGGGTTAACATCCACGTCGTCGCCAATCGGGTTAACGACTAACGTAAAGTTGCTGTTTCGCTCGGTAGGCACTTTCAACAACTCTTCTTGAATGAAGACAGAGATACCGATTTCAACTTCACCACTAAAGTGTTTTGGCGGCTTAATTTGAATATCGCTCAAGTCGATAGAAGTTTGCGTCAAGTCTTTAACTTGAATGCTCCACTCGCCATTGCCTGCGTTTTTCACAATGTAATCGGATGAATTAGACTCAACAACAAAGTCATTCGGAATACCAGTCAGCTTAAGTGAAACAAAGCTTTCAGAGCCATCATCGTCGGTCAGACTGATCGTAACGCCAGTACCTGACTGGTTGAGTGAAATCAACGTATCTTC
>NZ_JAWOTK010000209.1:0-1357 GCF_033338855.1 Vibrio sp. Vb0937 | reverse complement strand
CAAAACGCATAGTCTCGCATATCAGCAGCAAACCCTAAACGCTCATTCGCCTCAACGGTATCCGCACCATCATCCTGCAAGTGATAGGCGCGAATTTTGTTGATTAAACCGATGCCACGTCCCTCCTGACGCAAATAGAGCAGCACGCCGCAGCCCTCTTCGACGATGTTTTGCAACGCACGATTTAACTGAAAACCGCAATCGCAGCGGGTGCTAAATAGTGCGTCCCCAGTGAGACATTCAGAATGGAGCCGAATCAATGGCGCAGGCTGAGACGTCGGGTCGCCATACACCAGCGCGAGATGCTCCTTCCCTGTAGCCGTCTCGATGAAGCCGTGCATCATGAATGTGCCCCACTGAGTTGGCAGCTTAGCTTTGTCGATGAACTTAACCAAATTGTAAGGCTCGACATGTCGCAGCTCTGCGCGTACGTTCATCAAAATTTCTCCTAGGTGGTTCAAACCTTTACCGTCTCCCCCATCTCCCCAAAATGCGTCCTTGTGCGAATGCTCGGTAAGGCAAGCATTGCCCGTGCGCATCAGTTTCTGAGCAAGTTTCGGGTTTTGGAGGAATTTTTCTCGCACAATGAACGCCATAACTGAGAGCTTCATGTTGTCCCAATCGCTGCGAACGAGATGCTCGTACTGACGGCTTAACGCGAACGCTTCATCCGGCGATTGGGCTTTCTGAATTTTGGTTTGCAGTTGGGCATCAACAAATTTCTGAGCTTGATAGTAGTGTTCGCTGGTGGGCCAAGATTGGGAAGATATTTCGACGGGGGCATGACAGAAGTTGGAGAGGAAGCCGTGTGGCTCATCGGGCTCGTAGAAAAGAATCTGATCAACCATATTCGCGCTCCTGCTTAGATGATATGGATAGTCAACAAAAGGCATATCCTACTGATATATCTTTTAGTAACGCCTCTACCATTTGTCAAACCATAGTAAGCAAGCAAAGTGACTTCAGACTGAATAAAAATAAGGTTGGAGAACAAACAAAACGAGCAAGAAACTTCGGTTAAATGATGGGGTTAGCAAATAAAAAGGGCAGCCAGTTGGCTACCCTATGGAGTGGTACACCGAATTGAGAGAATCAGTGAATCAAGCCAAGTTCTCTTGCTTCTTCAATGCTTAACCCGCTTTCGCGGATTTCACGCAGTGCCTCAATGCGACGTCTGGCTTCTGCTGATTTCATTGTTTTCTCTGGCTTCACAACGGTTTCTTCTTCTTCGGGTAATTCCCACTTGTGAGCGATGTTGGTCATCTCGTCATGGTCGATAGAATTAATGGACATATTTCCTCCGAACACACCATGTTTTGGACAGCTAATCTATAGCAAACCCACTGTGCGGAGGTAA
>NZ_JAWOTK010000208.1:0-1358 GCF_033338855.1 Vibrio sp. Vb0937 | reverse complement strand
TTGAGGTTCAGGTTGGACTGTTAGAAAACGATGCGATTGAGCTCAATCGTAGCTTCATTAAATTCATGCAAACAGGCATGCCATTTATCCAATTAAAAATGGCAGCAAGTTTAGATGGACAGAGTGCGCTAAGTAATGGCAAGAGCCAATGGATCACCTCCCCACAGGCTCGCCAAGACGTGCAGTGTTATCGAGCGCAAAGCGGTGGCATTCTGTCTACAAGCAAAACAGTGATGGATGATAACGCTTCTCTCAACGTTCGTTGGGATGATTTGCCGCAGAGTGTTCAAGCGCACTATGAGCTGACGGAAGTTCGCCAACCTGCAAGGGTAATACTCGACCGTCAACAGAAACTGAGTGATGACCTTAAACTGTTCAGTACCGAAGGTGAGCGAATTATTGTCAGCAGCGAAGGCGATGTTTGCCCACAACTCGATCAAAGCGGAAAAATTGATTTAGCTGCCACCCTAAAAGCGGTCGCGACTCAGCATAATATCAACCATTTATGGGTGGAAGCTGGCGCGACGCTCGCGAGTTCTCTAATCAAAGCTAACCTTGTAGATGAGTTGATTGTCTATCTCGCTCCGAAACTAATGGGAAGCGATGGACGTGGTTTAATTGGCGCGCTGGGATTGACGGAGATGGCGCAGGTCATCGATTTAAATATTACTGATGTGCGAATGGTGGGCAGAGATATCCGTATTACCGCCACCCTTGTACGTAAAGAAATTTAGAAAAGAAGCACTATGTTTACAGGAATTGTAGAAGCAGTTGGTAAATTAACTGCGATTACGCCAAAAGGCGAAGACATTACCGTTACGGTAGAAGTAGGTAAGTTAGACATGTCTGACGTAAAGTTAGGCGACAGCATCGCAACTAACGGTGTGTGCTTAACGGTGATTGACTTTGGAAGCAATTACTACAGCGCGGATTTGTCTCTCGAGACCTTGAAAAAAACCGGTTTTGCAAACTACCAAGTAGGCGAAAAGGTTAACTTAGAAAAAGCCATGCTGCCGACGACACGTTTTGGCGGACACATTGTATCTGGACACGTGGACGGCGTGGGTGAAATTGTGGAGCGCAATCAAGTTGGTCGTGCGATAGAGTTTTGGGTCGCGATGCCTGCTGAGATCAGCAAGTACGTGGCAGAAAAAGGCTCTATCACCGTTGATGGCATCAGCTTAACGGTGAATGATTTGCGTAAAAACGCATTCAAACTGACGATTGTGCCTCACACCAGTGAAGAAACCACCATCGACCAGTTCCAAGTGGGCCGCAAAGTGAATTTAGAAGTGGATGTGTTGGCGCGTTATATGGAACGCTTGCTGCAAGGTCAGCAAGAAGAGCAGCCTGAATCT
>NZ_JAWOTK010000207.1:0-1359 GCF_033338855.1 Vibrio sp. Vb0937 | reverse complement strand
CTCAGTAATTTGTTTGTTTTGCTTGCGTGGGGTGCCTTGTTACAAGGGAATACACATTACATCGCGGCAATATTGTTGCTCGCAACCGGATACGCTGCCGTTTGGTATGCAGAAAAGCTGATACGGAATGTCGAACTGGAAGTTGATCCCAAAGGCTATCAAGGCATGAGGAATAAGCTCACCTGCGGCGTCATTTTGATGCATGGATTGGTTTTGATTGCATAATCTGGTCTGTCCAGTACTCAGATCACAAAACCAATCAACCCATATAAAACATTGTTCATTTCGTGAATACACATACATTTTGAACACCGTTTTGTTTTAAAGTAGCGCAAACCTACATATATATGTCCGTAAACATTCACAAAGGATATGAATATGTTTTTCCGCAAACTACTGTTTAGTACTGCAATTATCAATGCGACTTCTGGCTGCGTTTCTTACCAAGCGCAACAAGCTGCCACTCAAACAGTAAACAACACGGGCATTGTTCTCACCAATGTGGTGAAAAACACCATCGCACAACCGTGCAATGTCGCTATCACCGTTGCTAGCTTGTTTTATCCGCACGCGATATTCATGACTAGCGTACCAACTCAAGCTTGTACAACCGTACTGAGATAACGAATTCAAAAAAATGGCGACCACTTGGCCGCCATTTTTCATTTCTTTTAATTTATAGCGTTAGCAGATAGTTCACCAATTCGCTGTACTCGGCATAGCTACGGACTTCATTAGGAATAACGATGTACTTGTTATTCACAACGACGCCAGGAACGCCGGTCAGAGTGCTCTCTTTGAACTGCTTATCGAAACGCTTTTGCATCGAACTAACCGCAAAGCTGTTGTACGCCGCGTCAAATTTGTTGCCATCGACACCGTTGTCCGTGAAGACTTTCTTTAACTCGTCTTCGTTTTTCGGTGCTTGGCGCTTTTGATGAATTTGCGCGAACATCGCAGGCACCATTTTATCTTCAACACCTAGCGATACCATGGTTGCGTAAGATTTTGCCATTGGCACTGCCATGTCTGCGCCCATAAACGCCACGTGCACTTTTTCAAAGCGTGCTTCTTTTGGCAAAGCCGGTTTTAAGTTTTCAATCACAGATTCAAACTTATAACAGTGTGGGCAGTAAAACGAAAAAAACTCTGTAACGGTTGGTTTAGTCGCTTTCTCAACGTCCAACACTTTGTAGTGTTTACCTTCTTCAAATTGAGCAGCGTGAGCGCTGAAAGCCAGTAAAAGTGTGCTGCATAGTGCAAGTAATTTCTTCATTGTTTGTTTTCCTTCGGGCACAACAGTGCCGTTTTAAATATAGCTAAGAGCCAGCTAGTGCTGGAGATAAATAAAGAAGAAAT
>NZ_JAWOTK010000206.1:0-1363 GCF_033338855.1 Vibrio sp. Vb0937 | reverse complement strand
TCCCATTTCTGGCATCAATTCTGAGCTTAACGGATTCATTGATTTGCGATACAAACGTCCGGTTACGTTTGTGGGGCTCTTCAACGTCGTTACGGTTGGTAAAGAATCACGAGTTCGCAGCCCTTCGACGAAACCCAATTCTAAAAGCGCTAAGGTTATTGGATCCTGACCGACAGAAACCACTTGGTATGCGAGATAACCCACTTTGCCTTGAAAGGTTTGGTTATCGAGCAAAACCACTGGCAACGGTTCTGGCTTTGCCTCCGCTTGCACTTTCACTCCAATCACGCTCTCCTCTCGCCAGTCATTGTTATCAAGGACAGAAGTGAGGGATTGATATGGGGCATCAGCCCGAGCGAGTATCGCTTGTTCAAGCGCTTGTTTCTCCTGACCTCTTTCTAGTTGCCAAAATCCAAGTTTGACCAACAGAGAAAACACAACCACAGTTAAGCAAACTGCAATACCAAACCGCTTCGATAGCCATAACTTGTGCGATAACCAAGACGAAGAAACCGGAGGTACTATGTCCACCGTATTCCTATTCAAATTAACGCTAGTCCTTTTGCTGCTTTTCATTATCTTCAACCTCGCAAAAGCGCTTATCGAAATGGTTCGAGAAGACCCAGATAATCCGGACAAGCCAACAAAACCCATGAGCCACTATCTCGGTCGTCGTGTGATGTTTTCTGCGTTAGTGGTCATCCTTCTTTTGATTGCGTTGAGCTCGGGTTGGCTTGCTCCCAATCCACGTCCTTACTGACTCTGTCGCTACAACACATAAACAAAAACAAACAGGCATAGCCATACCACATCAACAAAATGCCAGTACCAACTGCCTGCTTGAAATGCGAAATGATTAGTAGGAGAAAAGTGGTCCTTCGCGATTCTAAACAGCAATACGGTTAAGAATATGGTACCAAGACAAACGTGCATGCCATGAAAACCAGTAAGCATAAAGAACGTATTGCCATAAACCCCCGATTGAAGCGTGAGCCCCATTTCCTGATAAGCGTGAATGTACTCTTTGGCTTGATAGAACAAGAAAAAGCCCGCCAACACGATGGTGATTTCAAGCCACACGACTAACGCTGTGCGTCGGTTTTTCTCCAAACTGATGTGTGCCATGTGTAACGTGATAGAAGAGAGAAGCAAAATAATGGTGTTAGTGAGCGGAATACCTTGCCAAGGCATCGCTTGGGTGCTTTCCCCACTTGGCGTTGTCGTGAGCGGCCACATTGCTTCAAAGCTTGGCCACAATACTTCATTGGTCATGAGGTTATTATCAGCCCCTCCTAACCAAGGGACAGACACCATTCTGGCGTAAAACAGCGCTCCGAAAAACGCGCCAAAGAACATCACTTCT
>NZ_JAWOTK010000205.1:0-1370 GCF_033338855.1 Vibrio sp. Vb0937 | reverse complement strand
CAAGTGATGCTCAAGCGAATAAAACGCAAGAGCTAACCCCTGATTCGCGACAAGAATTGCTGGCTCCGCAAGAACCGTTTATCGATATAAACAGAATGCTGGATTCGCTTTCTGGAGATGAAGGCGCTGTCCGAATGTTGCTCGAGGTCTTTATTCAAGATCATGCTGAAGATGGTTCTAAATTACATAAACTTCTAAACGAAGATATAGACAACGCACAGCGCGCAGCGCACAGCCTGAAAGGGGTGTCAGGAAGTTTAGGTGCAATGCCCCTGCATTACATCTCAGGTGAGATAGAATTATTGATAAAACAGGGCAAAGAGGTACCGGATAATAAGCTCTGTCAATTAAGGGATGTATTACAACAAACAACACTTTTCGCAGAGAAAGTTCTCAACAGTGAAAAGATACGAGAAGTGCTAACAGATTGATATTCCTCTGACTTAAAATGTTGGCGGTTGAGGTATTAAAGGCGCGTTCGAACCTACACTTGGGTTCCGCTTAATTCCTGTTCTATACAATTTGATAAAGGTAGCTTCATGTCCATTCGTCGAATATCGTCACTAATGGTTTTGTGGTTGGTTACCACTCTTTCAGGGTGTTCCCTGTTAGAAGTGAAAATTGACAGCCAGACCGTTCCTCTCACCAAGCAAGAGCTTAATATGCGCATTTTAACGCGCGAATATGCACTTCAATTTTTTGCTCAAGTTGAGCAAGCCGCCGATGTGCTTCAAGAGCAGTATGATCCCAATGATAAAGTGAACCAGTCTTACGTCCTGCTGTGGAAGATCAATGCAGAAGAAGGCTTGCAAGCTGCAGCATATCAAGTTTCACCAATGGCTGCATTGATTGATACGTGGGTGTTCACTCATCAAATGAACCAGTTTTATGCGACGGGCGCTGGCCGTGACATTTTTGCTACAGATGAAGCCAAACAAGTCTCGGCACACTTAGCCAACGAGGTAGACCAGCTCGCTCAATCACTGTTGAAAAAAGAGGTTTACGATAAAACGAAGCTCTTTGTTGCTGACTTTGTTAAACAGTATCCGTTCGCTGATTTAAGCATGATTAGAACGCCAGCTTACCGTGCTTGGTTAGAAGCCAATCAAATCAGTGAGGAAGACGCGGTAACAACGTTGGGTACGATGCCGGAAGCATTGGGAGATGTATCCGATAGATTGAGTTTGGTCTCTGAACAAACGCCAAAGATCATGACTTGGAAGGCGCAGTTATTAGCGTTGAACAGTTCGGCAAGTATTGAGAAGGTTAATGCCGCTTTGAACAGTCTGCAAGTGACTGCTGACTCAATGAGAGATTTCATCGATAACAACCCTGAGTATATGCGTTATTTGGCTGAACAAATGGCGGTT
>NZ_JAWOTK010000204.1:0-1373 GCF_033338855.1 Vibrio sp. Vb0937 | reverse complement strand
GTGGTGCAATCACTCGTTTCAGTGGGTCAACTGCCATCATTTCTAAGCTTGAAAGCTGCTCAGTAGCTTTCATCAAACCAATTTCTGCCGTCAGCGCAGAGCCTGCACGTCCAGCGAAAAGAAGCGCAGTAACCACCGGCCCAAGTTCACGCAGTAGTGACAACGCGACCATCTGACCAAGACTGCCTTCCGCGCCGTAATCCACCAGCACTACATAGCCTTGCAAGCTAAGAACCATGCCGATAAACAAACCAGCTACGACGATGATAGCCAGTGATTGCACGCCAACGGAATACAACTGTTTGATGAGTAGAGGAAAACTTTTAGAGGGTTGAGGCTTAGAGAAGATAGCGCCAACAAGCATCAAGGTTGCACGGCCAAAAGCTTCACAGATGGCGAGTGTGCGTTTTCCTAATGAAGCGACAAATTGAATAAAGCTAGCGACCATCAAATAGATCCTTTTCGATACTTTGCGCAGGAAAACGAAACGGCACTGGGCCATCTGCATCACCTTGTAAGAACTGCTGCACTCGCGGGTCTAGGTTTTGACTCAACTCCTCTGGCGTGCCAAACGCGATGATCTTGCCATCTGCTAGTAGGTAAACCCAATCAGCAATACTCATGACCTCCGGTACATCGTGTGATACCACAATAGACGTAAGGCCTAGAGCTTGGTTTAAGTCTTTGATCAACTCAACCAAAACACCCATGGTAATGGGGTCTTGTCCCACAAATGGTTCATCGAACATGATTAAATCAGGGTCAAGTGCGATGGCACGAGCCAATGCGGCACGCCTCGCCATACCGCCCGAAAGCTCACTTGGCATTAATTGCGCTGCTCCGCGCAGACCAACCGCTTCGAGCTTAAGCAGTACCATAGTACGAATCAAATCTTCTGAAAGATTGGTGTGTTCACGCAGTGGAAAGGCCACATTGTCAAACACATTCAAATCCGTGAACAGAGCTCCGGATTGAAACAGCATGCTCATTTTCTTACGAGCGTTGTAGAGTTTTTTGCGAGAAAGAGTCGGAATGTTGTCACCATCAAACCAAATCTCGCCTTGTTCGGGATACAACTGACCGCGAATTAAACGGAGCAGTGTCGTTTTACCGATTCCCGATGGTCCCATAATCGCCGTCACTTTACCTTCAGGAACATGCAGATCAATACCATCAAAGATCGTGCGATTTCCTCGTGAAAAAGTGAGGTTGTTCACGGTGACTAAATCGTTGTTCGACATATCATCTCTTCTACTGTCAGAGCATTAACGCTCGCAGAGTTGTCAAGTCAATCCACTTCCGAATAGCGCTAAGGGTTCCCTTATCGCCACTTCGGTACATTTATTAGGCTGCAATCATAAGCACATTGGCTT
>NZ_JAWOTK010000203.1:0-1374 GCF_033338855.1 Vibrio sp. Vb0937 | reverse complement strand
GCTGATGTGCGTACCTTTCCTCGTATTAGGACAAACCAACAGCCGTGTTTTACAAGCAAATAAAATGGTGGTGCCATCCCTATTCGCGCTTCAACTCGGCGTCAGTGTGCTCATGGTTTTGTTCATTATGGGCCTGAGCACACTGCACTTACAAAACATCAACAGCCTAATGGCGGCATTGCTGCTGGCGAGTCTGATCGTCAGTATTGCTTCAACGACTAAATGGTTTAGCTCTGGTCAATATCAAAAGCCGACCCCGACAACAAATATCGAACTGGTCTCCTCTGCGAAGCAAGTGTGGATTGGCAGCATTTTCACCAATATCCTCCAATGGGGAAGCATTGTTATTGCTGGTTTTTTCATTTCTACCACGGAGCTAGGGTTGTTAGCAGCAGCGCAACGAACATCACTACTGATTGGCTTTGTACTGATTACCATTAACTTCGTTGTTGCCCCAATGTTCGCCTCTCTTTTTAAAGAGGGAAAGCTGGATAAACTGCGAAATTTAAGTCGATGGGCTTGTCGTGCAAACATTGGCGCAGCTTTACTTCCTGTCTTGGTTTGCACCCTATTTCCTGAATTCGTCATGCAGCTTTTTGGTGATGAATTTCTTGCGGCAGCTCCGCTGTTAGTTGTCCTTTCTTTAGGACAGATGGTCAATATCGCCACTGGCTCGGTAGGATTTTTATTGCTAATGAGCGGCCATGAGAGAACGATGAAATACATCACGATTTGTTCAGGCACTATTTCCATCGCTCTTTTGGTTTTTCTTAGCCAAAGCTACGGCGTTCTGGGGGCTGCATGGGCAATGGCGATCGGCATGGCGATCCAAAACCTTGCCGCGCTCTATTTTGTAAAACGCTATTTAGGCTTCTTTCCTGTGGGGTAACGATGACTTCGACGATCGCACGTTTAGGTTTTATTTCTATATCTCTACTGACCATCGGCCTTTCTTTGTGGAAGAGTTCAGAGCTAAATCATGCCGTTTATCTGAATATGGAGAACTATGTTGGAGGCTCAAGCACGCTGCATTTTACGTTTAGCATGTTGATTGGTTTTCTTGCTGTGTTTACCTTCCCTCGCTTTACCCACGCAACCAAAATGGATGCGTTCGGGATTCGACTGCTGTTTTGCTTACTGCTGATCATCTCGGCGGAAGAATTTAGCCAGTTGTTTATTGAAAGCCGTTCATTCAGCTTTGACGATTTGAGTACCAACTGGATTGGCATGATCCTTGGGTATTTTAGTGCCAAAGCGATTACCCTCTTTCGAGCATCTCGCTCTCGTGCATAAACTCTCCGGCAGGTGACGCACCTGTTGTTAGGCAAACACCTTTGGGTTATTTGGGTATATAATCTTGCCAAATAACCCGGA
>NZ_JAWOTK010000202.1:0-1374 GCF_033338855.1 Vibrio sp. Vb0937 | reverse complement strand
ACGTCTGAACGCTCAAACTCCGTTGCCAAATCTTGGTAGCGGTAGTGGCTCGAACTCACGCGTTCGTGAATGTCTTGCGCGATAAAATAGATATTCAAGAATCGGTCACTTGGTCCGTCTACATGACCACGCTTGGAACGGGTGAGTAGCGTTGCTTTACACGCATTGAGTGCGGTGACCGTTGCAGCATTAAGGCGAGCCGCTTCAATACGCATTGGTTGCGGTGCAAGGTTCGTGACTGGGTGGAAAAGCTTGGCTTTGGCATCGAGATAATTAGCAAGCGCAAGAAACACGTTCGCGAGGCTTAATTGCACCGGCTGCAACGGCCAGAACATTTGCCAGATCATCGACATAAAGTAATACCAAGCGGCACCAGTTAGCAGTAACAACGGCTGGAACCAAATATTCGTGCTTTCGTGCGCGCCGAGCATGGTGTAAATGGCGATCAGCAACGAACCAAATGCGATACTGGCATATTTCGGCCCAATTGCGCCAAGCATGATAAAGCCAAACGTGGAAATAAACAGACCCGTGGCAAACAGCCAAGGGGTGTGAAACAGTATTTCAATAGAGAAGGCCGCAACCGCGAAACAGATAAACGTGAGAATCAGAGCTTTGATTCGTCCCATAAAGCTGTCATCACTTTCCGCTAGTGCAGCGGCAATCACACCTAGTATGAGAGGTGTGATCAAGGTGTTTTGTCCGAAGTACCAAGCAGGAATAACGACACCCAACAGGGTGATCAATATAAGAATGCTGTAGTTAATGGTTTTATTTGCCCAATAGAGGCGAAATTTAGAAGCTGCTTGCACAATGCGCCTTACATTTCCGATAAAAACGGAGAAAAATTCCCAATTTCACTCAAGGATGACGGCGTTAGAAAGTTGACGTTCTCACGGTTAACGCTCACCAATTGAGCCTTAAAACAAACGGCTTTCACGGGCGCTATCATCTTGAAGTTGTTTGGATATGTTACCAAGCTCACTATAGCGTGTTTATGATTTAATTTAAGAAAAAATCACGCTTGGTTATGAAATCGACAGAAATGTCATTGACTTAAGAATGCAGAGCAGTTTTCGGATGCGAAAACCGTCTAGAGTTTGGGTTTATAGCGTTGAAGTAATGACAATTATGTTCACAAAATCAGCAGTAATGTGAATTTTATTAAAGAATCAAGGAAGATGCGTATTTAGGTGGCGGTCGCTGCTACAATTTGAAGCCCTAAAATGATATAAATCGACAACTTCTCACTTAAAAGGCGCACGTTTCATGCAGCTTACTGCCACTAGCAAAGCACAGTTTTTTATTCAAAATGAGTATTATCATGTCGAAATAAAAGAGAACAGTGTTTTATTAAGCTCAATTGGCAGTGAA
>NZ_JAWOTK010000201.1:0-1376 GCF_033338855.1 Vibrio sp. Vb0937 | reverse complement strand
CGATCTTCACGATAAATTCGCCCTTCGGCTTCCAATAACGACAACGCTTCGCGCAACGTAACTCGGGTTGTGTCGAACGACTCCGCCAACTTGCGCTCCGCAGGCAATTTCTGACGCGGTGATAGCATGCCCGCTTCAATCTGTTCAACAATCGAATCTTTAATTTTTACGTACTGCACGAGGTGTCCTTATCTTTTACGCCAAGCCTGAGTGCGACTTTCTAACCACTTCCCCAACGTCATCTGCACGATCTTCGCAATCGCGGCTGCAATCATGATCATCACGGCCATCGCAGCAGCTGCGCCCGTTTGGCCTGCATCGTCCATGTTTAGAATCGATACCGAAGCAGGAATCGTATCGGTTGAGTACAGGAATACTACCGCAGAAGTGGTGGTCAATGCATTAACAAACAAGTAGGTTGCGATGTCCAAAACAGCAGGCATACAAACCGGTAAGGTCACTTTGAAGAACAACTTGTACTGAGGCAGCTTGACCGATGCTGCCGTCGCTTCTATCTCTGAAGGCAGTTGCTTGAGAGCGGTTAACGCTGTCATGTGGCCGACTGTGTAATAGTGCACTACGGTGTTAATCACCAGAAACGCCATCGTACCGTAAAGCACATTCAATGGGTTGTTCACATCATTGAAGTAAAAGATGTATCCCAAACCCAAAACCATGCCCGGCACCGCCATTGGCACCACGCTCAGCATTTGCATCGCCTGACGAACTGGCCCAAACGCACGACCTTTTTCAATACAGTAGGCACCGACAAAAATCACAGCGGTACCAATCAGCGCAGTCCAACCTGCCAGCGTTAACGAGTTGAAGAACGGGCTCCAGCCATAGGTACTCATCTCTGCGAAGTTGTAATTGTTCAGCGTCAGCGCTTTATTCCACGGCCAAAATGTCACTAGAGAGCCGTACACCGCCATGCCTAACACTGCCAGTACTGCGACAGAAATCAGTGAACAGTATACGAAGCAAAGGCCATCACGCGTTTTGTTGGGTTCTGGTTGATAAGGTACAGAGCGAGTATCAAACAAGCTCTTTTGTTTTTTCTGCACCCAACGATCTGCACCAAACGCCATTACCGCAGGAAATAACAGCATGATGCTGGTCACTGCACCCATGGCAAAGTTTTGCTGGCCCACCACTTGTTTGAAGATGTCGGTCGCCAGAACGTTATAGCTTCCGCCAATGACTTTCGGCACACCAAAATCGGTGATCACCAACGTGAATACGACAATCAGAGTGCTGATCAAACCGTATTTCGCCGCAGGTAACGTCACCATAAAAAAGGTCTTCATCGGTGAGGTTTTTAGAGCACGAGCGGCCTCATACAAACGGGCATCGGAAGTACGCAGCGAAGTGGTCAA
>NZ_JAWOTK010000200.1:0-1377 GCF_033338855.1 Vibrio sp. Vb0937 | reverse complement strand
AGTGGTCTACCCGCACATGGTGATTCCATTGTTTGTTGGTCGTGAGAAATCGATTAGCTGTCTAGAAACGGCGATGGAAACAAACAAACAAGTTCTGCTTGTGGCTCAAAAACAAGCTGACACTGATGAACCAACGGTTGATGACCTATTCGAAGTGGGTACGGTAGCTACCATTCTCCAACTTCTAAAGCTCCCTGATGGCACAGTAAAAGTACTGGTTGAAGGTCAGCAGCGCGCAAAAATTAATCATTTCAAGGAAAGTGATTTCTTCTTAGCTGAGGCGGAATTCATCGTAACACCAGAATTGGATGAACGTGAGCAAGAAGTGATTGTTCGCAGCGCAATCAACCAATTCGAAGGCTTCATTAAGTTAAACAAAAAGATTCCACCAGAAGTGCTAACGTCACTGAATGGTATCGATGAAGCGGCACGCCTAGCTGATACGATTGCGGCACATATGCCTCTTAAACTTGTTGATAAACAACAAGTTCTTGAAATTATTGATGTTACTGAGCGTCTAGAGTTCCTAATGGGCCAGATGGAATCAGAGATCGATTTGCTACAAGTTGAGAAACGCATTCGTGGTCGCGTGAAAAAACAGATGGAGAAGTCTCAGCGTGAGTACTATCTGAATGAGCAAATGAAAGCGATTCAGAAAGAGCTGGGTGAGATGGAAGACGCTCCTGATGAGTTCGAGACTCTGCAAAAGAAGATCGACGAATCAAAAATGCCGCAAGAAGCACGTGAGAAGA
Source organism: Vibrio sp. Vb0937 (assembly GCF_033338855.1). Taxonomy (NCBI): domain Bacteria; kingdom Pseudomonadati; phylum Pseudomonadota; class Gammaproteobacteria; order Vibrionales; family Vibrionaceae; genus Vibrio; species Vibrio sp. Vb0937. The sequence goes on along the minus strand of NZ_JAWOTK010000200.1, from coordinate 625 downwards.
CAGAGCAAGAGCTGCAAAAGCTTAAGATGATGTCTCCAATGTCCGCAGAAGCGACCGTGGTTCGTAGCTACATCGACTGGATGGTAAGCGTACCTTGGACTAAGCGTTCTAAAGTGAAGAAAAATCTCGCGAAAGCGGAAGAGATTTTGAACGAAGATCATTATGGTCTAGAGCGTGTGAAAGAGCGTATTCTGGAGTACTTGGCAGTTCAAAACCGCATTAACAAGCTAAAAGGTCCAATCCTTTGTCTTGTTGGTCCTCCAGGCGTGGGTAAAACATCGCTTGGCCGCTCAATTGCATCTGCTACTGGCCGTAAATACGTACGTATGGCCCTAGGTGGCGTGCGTGATGAAGCAGAGATTCGAGGCCACCGTCGTACTTACATTGGTTCATTGCCAGGTAAGCTGATTCAGAAAATGTCGAAAGTTGGTGTGAAAAACCCTCTCTTCCTTCTGGATGAAATCGACAAAATGTCTTCAGACATGCGTGGTGACCCGGCTTCAGCGTTGCTTGAAGTATTAGACCCTGAACAAAACAACTCATTCAACGACCACTACCTAGAAGTGGATTACGACTTGTCTGATGTGATGTTTGTTGCAACGTCTAACTCGATGAATATTCCTGG
>NZ_JAWOTK010000199.1:0-1382 GCF_033338855.1 Vibrio sp. Vb0937 | reverse complement strand
CTATCGTCGACGATAAACCAGTCATCACGAGTGTGGATGCAATCCAAGTTGATGAAGATGACTTGACGGGGATTGGCTCAGACCAAAATGATGCACTTTCCATCAACGGCCAATTTGCAACAACGCAAGGTTCTGATGGTGTCGTTAGTTATCAATTGGATTCTTCTGCCGACCCTGTAGCAGGGCTGACATCTCAAGGTATCGCGGTAACGATGACTGAAATGGCCAACCCAGACGGCAGTTTTACTTATCAAGCCACCGCAGGTGGTAACGCGGTCTTTACCTTGATTGTTAACGTAGATGGTTCTTATAACTTTACGCTAGAAGGCCCAATCGACCATGCCAATGGTAGTGACGATTTAACGCTGAACTTCCCAATTATTGCGACCGATTTTGATGGTGACACCAGCTCAGCGGTGATCCCAGTGACCATCGTCGATGACCAACCAACTATCACAAACGTCGATGCCATTATGGTTGATGAAGACGATTTATCGGGCGTTGGTTCTGCTCAAGATGGTGTCGTTTCTATTGACGGTAAATTCACCACAACAGAAGGCTCTGATCGAGTGGTGAGCTATCAACTTGATTCCTCGACGGATCCTGTTGCTGGCCTTACCTCACATGGCGAAGCGGTTGTACTCGTAGAAACGGCAAATGCTGACGGCAGCTTCACTTACAGTGCGACGGCAGATGGCAATCCCGTATTTACGTTGGTAGTGAATGTGGATGGCTCTTACAACTTCACGTTGGAAGGCCCAATCGATCACGCTATTAATAGCGACGAGCTAACGCTGAACTTCCCAATCATCGCAACGGACTTTGATGGTGACACCAGCTCTGCGGTGATCCCAGTGACTATCGTCGATGACCAACCGACCATCACAAACGTCGATGCCATTACAGTGGATGAAGACGATTTAACGAGTATTGGCTCTGCTCAAGATGGCGTTGTTTCTATTGATGGCAAGTTCACCACAACGGAAGGTTCTGACCGAGTGGTGAGCTATCAACTCGATGGTTCGATGAACCCTGTAGCAGGATTAACGTCGCACGGCGAAGTTGTTGATTTGGTTGAAACAGCGAATGCAGATGGCAGCTTCACTTACAGTGCGACAGCAAATGGCAATCCTGTCTTTACGTTGGTGGTGAATACCGATGGTTCATACAACTTTACGTTGGAAGGCCCAATCGATCACGCGACTGGTAGTGATGAACTGACGCTAAACTTTCCAATCATCGCGACCGACTTTGATGGCGATACGTCATCGGCAACCATCCCTGTAACCATTGTTGATGACCAGCCAACAATTAACGATGTTCAAGCGATCACCGTTGATGAAGATGACCTTGAGCAGATTGGCTCGGCTCAAGACGGTTCA
>NZ_JAWOTK010000198.1:0-1383 GCF_033338855.1 Vibrio sp. Vb0937 | reverse complement strand
AGAGTGAATTTTACGCCTAGTTAAGCCTTGCCACTAATGAAAAAAAACAAACCGTTAATTTCCATATTGGAAATAAGCTATCCCTAAATTAGGGGTTACCTCACAATCTAGCTGCGATTCGCCGTCGATAGCATCACACCAGCACTGATAAACACCCCACCCGTTAAACGATTGAACAACTTAGCTCGTCCTGCTTCAAATAACCAATTGGATGTTTTCACCCCTAATAAGGCGTAAAAGGTTAACCAGCTCAATTCGAATACTACGAAAGTACCCGCGAAAATCGCATATTGGGTCAGCAGCGAAGCGGTTGGGTCAATGAATTGTGGGAATAGTGCCGTAAAGAAAATAATGGCTTTCGGATTACTGGAACCAACGATAAAACCACTGGTATAGGCGCTGACGTGGCTGGTTGACACCTGTGCAGAGTCGGACTTCGCAAAATCGTTTTGTTTTGATCGAAATGCTTGAATGCCTAACCAAATCAAATATGCCGCACCACACCATTTGATGATGTTAAACACGAACTCAGAAGACGCAATCACAACGCCTAAACCGGTAAAAGAAAGGGTAAGAATGATGGTAATCGCGCTTAAACTGCCTAGAGCCGTCGTCAGTGCGAGACGGAAGCCGCTGCTGACGCCTTTACTTAAGCAAAGTAGAGAACTTGGCCCAGGAGAGGCTGTGAGAACGAGTATCGCGAGAGTGTAGTAAATCCAAGTATCGAGTTGCATTGGCGCTCCTTTCCAATCATGGTTTGATGCCACATATTAAGCCTTAAGCTAAGTGATGTAGCATCGACGCTTCTATCCTTGAAACGTATTTTTGAGGCAAATACGCAACCAAAATTGCGCATTAATTATGCAACCAAAATACTCGCTATATGCAATAGTGTAAAGAAAATAGTCAGTAATGATTCAAGCTAAGCACCGATTTAGTCATAGAACGGTTTTGGATCGATTTCTAAAGATGAAGGCGCTATCGCTCTTTCAATTTTGTGCGTACTTGTTTTTAAATCCACCATCGCGACATCAATGTATCGTTTGTACTTACGGGAGTAGAAACATTTCACTTCTGGCTTTAACGCTTGAGATGGATTCGAAGACCACACAATACCCACTCTGCCATCACTGAGTTCCACGATAGAACCTACTGGATACACACCAATGCAGTTAATGAACTTGTAAACCAGATCATGGTCGAGATGGAAAGGCGTTAGACTGAGCAAAATCTTAAATGCTTCTGCTGAGCTCATGCCTTTTTTGTAGCAACGATCAGCGGTGAGTGCATCATATATATCGACGATACAACTCATGCGACCATGAATCGGAATCTCGTCGTCCGATAGTCCGCGCGGATACCCTGTTCCATCAAGCTTTTCAT
>NZ_JAWOTK010000197.1:0-1384 GCF_033338855.1 Vibrio sp. Vb0937 | reverse complement strand
TTCTGATTCAAAAGAGAAATACTCGTTACCAATATTTCGTCCTCCGACAATCGCAGAGACACTGTCAGCAATCAGCGACTTATTGTGCATTCGGCGGTTCAGTCGTTCGAAGTCACTGGTTAACGCAAAGATTCGTGCAGCGCGGTATTGATGAGGATTGAACAGGCGTATTTCAATATTGGGGTGCGTATTTAGAGCCGCCATGACGTTGTCGTTGCGTTTTTGCATGTCATCAAGCAGCAGTCGGATTCTGACGCCTCGTTTGGCTGCTTCGTACAAACGCCAAGTGATCAGCTGGCTGGTTTCGTCACCGCGATAAATATAATACTGAAGATCCAAGCTTTTTTGTGCGGACTCGATAAGAGAAGTACGAGCAAGAAGGGCATCGTGTCCTTGGTTGAGCGGGTAAAAGCCAGTGATGGTTTTAGGATCTTCGCCATAAGCTTCAAAGTAATGAGCCAGAACCGAATCTTGTTGATAGCCGAAATGGAAAGTTGTGGATTTCTCACTTGGCTGATTTGATTCGATTGATGAGCATGCTGAAAGCACTGAGAACATGGATGCGAAAATGAATTTGGAGAGCGTATGTAACAATGCACATTTCCTTGTCTTACAAAACCTTACTGTATTGAAGTATAGACATAAGTGCTTTCAACGTGCAGTTATCGCGGCTAAAGAACGAGTGTTTAGTCAAGTAAATCCATGAAGTGAGATCATACTGCGGGAAGAAAGCGGTATTGGGCGCGTTTTTCTCCTAATTTCAGTTTATTTTTATGGCGCACAAAATCATTTATTTTACTTATGTTTCTTGTTGTATTGGTCATTATCACTAATATCTGGCGATAATAACCAATAGCGCTCTGTAATAAATCAATTGAAATATATAACCATATGAATTTATTGAGGTAAATGTTTGGCACAGCGTTTGCCTAGAGACAAAAGAAGTAAGTCAGCACAACTTGCGGAACTGGTTAATTTTTTGTTAATTTTATTAACTTTGAATAGACGGTTATTTGTGGCTAGTCACCACAGAAAAACGCAGCTCTCTTACTTTACTTGAAATTGGCCTCAGCAAGCAGGCAACGAACACGGGTTCCTTGCCTTGAACTGCATGATTTCGTTTCAAGTTAGTTGAATGATGTAACGGCCACACACCATGTTGTTAGTCGCTACAGAAGTACAAATATCTTCGTCTATTTCAGATGCAATGAACTCACCGATTGCTCACAGGGAGTACTTGCTAACTCATTGAGCATTATGCTTTTTGATGTCGCATTTAGGTTGAAAAACCAACACGAGCATTCGGCTGAATACAACAATAAAAAAGGATTTTTGATGTTAGCAAAACCCATAGTACGTTGGCTTTTACCCTTCGTTGTCGTCT
>NZ_JAWOTK010000196.1:0-1405 GCF_033338855.1 Vibrio sp. Vb0937 | reverse complement strand
GGCTTCCCTTTTACGGTGAGTTGTGACAATCTACACGGCGATTTTGAACCAGATAGGCTCGGCTTTATGCAAAAAGTGCATAAAGAAGTATTAGGTATTTTGGAAGCAGGTTTGCCACCGCGAGTGAAAATGCTTTCGGACGCCTTACGTGCGTTTTACCAAACTAAGCCGCTGGAAGCGTCTGATTTTAGCGTTAAGTAACCCAAATAACCTCAGAGAAACTCCATGATTATTGAATTTGAAGAAAAACTACTAGAACTGATTGATGCTCGTATTGAAAACGCATCTGATGATGAACTGTTTGCTGGTGGTTATCTACGTGGTCACATCTCTCTGTCTGCCGCATCTTGTGAAGAAGACGGCATCAACGATGTTGAAGAGCTAAAATCTCGTATCGCGAACAGCCTAGAAGAAGCACGTGCAGAACTGACGCCTGCGGATCGCGTGATTGTTAGTGATCTATGGCAAGAACTGCAATCACAAGCATAATATCTACGAATTGCAGTAAATGAGTGCTCAGTGTAGCTGAATGAAAGCCTGTTAACCTTGTTGTGACTATTTTTTTCAACGGGTTATATCAAACGTCACCTTATTCTAGGCGTGCTTCTTGGCTATTTCTGAGCATATCTTTTCTATCGTTATCCCGACTTTTAGTTGAAATCAACTCCTTCGAAATATTCGAATCTCTCCATAAGATTTTTGTGGTTGTTGCCAGCCTGTTTAACTTTTATTCTGCAAAGCATAAAACGTGAACAAAGGAATATAACCATGAAAATTGTCGCATTCGGTGCATCTACCAGCTCAACCTCAATCAACAAAACGCTTGCTACTTACGCCGCTCAACAAGTAGAAGGCGCGCAAGTGAACGTGTTGGATTTAAACAACTACAACGTTCCAATGTTTAGTGAAGACAAAGAGAAAGAAATCGGCCAAGCGGAAGGTGCAATCGCTTTTTTACGCGAGCTAGAGCAAGCTGATGCCATCGTTGTATCATTTGCAGAGCACAACGGTTCTTACGCTGCGGCTTACAAAAACTTGTTCGATTGGGCAACGCGTATCGAGCGCAATGTGTTCCAAAATAAACCGGTAGTTTACCTTGCTACGTCACCGGGCCCTGGTGGTGCACAAAGCGTGCTAGCGGCGGCAACGGGTTCAGCGTCATTTTTTGGAGCGGACGTTAAAGCGTCGCTTTCGGTACCAAGTTTTTACGAGAACTTTGACTTGGAGTCGGGTGAGATTGTAAATCAAGAAATTGCAGAGCAAGTGAAACAAGCCGTCGCGTTGCTCAAGTAATACGCCATTAAAAAAGAGATTCCCGACGCGTGATTTCGCGGGCTTGGGAATCTCTTATTCGTTATCTACTTAATAGCCATGTAGTTGTCTGCTTGGTGCCGATTTAAAGCTC
>NZ_JAWOTK010000195.1:0-1405 GCF_033338855.1 Vibrio sp. Vb0937 | reverse complement strand
AATGTTTGGATTTGCTTACGCAATCTATAGATACGATCAGACTGTATCCTCACTCACTGAATATTCGTCCTACCATTATTGCCGTACCTCACTCTGATGGGGGTGACCCATTCGCGCTGCTGCCTCGCTTAGAGGTGATTAAAAGTGCTTACCAGGCGTTAGTCGACAAAGACGAACACAACAAAGTACTTGGCGAGCCTGAAGAGTATTTCAAACTGTATTCGAAAGAAGAATTGCAGGAACTGGCAAAACAAAACCAACCAGAACATCCATCCACATTTGATGAATGGAGCATTCCTTTTGCTCAGCACGCTGATTTAGAGCAATTAAAATATCCGGTCGTTGCCGTTCAGGAGTATGGTTGGAGCGTGTTCCGTTTAGCGGCTATTGCTAACTTAACCTTAGCAAAACTGCCGAATTCAAACGTGATTACTCAAGCGACACTGAATCAGGCAGATTGGCTTGGTGATCATTGGCAATTGACTTACGAACACAATGGCGTCAATTGTTTGCTTACTTGTGATTACTTAGTCAACGCATGTGGTTTCGAGACGGGAACTATTGATAACGCAGTTGGCGCTAAGCGTGACCGTTTAGTTGAATTTAAAGCCGCTTACGTGACCAAATGGAACGAATGTAACCAGCAATGGCCAGAAGTCATTTTCCACGGCCCCCGTGGCACAGATAAAGGAATGGCGCAGTTAACGCCTTATGGAGATGGCTATTTCCAGCTGCACGGCATGACGAAAGAGATCACGTTGTTTGAAGATGGCTTAGTTGAAAGCACGGCACTCTCTGCTCAACCTGAGCTACCTGTACCGTTACTGTCTAAAATTCGCAGTGGGTGGCGTGAAGAAATTTTGGGTGAAAGAACGCATAACGCAATACAACACATGGCCCAATTTATCCCTGATTACAAAACAGCGGAAAAAGGTGGCAAAGCGTTGTTTGGTGCTCAACAGATTCCAGGCACAGATCCCGTGCTTCGCGCGGCAGATGTTTCATTCGAACAAAATCACTACGCTCGAATTGAAGTTGTGAAAGCGTCTTCTACGTTGTTGGCTGCTCAAAAAATGCTTCAGTATTGGTTTGATATCACGCCTCAACATAATGTAGAAGCGCAACATCCAGTGACCGTTAATTGGTCTGAAGACGAAATCGAACAATACGCGATTAAACTGACCGAAGAACGAGGCTATCCGCATGCTCTAGCTGAACGCTACGGGATGTAAACAGCCAAAAACTGAATAGGGCTCAGTAGCCAAAGAACTGAGCCCACTGACACCACACATCCTGCAAACCTTGTCTATCACCCTTGATGAAACGCACTTTCTGACCCGGCTTCGCTTGCGCTAATCTAGGCAAATCTATTCTTGCAACACAACCAAGCTTTGGATATCCACCA
>NZ_JAWOTK010000194.1:0-1406 GCF_033338855.1 Vibrio sp. Vb0937 | reverse complement strand
ACAAATACCATTCTTTTTCAGCATTACAGCTCGTCAAAAGCCTCAATAGCCTCTGACAACTTCTTAACGCCGTGGATTTGCATCCCCGGAATGCCACCTTTTGGCATATTAGCAGCCGGGACAATTGCCTTTTTGAAGCCGTGCTTAAATGCCTCGTTCAAACGCTCTTGGCCACTAGGTACCGGACGAATCTCGCCAGCCAAACCAACTTCGCCAAATACCACCACATCTTTTGGCAACGGACGATCGCGAAAGCTTGATAGTAACGCCATCACTAAAGCAAGATCCGCACTGGTTTCTGTTACCTTAACGCCGCCGACTACATTCACAAACACGTCTTGATCGGCCATTTGCAGACCACCGTGCTTATGCAGTACGGCTAATAATAAGGAGAGACGATTCTGCTCCAAACCAACCGCTACGCGACGAGGGTTTGCCAATTGCGAGTAGTCCACCAGCGCTTGAATCTCTACTAATAGAGGACGTGTACCTTCCCACACAACCATGACCGAAGATCCTGACGTCTCTTCTTCGCCACGAGAAAGGAAAATCGCCGATGGGTTACTTACTTCTTTCAGTCCCTGCCCCGTCATCGCAAACACACCTAATTCATTTACCGCACCAAAACGGTTTTTGTGGCTGCGCAGTGTACGGAAACGACTATCTGTTCCGCCATCAAGCAAGACAGAACAGTCAATAATGTGCTCAAGGACTTTAGGGCCGGCAAGAGTACCATCTTTCGTTACGTGACCAACAATAAATACCGCAACATTGTTCTGTTTTGCGTATCGCGTCAGTGCCGTCGCAGATTCTCGCACCTGAGCAACACTGCCCGGTGACGATTGAACATCAGAAACGTGCATAACCTGAATCGAGTCAATCACCATAATTCTGGGCTGCTCTTTCTCTGCAATTTGGCAAATTTTATCGACGTTGGTTTCTGATAGCATCTTCAGGTGCTCTTTTGGCAGACCAAGACGAGACGCGCGCATCGCAACCTGTTGAAGCGATTCCTCACCCGTAACGTAAAGTGTCGGCATCAGCCCTGATAACGTACACATAGTTTGAAGAAGCAACGTCGACTTACCCGCGCCAGGGTTACCACCTATCAGAATCGCCGCACCAGGTACGACACCACCACCAAGCACACGATCGAGCTCTTTAAAACCACTAGTGAATCGCGGCACTTCTTGCAGATCGATTTCAGATAAGGTTTGGACTTTCGATTCTGTCGCCGAACCAGCATAACCGCTTAAGCGTTCATTGCGAGCAACGGTTGGCGAAGCAGCAATGCGCACCTCTGTGATCGTATTCCATGCACCACACGCATTACATTGTCCCTGCCAACGTGGAAAATCCGCGCCACAATCATTACAAACATACGCTCGTTTTGCTTTCGCCATGAT
>NZ_JAWOTK010000193.1:0-1411 GCF_033338855.1 Vibrio sp. Vb0937 | reverse complement strand
CTATGCGTTTGTTTTGGTGGTTAAGGTGCTCTGCGGAGGCTTCGGTATTGCGTGCCTCACACCTTAACAAGGCGTTAGTGCGCAAAGATAAAAATTACAATTAGCAGGATTTTAAATGAGTGAAATTGCTCGTTTCATATCTGGTAAAGCTCCAGATAAATTTGGTCGCAATGTAGAGCAGTTGTTAGCTTACAACCACTTCTGGCTAGAGCATGATCATAAGTATATTCAAGTTTTTTTCCCAATTGATGAGGGTACTAAGTTCAATCAACATGCTCCTTTGGTAACTCAAGCAGATCGAGAGGCTTTTGCTAACTCAGAAGAATTTCGCATTGCTCACTTAAAAGCACTCGACCTTTTACTTGAGTTTTGGGGATTGCAGCGAAATGGGTGTGAAATTTCTTCATTACTGGAACTAAGTCCTGCCAACCACGTCTGGCTTAAAAGTCATGACCACAACCAACTCCGCCTGACCCGAGCAATTCGTAGTTTGTATTTACTCGGTAATGAGCAGATAGCAGCTAACTTGTGTGAGTTTCTAGTGGCTGCAGCCAGAGAAACCAGCATGGTTTCAGATAAAACGGTCGAGTATTGGCGTAACGCGCTCAAGGGTTAGGGGATCGCTGAAAAAGCGCACTAACAAACTGTTCAAGAGGGATTCGCAACGCGTGGCATTTTTACTATGCGTTGATTTTAGTGTTTAGGGTGGTATGCGGCGGCTTTGGTATTGCGTTGCTCACCCCTTAACAGGGCGTTAGCTTTCACGAGGAAAATACATGTTTACATTGCTAGGAATTATAATACTGTTAGTGATTGCGTTGGCTTTGCTGATGAACTATTTCCTATGTCGTGATTTTTATAGTTGTTGGAAAGAGTATGCTCGTACAAATTGGCAAGTACAGGGTAAACCTAGTTTTAACGAATTTTATCAGAATCAGCTTGGTTTATTTCGCACAATAGTTCTTGGCTCTGAGTTGGATTGTGTAGGTTCACAAGAACTGGTTGATAAACGTAAGTACGTGAGATGGACATGGTTAGTTGTACTCGCCATGTTGTTCTCTGGTTGTGCATTGGTTGGTTTTGAAGCTGATTTGCGTCCGGCTAAATGGGCAATTATTCCGATTGATAATATTAGGTTTTAAGCCCAAAAAGCTAACAAACAATTTAAGAGTGATTCGGCACGCGTGGCATTTTTACTATGCGTCGGTTTAAGTGACTAAGGTGGTATGCAGTAGCATCGGTATGGCGTGCCTCACACCTTAATTGGGCGTTATACGAATAGAGGGAAATTATGTACAAAAATACTGATTTTAACTTGGATTCAAAAGAGTTCAGGTTTAAGAAAGACTCATATCCTTTGTCTAAGATAAACAATGTTAGGGTTAAAAAGTTAAGTTTTCTTGATAATTTA
>NZ_JAWOTK010000192.1:0-1413 GCF_033338855.1 Vibrio sp. Vb0937 | reverse complement strand
CCATGCGTTAGGTTTGGTGGTTAAGGTGGTATGCGGAAGCTTAGGTATTGCGTGCCTCACACCTTAACAAGGCGTTATATTAATTGGGAGGTAATAGTGACTTTTAGCTCGTTTCAATATGGCAAGTTTTGCTCAGATTTAGACTCATATCGCTTACATGCGCTTCTAGTCGAAGACTTCCTTGCGACACAAGTTACCGAGTTAAAAATCAAAATGCGGGATACAGGCTCTTTGCCAAGTGAAGTTACTCTTGAATCTCATGATGTAGACTTAGATGAAATCGAAAATATTTTTCCTTCAATTCAGCGTCGAGCAGAAGTAATAGTCTCTTATTCTGTTCTAGAGCATCAAATGCAGCAGTTATGTGAGACTTATGAAAACGCTATCGATAGTCCAATCAAACTAAAAGATCTCGCTTCTAATGGGATCATAGACCAATGTCAAAAGTATCTAGAAAAAATAGCGCTCGTAAACTTCCCGAAAAATAATGAAGCGTGGAAAGAAGTACTATTTATACAGCAAATTCGTAACAGCCTAGTTCATGCTGATGGAACAATAAAAACAGGCAATAAAGTTCTTCGAGGTTACATAAAGCAAAGTGAACATTTAGATATTACAGATGATAACAAAGTTATTTTACAGTCTGGTTTTACAGTGCATTGTGTCGATACATACTGCCATTTTTTGACAGATCTTTATGTCAGCGTGAGCGGTGAAAATTAATATAACAAGGCGTTCAAGAGGGATTCTCAACGCTTGGCATTTTCAGTTTGATTTAGCTTTAGTGTTTACGGCACAATGGTTTAGGTTCGGTGGTGGCGTTGTTCACCCCTTAACGCGGCGTTAGCTGCTTAGAGGAAAAATGATGATCCAAGATAAAGCTACATCAAGTTCCAATTACATAAGATTTATCGACAGAGTAATCGAAAATCGAACTGTTTGGGGACTTCAGCATCCTGATGGTGGTTGGGCAGTTTGTAATTCGAATCAGTGTCCAGACGCATTAGTTTATGTTTTTTGGTCAGATAGAGCATACGCAAGTCGGGTCGCAGTTGGTGATTGGGAGTTGTATGTCCCAAGTCCAATTAACCTAGATTCATTCGTTGATAATTGGCTAAAAGGTATTCATAGCGATGGACATCTTGTGGGTCTCAATTGGGATCCAAACCTGTGCGGTACAGAAGTTGTCGCAATTGATGTGGCAAAAATGTTGGTACGCAGCTAACAAACTGTTTAAGAGGGATTCACAACGCGTGGCATTTTTACTATGCGTTGGTTTTAGTGATTAAGGTGGTATGCGGTGGCATCGGTATTGCGTTGCTCACCCCTTAACAGAGCGTTAGCTGTTTGATTCTGCTTTTGCGCATTAGGCTATTTGCTTGTTGCTTAAAATTCGCGTCGCCCATCGAAAAG
>NZ_JAWOTK010000191.1:0-1420 GCF_033338855.1 Vibrio sp. Vb0937 | reverse complement strand
CTTTGGTGTTGACCACTTTGTAGATGTTCGAGCTGTCACCGTAGTTGCCGTAATACATTTCATCGTCGTCTTCGAGAATGTCGAATACGCTGGATGAATCAGAGGCAAACGGGTGCTTAAACATGTCTCGCACGTCACTCTCTTTGGTATCAAAGTGGGTGGTGATTCGGAGTTTGTCACCAAACTTACCTTGGCCAAAATACGCTAAGCGACCTTGGTTGTAGATATCATCTTGATATTGGTCATCAACCGCCAATGCTGCCGAATTACCTGTGACTTTGTTTTTACCAATGTAGAAATCCGCCAAACCCGCTTGTACCCAATATTCATCCGGAATACGCACGTACAGTTGGTAACGTCGCTCTTCACCGCTATCAAATACCACACGAGTTGGGAATAGATAGGCGTCGGCTGGCAAGTATTGTTCGGCGTAAAGCTCGCCCTCTTCTACGTCAAATTCATCTTCACCAATCACCACTTTGTCGACACCTTTTAGTCCCGTACCCATAAACCTTGCCAGACCAGCCGAGGTAGGAATGTTGTGGCGCATCAACTGAGCTTTGCCAAGCTTACGGCTTTGATCTTCTTCACCATCATTCTTGTCGATGTCGACTTCAGAATCGGGTTCAACAAGATCGATCACACCGACACTTGTCACGTCCATGTGGCCGTCTTTATCAAACGCTTTTAAGCGAAACAGAAGCTGCGTGTTGGATTCAAATTGGTAGTCTTGATCGGTCTTGCCATCCCAAACGATGTTGAAATCGTTGGCAAATTGCTGACCTTCCACCACCGCCAGCGGAGACACCAAACCACGATCGCCACCGCGATACACTTCTAATTGGTAATGATCCACGTAGTAGCTGAAGTTGGTGGTGATAGCAAAACTCATCTCTTGCAGAGGTTTGCCGTTTCTGACTTCCACATTGCTGCTGATGCTCAGATCCAGCACCGGGTCAAAGCGCATGATGTCACGGCTAACCCAAATCGCACCTTGTTCCAGATAAATACGAGAATTGTCGGTTTGTTCATGCGTGTTAACTTCAATACCCAGTGAGTCACTGCCCAGCTTTTCTAACTGGCTGGTGTCTTTTGCGTACGATAGGATCGGCAACGCCGCCGCGATACATATCGTCAGTTTTGATTGTCTAAATCTAATCATAATTTTCTTGCTTAACCGTTGCAGTCAATGGCTGAGAACAAGCCCAGCCAACGTGTAAGTTACGAACGGTTAATCATCCCCACTGCTTTGAATACTGAAGTTAAATTTCGTCAGTTTGTTTGGTGTGATTCGTTGTACTTTCGGGTTTTCACTGATCACTTTCATACCCGTTGGTAGCGAGTCTGTGTCGACTTTGACCAAGAACTGCTTCCCTTTCTTATTCAACACCCACTGATCTGGAACATGGTATCGACCATA
>NZ_JAWOTK010000190.1:0-1422 GCF_033338855.1 Vibrio sp. Vb0937 | reverse complement strand
CAACGATGGCGAAAGCTTTTCAAATTCCTCCGTGATGTTAGCCCCCCCTTCGAGACGGAACAAACCACGATGGTTTTCGCCGATGCCGCGAATCCACGAAGATCGCCCAAGCAGACGCAATACGCGCGTTTCAGACAGTAGCGCCGGATCGCCGTATTCAACCGTTACGCTTTGCTTATCGCCCCACATTGGCATACTGCCACCACGGACACGAGTACGCGAAAAGGTTGCCCCTGGAAGCACAAACTGCACGCCATCATCTTGCAAACCTTGCGAGAAGTTTTCGTACAAGTGACGAACGTACACGGTTTTGTGCCAACCACCGTCGGTTAACCAGTGTCTTTCTACCGCAAGGTTTGATTCCAAACTCTCAGTATCACGGTTGTCCAAATGCTTCAGACCAAATTGCAATTGATAGTATTCACGTAAGACGTCGTCTAATGGAATTTTGTAGCCGGCGGTGATGGTTTGTTCTGGTTTGGAGAGAGAAAGCGCCGTATTAAAGCTATGACCGCGTGCACTTACCCATGGTTTTTTCCATTTTAAAGTGCCGCGCACACCCGTATCGGTGGAGTAACCAATACCGGTTTCAATTTGGTTTTTCGCAGCAGGCGCTAACGAGACTTTAATCGGCAGCTCGCGCCCATCTTCAAGCTTGCTTAAGTCAGGCTCAACAAACACGGAGGAGAACCAATCGGTGTTAGACAGGTTTTGGTTGTATTCACCCACATCAGAGACAAGGTAAGGTTCGCCAATTTCAAAAGGTCGCATCGACTCAACACGGTTTTCCCAGATCTGGCTTCCCGTAATTTCTACCGGACCAAAGTGATAGCGAATACCGCTGTCGTAGTGCAAACGCACATTGGCTTCATTCAATTCGGGGATCACTTCCAGCTTGTTGAGCTTAAAGTCACCATTGAAGTAACCACGTTGCAAAGCCAGGTTACGGATCCCTGATTTAAGGCTGTCATACTCACCCTGATTTAAAATCCGCCCAACTTTTAAAGGCGATTTGGCGATGAGATTCGCGAATTCTTCATCCTCTTTCGCTTCACCGCTGATCACGACATCCATTACTTTGATCTTAACTGGTAAGCCTTTGTGGATGTTAACGATCAGCTCGTCATTCCCTTCGGAAATAGAGTATGAAATTTTTGCATGATAATAGCCAAGCGCATTAAGCGCTTCGGTGATACTTTGATCCAATCGCGCCTGAAAGCGCAGCGAAGTGGAGTAATCCTTCTCTGGAATCGAAGACAGGTACGCTTTCACGTTATCTTCCAGTGCGCCATCGATGCCTTTAAGCTTTAAAGAAACATCCGCATACGCGCTCTGAGAAACACCCAACAAGACAACAATGCTGGGGAGAGCATTTGTTCTCTTTCTTTTATACCTTATTGTAGTTAAAGAAACAAAAATAAT
>NZ_JAWOTK010000189.1:0-1423 GCF_033338855.1 Vibrio sp. Vb0937 | reverse complement strand
GCTGGCGCACCATTGGCGATACGATGAGCAAAAATTCGAATGGACGTTTTACCTTCGCCCCGGGCTTACCTTCCATAATGGCAACCCAATCGATGCCGACACGGTGGTGAGTTTGTTTGCCAAATTGAGCTCACTAGAATACTACGAGAAAGAACTCGCGCATGTGGCAAACGTGACTGCGCCAAACCCTCTCAAAGTGGTGTTTACACTTAACCGACCTGACTTGGGTTTTGCTGGGCTTATTTCTGGTGTGAAATATGGCATTCAGCCCGTGAGTCAGGTGAACGTTGCGAACAACAAGTTGGTGGTGGGGAGTGGGCCATTTTCCGTCGTTGAGCACAGTGAAAACCGTTTGAAACTGCAAGCGTTTGATGGCTATTACGCGTGTCGAGTATTAACGGATTTGGTGACGATCTGGATCGTCAACGATGAAAAGATGGAGAACCCATCGCTCGCTGCGAATACTCTGCAACCACAGCCAGTCCTTGTTGATGACATGTGCGGTCACTACATGTCGACACCGAACAGTGAAACGTCCCCAGCGAGTAAACGCAGTCGAACGGAAGACGGTTGTTTGTTCGCACTGTTTAACCATCATGCGAAGCACGCTTTGTCTCAGGCTCAGCGCCGATACATCAGTGATTTGATTCGACCGGAGCAGTTAGCCGAAGTGATGAAGAGCGAAAAGATCAATTTTGGTAGCGTCGCTGCTTATAACTTGTTGCCAAACTGGAAACCGGTGTTGCGCCCCTTTGGAGATGTGGTCAAGTTGCCAAAGCTGATCACCATCGCAGGGTACAATTACACGGCGCTACGCCGGTGCGCGCGAGCGATTTCTTCGCGTTTAGAGCGTGCGGGCAGCCGAGTGGAGATCGTTATGTACTCCTACCGAGAACTGAGCGAGAAAGCCAAAAACGGCACGCTTGATGAGACTCTGGTTGTCACCAATATCAACTTGGACGATAACCGTCATGCGTCTGCGTTTAGCAACTTCTTTAGCAATGCTGTGCTTTACCACACCTTAGGGGCGCAGAATGCGGCGTGGTTGGATGCTCAAATGGAAAATGTCCGTGCATTCTCACCGCTTGAAGATTATTTGAGCACGTTAGAGCCGATCGCGTCCACATTGATTAGCGAATATTGGATTGCACCGATGTTCCACCATACTCAGACGCTACGTTTTCAAGGGGTCTTGGAAGATGTCGCACTCACAAACTGGGGATGGCCAGACATTCGATCCGTTTGGTCTGCGGACTGATCAAAACCGCCTGAATGGCGGTTTTTTTGTGTCTGCAATTTGGTGAAAGCCAGTGACGTTTTTATTTCTTCTAGCCAACAAATGTGATGTTTATCTACGTTTGAGCGTGAGCTATCAATAAATGGCCCGAAATGAACTTTGAAATTAATCACGAATTATATCGAG
>NZ_JAWOTK010000188.1:0-1423 GCF_033338855.1 Vibrio sp. Vb0937 | reverse complement strand
TCCAGCTGATTTTTGCTATCGCCGTTGCAGTATCACTTGAAGCACTCGTGATGATCTGTCGTAAACGCTCGCCAATGAGAGCGTTACGAGACAACAGTGCAATTGTCACCGCATGGCTACTCGCCGTTGCCATTCCACCTTGGTCTCCGTTGTGGATCATAGTTATTGGTTTAATTTTTGCGATTGTGATTGCCAAACATCTTTATGGCGGCATTGGACAGAATCTATTCAACCCAGCAATGGTCGCTTACGTTGTACTTTTGATTTCCTTCCCGGTGCAAATGACCAGTTGGAGTGCACCAACACTGTTGATTCCAGACCATGTGAATTTCGCAGATACCCTCTCTTTGATTTTTACTGGTTTTGATTATGACGGTCTTTCCTTGCAACAAGTTCGCGCTGGTTTTGATGGTGTAACAATGGCAACTCCACTGGATGCCTTTAAAACAGGTATTCACACGGGAGCAACCCCTAGTGAAGTGCTTTCACAGCCGATCTTTGGTGGCTTGGCTGGCATCGGCTGGCAGTGGGTGAACATAGCCTACCTGATTGGCGGCTTAGTGATGATCAAAAAACGCATCATTCAGTGGTACATTCCAGCAGGCTTCCTCGCGAGTTTGACTCTGTTTAGCCTTATTTTCAGCGTTATCACGCCGGGAGAGACGGCTTCGCCAATCTTCCATCTGCTGTCAGGCGCAACCATGCTAGGTGCGTTCTTTATTGCGACAGATCCAGTATCGGCATCTACCACAGTAAAAGGCCGCCTTATTTTTGGTGCGCTAATCGGTGCTCTTGTCTTTATTATTCGTAGTTGGGGCGGATTCCCTGATGGGGTCGCCTTTGCGGTTCTATTAGCCAACATGTGCGTTCCGCTTATCGACTACTACACCAAACCTAGAACTTACGGTCACTGAGGTAAACATGTTAACCGCTATTAGAAAAAATGGTCTGACACTGGCAATCTTTGCTTGCGCCACAACAGGTTTGGTCGCGTTGACTCAGTACTTAACCGAAGATCAAATCAAGCTTCAGGAACAAAAGCAGCTACTTTCAGTGCTTAACCAAGTAATTCCTGAAACGATGCACGACAACGCATTAACTCAATCATGCACGTTGGTGACGTCTCCAGAGCTTGGCACGATGCACGCGATGCCTACCTACATTGCCACCAAAAATGGCGAGCCAACAGCCATCGCCATTGAGTCGATTGCACCAGATGGCTATAACGGTGAAATCAAAGTCATCACAGGTATCGATAATCAAGGTAAGATTTTAGGTACGCGCGTACTTAGCCATCAAGAAACACCGGGGCTAGGCGATAAAATAGATCTTCGCGTTACCAGTTGGATTCTTGGCTTCACGGGTAAACAAGTCACCGAAGATAATTGGAATTCTTGGAAAGTTCGTAAAGATGGTGGAGACT
>NZ_JAWOTK010000187.1:0-1424 GCF_033338855.1 Vibrio sp. Vb0937 | reverse complement strand
GATCGGATATTTATGGCTGTGTGGCTAGTAGTTAAAAAGTGGCTTAGTTCGCACCTATTTAAATTAAGCAACCGAAACCTTCTTGTTATTAGCATTTTGTACATCAGTTTATCGTGGGGGTTTTTGGCTCTTGCGGGTGAAAAAGCGCTAACGGACAACTTCTCCAACTTCATTTATTACCTCATGGTTACCGCTAGTACGGTGGGCTATGGAGATCACTCTCCGGTCACAGACTTAGGGAAGTGGGTTGTTGTGTTGTTTGTTATTCCCGGTGGCTTGAGTTTGTTTGCTGCGTTATTGGGGCGTGTAGCTGGTTCTGCAATCGATTATTGGCGAGCGGGTATTTTGGGTAAACGGAGAGTGAGAGTGGAAAATCATATCGTATTGCTTGGGTGGAACGGGTCGAGAACAATGCACCTGATTCGTATGTTGCAACACGAAGAAGAAGGCAAGCGCCCTATCGTGTTGTGTAGTCGCTCTGATATTGAAAACCCATTGCCGGGTTAGATTTATTTTATCAAAGTGACCAGTTATACCGACGCACAGGAAATGAAGAACGCCAACATTACTGATGCGAGTTGTATCATTGTTGATAATCTTTCGGATGACATTACGCTCTCCGCTGCGCTTTATTGTGCCTCTGTGAATCCTGACGCACACTTGCTGGCTTATTTTAAAGACGACGCCTTAGGTCGATTGCTCAGTCAGCATTGCCCTAAAGCAGAGTGCATTCCTGCCGTTGGAGCAGAAATGTTGGCGAAAGCGGCAGTAGACCCTGGCTCTAGTGCCTTGCACCAAGAATTACTGGCATCCACCCGTGGGATGACACAGTACTCAGTCATTTATCCTGAGAATCAACCTATCACCACCATTGAGAGCATCTTTGGCTTTATCAAAAAGCGTCACCACGCGACGTTGATTGCGTTTGATATCGGCAACGGTATCCAACTCAACCCAGATTTAGATGCGGAAGTGCCACCGGGTACCAAGCTGTTTTACATTGCAGATGAACGTATTGATGATTTTGCATGGAAAGAAATGAACAAGGAACAATAATGCACATGATTGCCGGCCTGTTAGCAGGTTTTCCAAACTTTTTACTCTACTTCTCAGTATCCGTTATTTTTGTTTTGGCGTTTAAGTTCATCTACGTCAAGCTTACGCCTTATGATGAATGGCATCTGATCAAGGAAAAGCAAAATACCGCAGCCGCAGTGGCGTTGAGTGGCGCTTTTCTGGGTTATTGTATTGCGATTTCGGGTGCGGCAAAAAACTCAGTCAACATTGTCGACTTTATGGTTTGGGGCGTTGTTGCCATGCTTGCGCAAATCATCGCATTTGCCATCGTGCGTTTTATTTTGCTGCCAAGAGTTACTGAGCGTATCGAAAAAGATGAGCTGCCTGCAGGCATTGTACTTGCGGCG
>NZ_JAWOTK010000186.1:0-1430 GCF_033338855.1 Vibrio sp. Vb0937 | reverse complement strand
GTGCTACTTATAAAACAAGCAGACAAATTCAATGTTACCAATGTAAGTTGAGTAGCAAATGCATAGCTTGCGAGCCACTTAAACGCAAAAGTTTATTGATGAACTGAATGATTTCAATTCCACATGGTTTCTGTCACTGAATTACCGTCAACGAGACGTATTAATTACGATGGATTTAAGGGCTTTCGCAAACAGTGAATATGATGCCCAAAACCTTGTTTTTCATACAATGCGAGTGCTTGGCGGTTAAAACTCCAAACCTCAACAAACATCTGGGTTGCGCCGTAATCGATAAAGGTAGATTCTATCTTATCGAGCAAAGCTTGAGCCGTTCCTCGCTTTCGATATTCCGGCATCACATACAACTCATCCACACTGCCCATCATCACAGGTTGGCTGACAACGGAAGTTAACTCACAAAAGTGACCAGAGACAAAACCGATAACTTCATCACCGACTTTCGCTACATATACCAAACACTCGGGATTATCGATGTAACGAGCAATGCTTTTCTCTTGCTCGATTTCTTCGGCAGTTTTAAACAATTCAGGGAATTGAACATGGTGCTCATCGTGCAAATCGAACATAAGATCGTTGAGCACTTCTAAATCATCAAAACTCGCAGCTTTGATTACAAATACAGACATACTAAGGGTTACCAAAATTTGAGTCCGTATAGTGTGTTGCGAAAACATAGGCTTGGCAAGCCACAAAAGCGCCTACTCACGATTGTTTTCTGGAACACCGACGCAAAAAAGCCCCTGTACAAATCGGCATACAGAGGCAGAACCAAACTACGGAGTTCGAGGATCAGGGTTTCATTTGAGTACGACGATAAATTGTTAGCGTCGTAATACTCGCTCTATTTCATTCAGGCTCGTTGGATCATCAATCGTCGATGGCACGGTGTATTGCTCTCCATCAGCAATTTGGCGGATGGTTCGACGCAGAATTTTACCCGAACGTGTTTTCGGTAAGCGATCTACAACCAGTGCGTGTTTGAAGCATGCAACCGCGCCAATCTCATTTCTCACCTTGCCCACAAGTTCGCCTTCTAGCGCTAACTCATCAACCTTCACGCCATCTTTCAGCACAACGAAACCAAGTGGTAGCTGCCCTTTCAGGTCGTCATGGATACCAACAACCGCGCATTCTGCAATGGCAGGGTGACCGCCAACGATCTCTTCCATTTCACCAGTGGACAATCGGTGACCTGCCACGTTAATGACATCATCAATTCGCCCCATGATGAACAAGTAACCATCTTCATCAAGGTAGCCGCCATCGCCAGAAACATAGTAACCCGGGAATTGGCTTAGGTAGCCCGTTTCAAAACGATCATGGTTTCGCCACACGGTTGGTAAGCAGCTTGGCGGTAACGGACGTTTTAGCGCCACAAAACCTTGCTGATTGGCTTTAACAGGTTCACC
>NZ_JAWOTK010000185.1:0-1432 GCF_033338855.1 Vibrio sp. Vb0937 | reverse complement strand
GATGCATTGCTAGAGCATGAAGGCGTAAAAGCCGTTGCTGACGAATCCGAGCAAACTTCGGAATCACTTCAAGAAGAAGGTAAAGACCCCGTCGTAGCGAAGCAAGCTTTGTCGCCAATGGAGTCAGAGGCTCTGCTGGATTCAAAACAAAGCGCTCAGAACACAGACTCGCAAGATAAGATAGCGGTGGCCAGTGCGATGGGAGAAGGTCAGCAACTACTCGGTCGTATTGAACAAGCGAATCAAGCATTGCAAACCAATGATTCTTTTGTTGATAGCGGCAAGGGTTTGCCTCTACAGACGACGCAAGCAACCTCTTTCTCTGCTCCAGTGTCGAAACTGGTCGAAACAGATGACGCAAAAGCGCTAGTAGCGTTGCAATCGACGCCTTCTGTTGAGCAAGTGAATTTGGCGGCCGAGCAGCAACTGGAACCAATCTTAGATGCCAATGGGAAGCCGATTGATATTGAGAAGCTACAATCTCAATCAACCGAATGGCAAAACCTGACGGCGTCTCCTGTAATGGATACTTCAGCAATGCAACAAGCTCAGGCGAACACCTTAGGTGCATTGGATGGTTCGGTGTCACTTGACCCTGCGACGGTCGGCTTTGAAGGTAAGGCGGTTCAGCTGGTTTCAATTGATGAGCTGGAAGTCATTGATACCAAGTTGGCGCAAGGCAAACCTCTGAGCGAACAAGAAATCGATGTCATTGAAGGTTTGAGATCGGGTGACGTCGTCGCGGATATTCCTGAGCAAGAGCTAGCCCAGTTGGTTGCGCTGCCAACGGACGTGAAAGCCATTCTTGCGGAGCAAAATACAACGCAGCATAACAATGTACGAAACGGCAGTGAACGAACAGCCGCTACAGTCGCGATGGGGCAACAAGCACAATACGTAAACGCGCAAGAGATGAAGCACGCCGCTGCGCAAGCGCCAATGGCTCAACATGCCGATAAACTTGCGTCCGCACCAATGCCGGATGCGCTGGTGGCGAATAATTTCAACCCAGCAGTTCAAATGGCTGCTAATGGTGAAGTGAGCCACAAAGCGAACAATGCCGCGTTAAGTGCAGGTGCGTTGAAAGCTACGGCGAGCCAGCAAGATAAGCCAGAGTCGCAATACGGATTAGCAGGACAGCTGCAAGCGGCCGCTGGGCAACAAGGTGTAACAGCTCAACAGCAAACCCGAGCGGAAGCCGCTCAGCAAGCGCAACTGCCTCTGCAATTAACAAAAGAACTCGCTAATGAGCAAGTGGCGGAAAAAGTACAAATGATGATGTCGAAGAACTTGAAGAACCTCGACATCCGACTTGACCCACCAGAGCTTGGCCGTATGCAAATTCGCATGACGATGAACAACGATTTGGCCAACGTGCATTTTACGGTTACCAACCCACAAGCGCGTGACATTATTGAACAAACGTTGCCTC
>NZ_JAWOTK010000184.1:0-1432 GCF_033338855.1 Vibrio sp. Vb0937 | reverse complement strand
TGACATTCAAATTCATCGTCAACAAGGCAAAAACAAAACGTCGATTGCGCAGCTTTTTGGCAGCAACGCGAATCAACTGCTGAACAAAAACAGCTTCAACCTAATTAATGTCGAGTTTGAAGGTAAGGACAATTTCGTCGCGAGTTTGTATGTGCCGTCCATGAACTGGTTTGTTGTTGGCGTCGTGCCTGTTGACGAAGTGTTTGCTGACCTCAATGCAACTGGCCAAAAAATGATGATCACAACCATTGTAGTGGCGTTGGTGTTCATTTTGATGGGCGTATTGCTCGCAAACAGTATCACTAAGCCAATTCGTTTGATTGCGGATCGCTTTACCGATCTTGGTCAAGGCGAAGGTGATTTATCACAGCGTATTGAAATTCGTGGCAATGATGAAATCGCGCAACTTTCTAAAGGTTTCAACGGATTTATTGAGAAAATCCACGCAACTATGAAAGAGGTATCTTTGACGAGCGGTGCACTGAGTCAAGCGGCAGACAGCGTGTCGAGCAAAGCAACGTCAACGTACGATAATAGCCAAGAGCAACGTGACCAGACGATTCAAGTGGTTGCAGCGATCAACCAAATGGGTGCGACGATCAGTGAAATTGCGTCTAACGCAGCGACGGCAGCCGATACTGCAAACCAAGCGTCTGATAATACTCAGACGGGTCGTGAAGTTGTGATGAAAGCGAAAGAAGTGATTAGCCGTCTTGCTGACGATGTGGAAACGACAAACATCGTTGTGACACAGCTTGCTTCTACAACGAAAGATATCGGCTCTATCCTTGGTGTAATCCGCGATATCTCTGAGCAAACAAACTTGTTGGCACTGAACGCAGCGATTGAAGCGGCACGCGCAGGTGAGCAAGGTCGAGGCTTTGCGGTAGTTGCAGATGAAGTTCGTAACCTAGCGTCGCGCACTGCCGATTCAACGGAAGAGATTCAACGTATGATCAACCAGCTTCAAAGTGATGCTCAGGATGCAGTAAGCGCGATGGAAGCTGGCAAAGCGGTCACATTTGAGGGTGTGGCTTCGACGGATGAAGCGGTAGAAGTGCTGGTGAATATCTCTGAGCGCATTACGGATATCTCCGATCGAAACACGCAAGTTGCGACGGCAACGGAAGAGCAATCTACCGTGGTTCATACGATCAATCAGAATATTGAAGAAATCAACGCAATCAACGAGATGACAACTGCAACGGCGGAAGAGTTGGCTGGCGCAAGCCGCGATCTTCAAGAGCTTTCATCTCGCCTAGATAAGATGGTTGGTAGCTTCAAACTCTAGAGTTGGATAGAATAGACGAAGTTGAACAGTTTAATGACTATATTTAGGTAAGTACTATGAACGACTTCGAAAAAGAACTAGCGCAGATTTCTCAAGAAGCTGCAGAGGAGCCAGAAGTAAAGCTGCCTTCGCTAGAAGAGC
>NZ_JAWOTK010000183.1:0-1435 GCF_033338855.1 Vibrio sp. Vb0937 | reverse complement strand
GGTAAGACTCGTGTTCTTGTTCACCGTATCGCTTGGTTGATGTCGGTAGAACAAGCGTCTCCATTCTCAATCATGTCGGTAACCTTTACCAACAAAGCGGCAGCGGAGATGCGTGGCCGTATTGAAGAGTTGATGATGGGCAGTGCGTCAGGCATGTGGAATGGTACCTTTCACGGTATTTGTCACCGCATTTTGCGCGCGCACTATCTTGATGCCAAGCTACCGGAAGATTTTCAAATCATCGACAGCGACGATCAACAACGTTTACTGAAGCGTCTGATCAAAGCACAAAATCTGGATGAAAAGCAGTGGCCTGCACGCCAAGTGGCTTGGTGGATTAACGGCAAAAAAGACGAAGGCCTGCGCCCAGCACATATCGATGCTTACCACGATCCTGTGACCAAAACCTACTTGCAGCTATACACCGCTTATCAAGAAGCGTGTGACCGTGCAGGTTTGGTCGACTTTGCAGAAATTCTGCTTCGCGCTCATGAGCTACTGCGCGATAACAAGTTTGTCCGAGAGCACTACCAGGCACGCTTTAAACACATTCTGGTTGACGAGTTCCAAGACACCAACAATATCCAATACGCTTGGCTACGCATGATGACGGGGCCTGAGTGTCATGTGATGATCGTGGGTGACGATGACCAATCGATTTACGGCTGGCGCGGAGCAAAAGTCGAAAACATTGAGAAATTCACCCGTGAATTCCCAAGCGTAACCACCATTCGCCTAGAGCAGAATTACCGTTCCACCAAGACCATTTTGGAAGCTTCCAATACCTTGATCGCCAATAACACTGAGCGTATGGGTAAAGAGCTGTGGACTGACGGCGTCGTTGGTGAGCCGATTTCGGTTTACAGTGCTTACAATGAGTTGGACGAAGCCCGTTTTGCGGTTAACAAAATCAAAGAGTGGCAAGACAAAGGTGGAGCATTGAATGATGCAGCGATGCTGTACCGCAACAACGCCCAGTCTCGTGTACTGGAAGAAGCGTTGATTCAAGCTGGTCTACCATACCGTATTTATGGTGGTATGCGATTCTTCGAGCGTCAGGAAATCAAAGACGCACTGGCCTACATGCGTTTGATGGCTAACCGCAATGATGATGCTGCATTTGAACGTGTGGTGAATACGCCAACTCGTGGTTTAGGTGACAAGACACTAGAAACCATTCGCCGTGCGGCGCGCGATCGTGGTTGCACGATGTGGGAAGCCAGCGTTGCGATGTTGGATGAACAAGTGCTCGCGGGTCGAGCGGCTGGGGCATTAGGTCGCTTTATCGAACTTATTACCGCACTCGAAGACGACACGTTAGAGATGCCGTTGCACGAGCAAACAGACCATGTGATCAAGTACTCTGGCTTGTTTGCCATGTATGAGCAAGAGAAGGGCGAAAAGTCTAAGGCTCGTATTGAGAACTTGGAGGAAT
>NZ_JAWOTK010000182.1:0-1445 GCF_033338855.1 Vibrio sp. Vb0937 | reverse complement strand
GTACTATACCTGAAAATACTTGAAACACGATACTCACGAACTTGAGCCGAGATCGAGCTCAATCGCTTGAGTTAACTCACTAAGTAAAACATTGTGGCAAAGAAGAAAAAGTTAACCAAAGGTCAGGTGCGACGCGTACGTAGCAACCAACAAAAACGCCTAAAAAAGCAAGAAGAGTCCATCCAATGGGATGAGAACATGCTTGGCGCAAGTAAACAGGGTCTAGTGATTACTCGCTTTGGCCAGCACGCTGACATCGAAGATTTAGAAACTGGCGAGGTTCAACGCTGTAACCTACGTCGCGGCATTGAGTCTCTGGTTTCCGGTGACCGAGTGCTCTGGCGTGAAGGTCTTGAATCAATGGCAGGCATCTCAGGTGTTGTTGAAGCCGTAGAGCCACGTACATCAATGCTGACTCGCCCAGACTACTACGACGGCCTCAAACCAGTTGCGGCAAACATCGATCAGATGGTGATTGTCTCGTCTGTCTTGCCTGAGCTATCACTGAACATTATCGACCGTTATTTAGTGGCCGCAGAGACACTCAACATCGCACCATTGTTGGTGCTCAACAAGGTTGATTTGCTTGAGGCAGATGACCGTGCAATGTACGAAGAGTGGCTCAAAGAATACGAGCGAATTGGTTATAAAGTGCTGTTCGTAAGTAAAAATTCTGGTGAAGGCATTAGTGATTTAGAAGTGCAGTTACGCGATCGTATCAACATCTTTGTTGGTCAATCTGGCGTAGGTAAATCGAGTTTGGTTAATGCATTAATGCCTGAACTAGAACAAGAAGTGGAAGAAGGCGCAATTTCTGAAAACTCTGGCTTAGGTCAACACACCACGACAGCAGCACGCCTTTACCACATTCCAACTGGCGGCGATCTTATTGACTCACCAGGGGTTCGCGAATTTGGTCTTTGGCACTTAGAGGCTGAAGAAGTCACCAAAGCGTTCGTTGAATTCCGCCCATACCTTGGTGGCTGTAAATTCCGAGACTGTAAACACAACGACGACCCTGGCTGTATTCTGCGTGAAGCCGTTGAGAAAGGTGAAGTGAGTGAGGTTCGTTTTGAGAACTACCATCGCATTCTAGAAAGCATGATGGAGAACAAGGCAAACCGCCAATACTCACGCAATAAGAAGGCCGATCTGTAACCAGATTGTCTGAGCAACTGTGTAAGAATTCTTCACCGAATACTGACAAGCACATTAAAGTTCAGTAACATCACGCGCCCAAAGCGCGAATCTAACAGAACAGACAGAAGTATCGGAATTAAAGATGGACAAGATTAAAGTTGGACTGCAGTACTGGATCCCACAACATGGCCTAACTCGCCTAATGGGCAAACTGGCATCAGCCAAAGCTGGTAGTCTAACCACCGCGGTCATTCGCTGGTTTATCAAACAGTACAATGTGAATATGGACGAGGCAAAGCACTCTG
>NZ_JAWOTK010000181.1:0-1456 GCF_033338855.1 Vibrio sp. Vb0937 | reverse complement strand
GAATCAGCTCATCATCGACAACATTGACGTTTTGATTGCACAGACTCAAAGCCGAGAGCTAGGTACGCTTGGCGATGCGTTGATCTCTGTGATCGTGATGAAAGAGCGTGCAGGCCAAGCACGCGGCGCACTTAATGGGGTATTTGCGAAAGGAAGCGCCACATCTGTTTTGTTCTCCAACATTGAGGGATACATCCAATCGGGTGATTACGCATCAAGAAAAGCGCAAATTGCGTTCCCAGAACAATATCGACAGTCATTGCAATCGCACCAAAGCAATCCTGCGTGGAAAAAGGTTGAGCAAGTACAGCAATCCTTCCTTAACCAGAGTGCCAACCTAGACAGCATTCAGGGGCCTCAAGCAACTGAATGGTTTCCTATGGCAACCGAGCGCATCGGTCTCATGAACCAGTTGCGTAACCAAATGGTTGATCAGATGCTCAGTGCAGCAGAACATTCCGCGCAGCAAGCCACGTTAAATCGCAACTTGTTGATGGCTGCGACTGCTGTGATTTCTCTGCTTATGATCATGATGGTGTGGGGTTTGGTTGCAAGCCTACGAAGCCGCGTTGGTCGCCTAAAACAAACCCTGCGCAGTATGTCTGAGCACCATGATATGACGGTTGAACTCGATTCTCGCGGCAAAGATGAAATCGCTTCCATCTCGAACAGCATTAATGCCTTGATCTCTAACTTCAGAAAGCTGCTGTTTGACGTCACTAAGACCAATAACGAGAGCTCAAATCGACTACAAAACATTGTTGAGTCTGCGCAGGATCTTGATAGCAGTAGCCGCTCTACCATCGCTAAGTGCGACAACATCGCAACCGCGATGACTGAACTCGCACAATCGAGTGTGGAAATCGCTCAGTCCGCAGAGCGCGCAATGGGTGACACCACAACCATGAATAACAAAGTGGTCGACTGCCAGACCCAAAGTGAATTGTCTTACCGCTCCGTACAAAGCTTGTTGGAGCAGATCAACGCCACTGAACAATGCATGGCAGAATTGGCGAACGACACGCAGAGCATTGGCCAAATAGTCGAGACCATCAACAGCGTTTCTGAACAAACCAACTTATTAGCCCTTAACGCAGCAATTGAAGCCGCTCGTGCGGGCGAACATGGTCGCGGCTTCGCGGTTGTCTCTTCTGAAGTGCGTGATTTGGCGCAGCGCAGCCAAGAAGCTACCGAGAACATCAGCAAACTGTTGGACCAAATTGGCGAAAAAACCCGTTTCTCAGTAGAAAGCATGGCAAAGAGCAAACAAGCCAGTGACGACACGTTTGAATCCGTGCAACAAGTGAATGAGAGTGTGTCTTTACTCGAAAGCAGCATCGAACACGTGAACAATCACATCAGCACCATTACGCACTCGACCATTGAGCAATCTAAAGCATGTGAAGCCATCGACCAAGATATCGACGTATTGGCGAGCATCGCGCACAAAACGGGT
>NZ_JAWOTK010000180.1:0-1456 GCF_033338855.1 Vibrio sp. Vb0937 | reverse complement strand
CAACGCTGGTAGCGACTAACGAAGTACTCTGTTTATTGACTGCTCATCTCTAAAACGACTGTAGTCTTCGGCTAAAAGTTGATGTTGATAACGGGTGTAAGACAATGCTTCGTTTGAAATGACGATCTGATTTTCTTTTTCGATAAGCTGCCCGCGCAATTGCTCTATTTGATCACTTTGCTGCGTATAGTTCAGGTACATCGCAACTAAACCAAAGATAGAAACAACGAGCGAAGCAAACAGTACGTTGTTGATGGTTTTGATTTGAAGATTCATAACCTCTCCTTGTCTCTTGCCAGACATCTCTAAATGAAAAGAACGTCTACAGACTAAGAGCACTCTGCTCTAAAACGCATTGAAGCCTATTGAGGTTGTTGTATATAAAAATAATTATAGGAGATGAGTAAAAAAAAAGAAGAGAAAACTTGAAGTATTTGAATACCTTTTTGTCATTGGCATTCAATATGCAGCGAGAGAGAAAACGCTCGCTGCGAAAAAATTAGCTTTGGAATGCGTCTCGGGCAGAAACCTGTTCAAACCAGCGAGCGATGTTTGGGTACTTCTCGAAGACTTCAATACTCAAACCATTCACCGCAAAACCAATGAAAATATAACCGGTAATATCGACAACGGAAAACTGGTCTGTCGCGATGTATTCACTCTCTGACAAACGTTTATCTAAGGTTGGCAAAAACTCGAGGACACGAGACTTGGATTCTTCACCCCACGCCGCCACACAATTTTCACGATCTTGATAAATCGCCGTAATGTTGCGAAACGCTTGGAATGCCGCATAAAGGCCTTGGAACTCGACGACACGGTGCCACATTTCCACCTGTGCTCGTTCTAATTGATTTGCACCAAACAGAGCTAAGTCATTTTCAAACGCTTCATCGAGATAGCGGCAAATAGCCACGCTTTCACAGATCGTTGTGCCATCGTCTAGCTCCAGTAATGGCACTTTGCCATTCACGCTTTTTTGCTTGAAAGATTCAGACAAATTATCGCCCTCACGCACGTTCAACGCGACACGCTCAACCTCTCCACCAATTTCCTTTAAAAAAATGCTAACTCGCTTACAACTTGGAGTCATTGCTGTTTCATAGAGCTTCATTTTGTATCCTTTTTCTTTTTCTAACCGATTGGTTAGGATATACTGTAGCCAGTTTATAAACGATCAGTCAAGAACTTCATTTCCAAAAAGTTGTTCAATAAGTTTAGGAGTGGTTTGAGAAAAACCGCTCAGGTAGGTACGCATATGGCAAGAAAAGCCAACTTCGATCGAGAAGAAAAACTCTTAGTCGCTATGGACGTTTTTTGGCGCAAAGGTTTTGCTAATACATCCATTTCTGATCTCACTGACGAGTTGAATATCAACCGCTTTAGCCTTTACAACACCTATGGTGATAAGCAGCAGCTTTACTACGAAGCACTGGATGCTTATCTAAAAAAAGTC
>NZ_JAWOTK010000179.1:0-1457 GCF_033338855.1 Vibrio sp. Vb0937 | reverse complement strand
TACTGCATTGCGGCAAAACCCAAGACGGAACGGTTTTGAATAATGCGGCCTTCACCTTGAGCACGCATAGTGTGTAGTACCTCTTGAACCAATTGGTGCCAACCAAAAAAGTTGGTTTGAAATTGCGCTTTCAATGCTTCGGTAGGCAGATCTTCTAATGCACCGGGCTGACCATATGCGCCGTTATTGAACAGGGCATAAAGCTGGCCTTGAGCCAATTCAATCGCTTGTTTTGCGCCACTAGTGATGCTTATTGGGTCGTCGAGGTCGAGCTGGATACAGGTTAACCCTTCTGATTGGAGTCGTTGAACGTCATCAAGCTTTCTACAAGAGGCGATGACGTCAAAGCCTTGTTTATGGAGTGCATGAGCACAAACGTACCCGATGCCCGTTGAGCAACCCGTAATGAGGATGGATTTATTCATGTGTTAGCTTAATGCGAGAGACAGATAAGCTTTATCATTCAACAGCTTCTATCTTGAAGCAAGTGCTTCAGTGCTGGTTCTATTCTTGAATAACTAAATTTAAAGCCGAGCTCGGTGAGTTTCTTAGGTTTGGCTCGCATACTGTCAAACAACAAACATGCCGATTCTCCCATCGCCAATGCCATGACCCATTTAGGTGTGAATAGAATATGAGGACGTTTGAGTGTTTTCGCTAACGTGCGGCTAAATATCCGGTTAGTCACAGGGTGAGGGGCGCACATGTTGAAGGCACCATGCGCGTGAGGGGTTTCAAGCAGGTACATAATGGCACGAACCATATCGAGGATATGAATCCAAGGCATGTATTGATTGCCATTGCCAAGCGGTCCGCCTAACCCCAATTTGTAAGGCAAGAGCATTTTCGCGAGTGCTCCGCCATTAAGCCCGAGTACGACGCCTGTCCGGAGAAAGCAAACGCGGGTTTGTTCGGACTCAGCTCGTTTGGCGATTTGTTCCCACTTAGCGCAAACCATATGCGGGAAATCGTCGTTATTCACATGAAGACACTCATCGAACGGATGATCCTGCTGGTCGCCGTAATAACCGACAGCAGATCCGCTAAGAAACACAGAAGGCGGTTCGGTACTGGCGTGAATCAGCTCAACAATTTGCTCGGTAATTTTCCAACGACTGTCGCAAATTTTCTCTTTTTGCTGCTCCGTCCAACGTTTGTCTGCGATTGGTTCTCCTGCGAGGTTGATGACGGCATCTATGTTGTTGAGATCGGCGAGTTCATCAAGAGAAGCAAGGTACTCGATATTACCTAAATCAGCGTACTGTAAGTGCTGTTTGGCTTGGTCTGGCGAGCGGGTCAGTAACACTATCTGATGAGTGGTGAGCAGTTTGAGTAACTCAGACCCTATAAACCCAGTTCCACCTGTAAGTAATATCTTCATAGCATCTCTTTGAATGTCAATATATTAGAACATTATAGTCGTTTTGCGCCTCGCTTGATCAGTTCCGATCTCCTTA
>NZ_JAWOTK010000178.1:0-1461 GCF_033338855.1 Vibrio sp. Vb0937 | reverse complement strand
GGAGAGTTTGACCGAGAGTCGGGGCAGGGGATTGCGATTCAAATTGATATCGAGGATGCCGTAGGTGTTGCGCATCAAGTCGAAACGTTGACCAAGGTGGTTGAGGATGAACTATGAGTAATCAAACGATAGTACGAGTAAGGGATGTCATGGCTGCTACTTACGTTATGGTAGATGGACTGATGACCGTATACGAAGGCATTACTCTGGCAAAGAAGTATCAAGTGAAAGCGCTGGTGGTCAAAAAGCGCGATGACAACGACGAATACGGCATTGTGCTAATGAATGATATTGCGAAGAAAGTGTTGGCAAATAACCGTGCCCCTCAGCGCACCAATATCTACGAAATCATGACTAAGCCTGCTTTGTGTGTCGATCCAGATATGAACGTTAAATACTGTGCTCGTCTGTTTGAGCGATTTGGGATCAGCCGCGCGCCCGTGATTGAAGATGGCGAAGTGATCGGCATGGTGAGTT
Organism: Vibrio sp. Vb0937; assembly: GCF_033338855.1. Taxonomy (NCBI): domain Bacteria; kingdom Pseudomonadati; phylum Pseudomonadota; class Gammaproteobacteria; order Vibrionales; family Vibrionaceae; genus Vibrio; species Vibrio sp. Vb0937. The sequence goes on along the minus strand of NZ_JAWOTK010000178.1, from coordinate 984 downwards.
ACAACAATATCGTGATTAATGGCATGGTCAGAGAGGATGGCTAAACTGTGTAAGTAACATGCGTAATATTTTTCTCAAGTCAGCGACATGCGTCAATCTCTAAGATATTGATTATTAGTGATGTTGCATATATTTTCACAGGCGCTATTCTTTGTGCCCTAAGCATATAGTTGAGGAATTTAAATCATGCCTTTAGTCTCTTGCCCTGTGTGTGAGAAACAAATATCGAAACGTGCTCACACATGTCCAGGGTGTGGGGAACCGGACCCGTTACACCATTTAGCGAAGTCGAAGTTCATTTCGATGGTTTTTTGGACATTAGTTTTAGTCGGTGCCGGATATTTTGCTTGGTTCCATTTGCTACCAATGCTGATTGAGACTGTGCGTCATCAGTAATCGGGAAGTCGGTTGAGCATACGTCAGAATGCCGTAGAATAGCCTCATACATTTTGAGGAGACAACGTCGTGAAACTATTTTTTGCCTCAGACCTGCATGGCTCTTTGCCGGCAACCGAAGAAACCATCAAGTTATTCCTAGCATCAGGTGCAAAGCATTTGGTGCTGTTGGGTGACACGTTGAACCACGGACCACGCAACCCGATTCCGGAAGGGTATAACCCGCCCCAAGTGGCGGAGCTTCTCAACCAATACAGTCAGCAAATCATCTCCGTACGCGGTAACTGTGACAGCGAAGTAGATCAAATGCTGCTGAACTTCCCAATGATGATGGATTACGCATGGGTATTGCTAGAGTCTGGTAAGCGAATCTTTCTGACGCATGGCCATTTGTACAACAGCGATAAAAGACCGCCTTTGCGAGAGGGCGACATCATCGCTCATGGTCATACGCATGTTCCCGTAGCCGAAATGAAAGAGGGTGTGGTGATCTTTAACCCTGGTTCAATGACTTTCCCGCGTAATGGTTTACCAAGAAGTTTTGGATTACTGGATGGGAATACGCTCAGTGTTCAAACGCCAGAAGGT
>NZ_JAWOTK010000177.1:0-1464 GCF_033338855.1 Vibrio sp. Vb0937 | reverse complement strand
AAGCTTGAATGTCCAAAATGTCTGACTCAGCTACGCCATATTGGTGTGGACTATGACCGTCCGCTTGAAAATCATGTGTGCCATAGTTGCTCTAGTTTGTTTGTCGAGGCTGCTACCATCAGTCAATGTTTGAGCTGTGACTCAAAGCTCAAAGTTGAAGAGCTTGTTGTTCGTAAAATTTATCAATATCGACTTGGCGAAGTCGGTGAGTACATCTTCCAGCACGCAAAGTCTATTCAGGCTCCTGAGTTATCGATTAAAGGAAAAGTCGAAGTCAGCTTTTTCCAAAACCTACTGGCGTGGCTAAATAAAGTCGCATTGAGACACAAAGAGCAGCATCTTCTACTTGGATTACACTTACCGACGATTGATGAATACGGTAAGCAATATGGTGATGCCAAATTATTCTCGTTGATGGATCAACTGACGCGCCGTCTTAGCGGCTTGTTTCGAGATACGGACATATGTTGTCAGTACAAACAGGATGTGTTGCTTGTCCTAATGCCAAACACGACCAACGCAAGCTTGTCCGTTTTACAGCAAAAATTATCGGATTTGGGTGATCTTGTTGAAGACGAAGAATTTGAGTTGGACGTATTTGCTTGGGATTTGCCTGATCCGGTCATTGAAGGTGGTGTTTCTGTTTGGATCGAATCGTTGATGGGTGAGATCTATGCTGCAAGATAGTCTCGTTTTACTCGACTATCTTCGAGGCATGCTTCTTCACAATGAAGAACTATGGCTATTGTTGTTTCCAGTAATGATCATCATAGAGTTGCCGCTGTATTTGTTGGTGTTAACAGGGATATTTCGTTGGTCATATATGCGAGAAGAGCCAGAGTTAAAACGATTTCCATCAGTAAGCTTCGTTATCACTTGCTACGGTGAGGGAGAGGCGATTGGGATCACCATCGATACGTTAGTTGAGCAAGTTTACCCAGGTCATATTGAAATACTCGCAGTGGTTGATGGGGCGGTGCAAAACCAAGATACCTATCAAGCCGCATTAAATGGTGAGAGAAGACATACAGGTGTCCGTAATCGTAAAGTTCGTGTCTTGCCAAAGTGGCAACGTGGAGGCCGTGTTTCAACATTGAATGCCGGCTTATCGATGGCCAGCGGTGAAATTGTCATTAACGTAGATGGAGATACCTCATTCGATAACGACATGGTTTTCACCATGATGAAACAGTTTGCGGATAAAAATGTGATTGCTAGCGGTGGTGCGTTAAGAGTTCGCAACCACAACGCCAACTTACTAACCAAAATGCAATCCTTGGAGTACATGCTGTCTATGCAAGCAGGTAAAACAGGGATGGCGACGTGGGGTGTGCTCAATAACATCTCTGGCGCATTCGGAGCGTTTCGAAAGAACCTTCTTAAGCAAGTTGGGGGGTGGGATACGCATACTGCAGAAGATCTCGACTTAACCATGCGTTTGAAGCAATACAAACGTCGTTATCC
>NZ_JAWOTK010000176.1:0-1466 GCF_033338855.1 Vibrio sp. Vb0937 | reverse complement strand
AACGACGCATTTTACGTACGCTGAAGTAGTTCCAAGTGCTTGAGCTTGCGTAAACCAACTTTTTAATCAGGTATTCAAGGAGGAAAAGGCCAGCTAGCGCAGCGATAACGAAGATCACCAAAGTGGTTACGCTCATCTCGATAGTCTTGTTTGCTATTGAGATCAGTACATATCCTTGTTGACCAGAAAACTGAGTACCGACAAATAGACCTGCACCTAGAACGACAAATAGGAAAATAAGGCGAATCATTATTTATCCCCCGTACCTGTCATTGTTGTGACTTCACGACGTAGTCGCTCACGAATCACATCCGATAGCTGAGATTGGCTTTCCAGTTTTGCAGGGTACTCAACTTGAATATTTTGTTGGCTTAATTGGTTGAGTGCTTTGTTGAATTCTTTCACCGCATTGTCGTCTTGATTGAAGAAAGCCATCGCCCACTTGTCAGCTGTCGTTAACGAAGTGGTGTAGATTTCGCCTTGTTCTTGGTAAACCGCTTTGATTGCTGTTTCAAGTTTGGCCTTGATGTTTTCTTTTAAATAGAAATGCTGCTCTGGAGACAATAATGGGATGACGTTGCCATCGCGAGTACGGAAAGTAATAAAGTTCTCAGAGAAGTCTTTCAGAGAGGTCATTAAATTATCTTGCCAGTTTGAAATGTCTTCTGATACTTCATGTTGAGCAACGACTTGGGCTTCCGGCAGTAGTGCATTTGCTAGAGGCAACTTATCTACTTGCTGCTGTAGAGCGGTTAAACGCAGAACAAGACCGTCACGGTCAATCAATGGGACAGTGCGCAGTTTGGTGATGTCGTTTGCCATCGCTTTACGCAGTTTAACTAAGCTTGGATCGTTTAGCGCGGCAATACGTTGGTCTGCGCTTTCCATTAGTTGAGTTGCGCTTTCTACGTCATGCTCTAAGAACAGTTTACGACCAGCCAACTTCACAAGGTAATCGGCCTCTGCCAATAGCCAGTCGTTTGGACGTCGGCCTTTCACATCTGCGACGGCGAGTTGTAAACTTTCAATGCTCTTTTGTTGTTGACCAAGCACCACTTCTGCTTTGTGCGTTACTGTGGTCGCTTTCTCGATGGTTTCTTCTTTAACTTGGTTTAGCTCTTGCTTCATCGAAGCTTGCGCTTTTTCTAGTTGGTTTTGTAGCTGAGCGATTTGAGTTTGGTAATCGGCTTGTTGCTCATGAAGTTTATAAGCGAGACCGCCACCGAAGATGATTGAAAGAATGATCGCTACTGTGCCGAGTTTGACACCACGTTTGCCTTGCTTCTCTTCAAATTCAACCTTTGTTGGTTCTGCTGGTTTTGCTGGCTCAACCGGTTTAGAGGCTTCCTTTTTAGATTCAGCATCCTTTTTCGGTGCGTCTTTTTCTGCTAGCGGTGCCGATGAGGTTTCTTCGGAAAGGTTTTTATCGTTATTTTTTTGGTCGTTATTTTTACTTGTCATGCCTA
>NZ_JAWOTK010000175.1:0-1468 GCF_033338855.1 Vibrio sp. Vb0937 | reverse complement strand
GTCGTGCCATCGTCAGTGACTAAGAACAAGTAACCAGCATCAAACAGGTTCACTTGGTTAACTAGGTCGGAAAGGGTAGTTAGCTCTAGGTCGTAAAACATGCCTGCCAAGAACTGGCCGTTTTGTTTTACTGGTGTACCAACAGAGATGATCACATTCTTAGATGATGCATCAACATAAGGGTCGGTAACCACCAAATCGCCTTTGTTTTTGGCTGCGATAAACCAAGGGCGTTGGCGAGGATCATAATCAGGCCCTGCATCCCAACCGTCGTCGTTTTCAATCACGAAGCCATTACTTTCGTAACCAAAACCAATCGCTAGGAAGCTCGATTTCGGAGTTGGCTTTTCAAGAATGTCTTTTACGTATGTGCGGTCGTTTGGTGATAGTTCTATGATCTCTGTGATCGAGCGTGCGAGATCTTTCTTCGCGTTCATTTCAGATTGAACGGTGTTGCTCACGCTGGTCAAAATCTCTTTAACGCTTGAATTGATGTGCTCCTGAGTTTGAGAACGAATCGTCATAACTTGTTGCGTCGATAGTAGCGACACAGTAATTAGCAGCAAAATTGAAGAGGCGGTGACAACCTTATGTCTGAATTTCATGAGTTTTCCTCTAAGTCTCCCGGATAGTTTTCTTCTGCTTCCACCTCTTTTTGGGTTCGGGTGAATTCGGCAGAAAAAGAAACCTGTTGTGTTTGATTACTTTCTTATCGACATCTTTATCAAAAACATGAATCCATTTGTTGTCTTTTTTAACCAAAATTAAACAAAACGGTGATTTGAGTTAAAACTTGTGAGTTTGATCTGATTAGTGAGCCATCTTAATGAAAGCGTCATAATGAAAGGAATTGCTTAAAGAGTACTGTTGATAACAGGTTTGATTGAGGAGTTTAGTAAAGTTTTATTTATTATAAATAAGCATTTATTGAGGTTTTTTCTTTGTAAATTATAGAGTTTACGTTGGGGGCGAAGTTAAGTGGGGAAGTAAGCCAAATTTTAGTTGTAAAAAAGGCCCCGACAGAGCGGAGCCTTTGTGTATGCTTTGATTTTAGAAAATCAGATGCGCAACACCAGCAATCACAGGAAGTGTAATCAGCGTACGCAGAATGAAGATAACAAACAGTTCTACGATGTTGACTGGAATCTTGCTACCTAGTAGTAGTGCACCAACTTCTGACATGTAAATCAACTGAGTAACAGACATTGCTGCGATAACAAAACGAGTCATTTCGTTGTCGATAGATGCCGCCAGAATCGCAGGGATAAACATATCTGCAAAGCCAACCACGATAGTTTGCGATGCTTGTACCGCTTCAGGAATTTGTAGCAACTCTAAGTAAGGAATGAATGGCTGACCAAGGATCTCAAACACTGACGTGTATTCAGCAATCACTAGTGCAACGGTACCCAAACCCATAACAACAGGCAGTACGCCAAACACCATATCGATAGCGTTGTGTACGCCT
>NZ_JAWOTK010000174.1:0-1476 GCF_033338855.1 Vibrio sp. Vb0937 | reverse complement strand
AAGGGCGATTTGTTCGGTTTTAGAAAAGACGCCAACCGAAGCCAGATCCGATAGCCGCTTGGGGGTTGAGTTGCGAGTATCACTGCTGATTTTTGAATAAATATCTGTGTAAGTCACTTTTAGTTGGCTCAATCAATCGTATTGGCGAGCTGAAATCGCAAGATGAACGACATACCGGAACCAGGATTGCGTTGTGCTGTGACTTGCCCATTCATGTCTCGCATGTTGTTCGCGGTGATTGACAGTCCTAAACCCAAGCCCTCGCCGATTTTTTTGCTGGTTTGGAATGGTTCGAAAATGGTGTCGAGTTGTTCTAGTGCCACGCCACAACCGTTGTCACTGACCACCACTTCAACGTGGCTGTTAGTTGGTGTGACAACGATTGAAAGTTGGGGCTTGTCCCTAGATTGCATGGCATCAAGCGCATTGGATATCAGGTTGCCAAGCACTTGTTGTAAGCGTTGTTCTTCCCCCTGAATTTGCGGCAGATCGCTAGGTATTCGAACGCGAACATCCACATTCGCTAGCTGAGATTGATAGACACGCAGCGTCTCTTCCAACGCGCTGGTCAACGACAGTGCTTGTAGCTTTTCAGGTTTGTTGTACGCGAATGTTTTGAGCTGGCTCGTCATGCTTGCCATGCGGTCAATCAGCTTTTGCACGAGCACATTATTGGCCTTCATCATGGCGGTTTCGCCGCGTTCTGCCAATAACTCGTTGGTGGTGAGAAGGGTGCGCAATCCGGTAAGAGGTTGATTCAACTCGTGGGTAATCGCGCTCGACATGCGGCCCAACGCCGCCATTTTGCTCGATTCAATCAATTGCTCCTGAGCTTGACGTAGCGCTTGCGTGCGCTCTTCTACGCGCTGCGCTAGCTCTTGGTTGATGAGTTGTAGCGATTGTTCAGCCTTTTTGCGTTTACTGATATCGATGAGGGTGGCAAGAAAATACAGCTCTCCGTGCCAAGGAAAAGTCGTTAATGAGAACAGCACCGGGAAAACGCTCCCATCACTTCGCCTTGCCATCGTTTCAACGGCACTGATTTCTGCCAGCTCCTTATGTTTTGGTAGATCTCTGAGCAGTGTGAGCGTGGTTGAGTTGGGATTACCTGCATCAAACAACTCCCAAGCAAAAGTTTGACGATTGACATTTTCCGGCAAGCAAAACAGCCGCTTAGCCATTGGATTGAGATCGAATAGCTGTCCTTGCTCATTGATCAACAGCAACCCAACGTGAGTTTTGTTGATCATCTGCTTAAGTCGCCTTTGGGATTCCTCCAGTAGAGCCTGAATACGCTGCTGGTTCTGGTTTTTCTGGTGCCGTTGCAAACCGATAATGACCAACAAAATGATCAATAACAGCAACGCAGCGACACTCCAACCAATGACATTAATGGCTTGTTGAACTGGCTTGGTCGGGATGAGATAACTGACATACCAATTGAGGTCATCCAATTTAACGGTATGGGCGAAATAG
>NZ_JAWOTK010000173.1:0-1478 GCF_033338855.1 Vibrio sp. Vb0937 | reverse complement strand
CTGTATATGCAAAGAAACTTGGCGTTGATATCGATGCACTATTGGTTTCTCAACCAGACACTGGTGAGCAAGCTCTAGAGATTTGTGATGCATTAGCTCGCTCTGGCGCAATCGACGTAATGGTTGTTGACTCTGTTGCTGCTCTAACACCTAAAGCTGAGATCGAAGGCGAAATGGGCGACAGCCACATGGGTCTCCAAGCTCGTATGCTTTCTCAAGCAATGCGTAAGCTTACAGGTAACCTGAAACAGTCTAACTGTATGTGTATCTTCATCAACCAAATCCGTATGAAGATTGGTGTGATGTTCGGTAACCCTGAAACGACTACTGGCGGTAACGCGCTTAAGTTTTACGCTTCTGTTCGTCTAGATATCCGTCGTACTGGCGCAATCAAAGAAGGCGATGAAGTTGTAGGTAACGAAACGCGTATCAAAGTGGTTAAGAACAAGATTGCAGCACCATTTAAAGAAGCAAACACGCAAATCATGTATGGCCAAGGCTTTAACCGTGAAGGTGAGTTGATTGACTTAGGCGTGAAGCACAAGCTAGTAGAAAAAGCGGGTGCTTGGTACAGCTACAATGGCGATAAGATTGGTCAAGGTAAAGCAAACGCTTGTAACTACCTGCGTGAGCATCCAGAAATCGCGAAAACAATCGATACCAAACTGCGTGAAATGCTACTTTCTCCAGCTCAACCAGAAGCACCTGCTGCCGGTGAGAAGCCTGAGCAAGAAGAAGAGTTTTAATCTTCTGATAGACTAAAAATAAAGCCCTGCGTTGCAGGGCTTTGTTGTATTTGTCGAAATCAAAATCGAAGAAATTTAAGGCAAACGAAAAGCCTGTACAGCCAAATTACCTGTAGTATCACTATGTACCAAAAGCGACAAGCACCGACGCTATCTAGCAAAGAAGCCGCGATTCAGTTACTTAGTCGTCGAGATCATGGCTTATATGAGCTCCATCAAAAGCTTGCGATGAAAGGCTATGAAGAGGCTGATATTGAAGCTGCGATTAACTTTTGTTTAGAACACAATTATTTGGATGACTTGCGTTACGCCAAAAGCCAAGTGCGTCAACACGTTTACAAAGGTCATGGTGAGCGTCGTATTCGCCAAGAGCTTAACCAGAAGCGCGTTGCAGAATCTGTCATTGAACAAGCAATGGCAGAAGAGCCCCAAGATTGGTTTGAATTGGCAAAGTTGGCAGCAGAGAAGAAATTTAAAGGAATAAAGGCCAAAGACCAGAAAGAGTACGCTAAACAGGTTCGTTTCTTACAATATCGCGGCTACAGTTTTGACCAAATTAGCTATGCGTTAAGCTTTGAAGACGAAGATTAGGCGTGAATTATTCACGCTGATTTTTGTTTTGCTTCAAATTTTTTCTTCTACCCCCTCTTTTCCGCAAGAAAACTAGTCTCAGCTGTTTGCATGATCTACAATACGGCAAAATTCTAACTCGACTATTTTCAGGAAGAGCTG
>NZ_JAWOTK010000172.1:0-1479 GCF_033338855.1 Vibrio sp. Vb0937 | reverse complement strand
TTGAGACCGAGCCAAATAGCAATGTTAGGTACTAACTGGCAACGGTTTTGATGTACTCGCTGGGCGTTAAACCAAACTTGCCTTTAAAGCGTTGGCTAAAACGCCCTTCCGATTGATAGCCACACAACTGCGCGAGCAACGCTACGTTATACGCACCATTTTGCATCAGGTAGAGTGCGTGATTTAAACGCACTTCTGCCAGCACTTCCCGATACTGAGTGCCCTCTTGCTTGAGCTTGCGTATCAACGTTGCCCGGCTCATAGCAAAACGCTCAGCCACCCGTTCCAAAGGATGATCATCGCCCGGAGAGCGTGACAGATAGCGGCTGAGTTTTTCGCTAAATGAGGTGTTCGAGCTGGTAAAAAGTCGATGCAACAATCCCCTTTCCGCTAACTGCTGATACAACCCCAACACCCAATAACGTTGCGTCGCTTCACTCAAGCTCTCTTGCTCAAAAGAAAACAGCGCATTCAGCGTTGCTTGCAACGCTTTATCTGTCTCCACCGCGGGTACATTTTCGCCAAGCACATTACTCATACTCAGCTCCAGCATGTCATCACTCGGTACACAGTGAAAGCTGAACATTCGAGAGAGAAAACGCCCTTGCTGAGGAAGGTTTTCAAAATTCAGCGAAGCGTTTGCTTCACAAAGCATGATATTAGGATGAAGAATATCGAACGCTTCGTCTTTCCAAAACAGACGCTTACTCCCTTTAATGATCTGGATAATACTCGGGGAATGAATCCGAACGTTACGCAGCTTTTGCTGCTGCTCCGCACGAAATAACGTGACTTGATATTGGTGGCTCATCTTCTCCCCTTTCTTATTCAATTATCGTGTGTAAGTGGCGGTTAACTTCGCTTTGTCCAATGCGACACTATTCAACGTGAATCCCACAACCGCCGCTGGCGTGTTCTCATCCAAGTTCAACTTGTCACTTGGCAAGGCCCAAACGGTAAACTGATAGCGGTGCATACCATCTTTTTCTGGAGGACATGCGCCGCCAAAACCAGTAGTACCGTAATCGATACGAGACTCCTTACCGCCGAGCTTGCTAATATCAACGCCACGAGGCAGCTCGTTAACTGAGGCTGGAATATCAAACGCTATCCAATGCCAAAAACCACTGCCTGTTGGTGCATCAGGATCGTACGCGGTAATCGCAAAACTTTTTGTACCCTTTGGAACGTCTTTCCACATCAGTTGTGGAGACTGGTTCGCACCATCACATCCCCAACCTGAATATTCAAATGTCTTCGCCATTGGATGACCTTCTTGAATATCTTTGCTCGTTAGTTCAAAAGCATGGGCAGAGCCGATAACCAAAACGCTAAGGGCCAAAACAGACTTGTGAATCGCTTTCATGTGTTTATTCCTTTCAATGAGTTCAATTCAAGTCTATTCATCAACCCAAGCCAAGATACATCAATAAGTATCACAAAACATAAAAGCACCGTCTATTTTGATACTTTAAGATT
>NZ_JAWOTK010000171.1:0-1486 GCF_033338855.1 Vibrio sp. Vb0937 | reverse complement strand
GATCGGGCGAGCGAAATGACGGCATTATTAACTAATTTTAATGATTGGAGGAATGCATCAATAACTATTTCATATAAACACGATTTACTGTTGACTAAGTTTTATAAATATCGATGATCAGCAAGTTAAACTGAACGAAGTTTTATTCATTTGAAAGCGCAAGAACATGACTGTCTACTATTTTAAATTAGCATTTGTATCTTAATAATGCGCATGATTACTTCATTTCCCTGTTACAGGAACGCCCACTCATCTCTGTTGCCAGTAAGGCACGAGGAGGACATGTCTTGACCACCATTTTTGATCAACAGGCCTCAGACAATGATCGCGAGTTTCTCAAGATCGTCGAAGAACGCTTTATTCATATCTTTGATGTGTTCAACGAAGGCCTCTTCTACATGGACGAGTTCGGGACGATGGTTTTCTACAATCAGGGATTTTATGAGCAACTTGGAATCAATGCTGGACGCATCAACCTAGATCGTTGGTTGGATTTGGTGCATCCGTTGGATAGGGAAAGATTGTCCAAGCGCGTCGATGCCCACATTAATACCGACAATACGCGCGTCACAACCACTTACCGCCTGCGTAAACCCAACGGGCAATACGTTTGGATTGAAGGCGTTGCGATGACCAAAGAAACTGAGCATGGTCATTACATGGTGGGTAGCCATCGCGACATTTCAGAACGTAAATTGATGGAAAGCTACATTCATCAAGTCGCGTTCCATGATAACGCCTCAGGTATGGCAAACCGCGCGCATTTGTTGCTTGATATTGAAGAACACGTCTGTTCGACAGACACGCCAACGTCGATTTGCTACATCCAAATCAATGAGATCAAATCCTATCTGAACCAGTACGGCAATGAACTGGTCAATGGTTTGGTGGAAAAGCTGCTGCAGACGCTCAGTCATCTGCCATCCCCTAACTGCTCAGTGTATCGTGTACATGATGACGATTTCGCAATTTTAATTCAGGACGATTGCTCAATAGACACGCTTCAAGCTTACGCTGAGACGATAAAACAAACCTATCACGAAGCCGTGGTGGAAGAAGGCCAGTATCTTGGCAGTAACATCAGCATTGGCTTGTACCCTTGTATCGACCCTGCGCACTCTGCTGATGAAATTTTGCGTAAAGCTGCAAGAACATGCCAATACGCCAGTGAACAAAACAAAGATAGGATTGCCATTTACAGCCAACGTACCCAACACGCGGTAGATCGTTACTTTTTTATCGAGCAAGGTTTGAAAAGCGCACTAGAAAAGCAAACCTTGAGTGTGAAGTTTCAACCAATCATTAATGCAAAAAGCTCCGAAGTGGTGAGTTTTGAATCTCTCGTTCGTTGGCGTAGCAAAGAGTTTGGCGAAATTTATCCCGATGAGTTTATTCCCGTTGCCGAGAACAAAGGCTTGATTGTCGAGCTAGGCTATCAAGTATTCGCGAAAGCATGTCAGTTCATAAAACAATACCGCGAACGCTA
>NZ_JAWOTK010000170.1:0-1490 GCF_033338855.1 Vibrio sp. Vb0937 | reverse complement strand
AATGACAATGAGAATCTACGAACATAATGCCTCTCGTGATTCAATTAACCAATTCATTGATAGTAGCTCAAGGTTCAAACCCGGAAAGGTTTGCATTTGCGCTTTGAGCTCCATGAGTTTCTTTGTTGATGCATACAACCCATCGTAATGATGGGGCTGAAATTTCGCGACACCAGGCAGTATGCCTTCATCTACAACACCAAACTGCGCCTTCTGAGCATCCGTCAATAACAACCATGCCCAGTCCAGCGCTTGGTCTGGATTTTTTGCCATTAACGATGCACATTTGGATACATCAGACGTCGGAGATAACAGTGTTTCAACCAAACAACGTTCGAAAGCCGAATACTCCTCTAGCTCACCATTTTTCAACGATTCAAGCGTTTTTAATGGAGAACCCATATTCAGTTTCAGTGCGAAAGCCGGTACTTGAGACAAGCCTTGCTCCCCAATCCACTGCATAGCTTGATCAGTTGAAGGCGGCGTCACAACCCAATGCTGGCATCGGCTACGAATCGTCGGTAGCAATCTTTCTTGATTATGAGTGACCAGCAAAAACAAACATTTTTCGCCCGGTTCTTCCAGCGTTTTTAATAGCGCATTAGAAGCGGATTCATTCATCGCATCGGCTGGCTCAATCACAAACAAACGGTAACCATTCAGCTGAGAAGATTCATGAGCTAGACGATTGCAAGCGCGAATTTGGTCAACCGTAATCGCCTTGCCTTCTTTCTCTGGCCCAAGCCAGTGCAAATCTGGATGGCTTTGAGATTTCGTCAGTTGACAACTATGGCAGAAACCACAAGCTTCGCTGCGGTAGTTTTGACAAAGAAGTGCATGACTAAAAAACTCAACAAGCTTTTCTACTGCCAAGCCTTTATCACTTTGCAGCAATAAAGCTCCAGGAATTCGATCTGAATCCAACCCAGATTTGAGGTTCTCCCATGCTGGCTTTAGCCAAGGAAAATCATTAAACATGCGTAACCTATATTCGCTTTTTACTTACTGGCGAGACAACCATTCGTTCAAGGCGTCTTGAATATCACGAGACACTTCTTCAATCGATTGTTCTGCATTGATCACAACAATTGACGGATCAGCATTGGCGATTTCCAAGTAACGCTCACGAGTGCGCTCGAAGAAGCTGATATCCATCTTTTCAATACGGTCTAGCTCACCACGACCACGAGCGCGCTCAAGACCGATACGAGGATCGATATCCATATAAACGGTAAATGCGGGCTTAAAGTCACCCAACGTGGTGTCACGAAGGTTTTTCATGAGTGACGCATCAATTTGACGGCCACCACCTTGGTAAGCTTGTGATGACAAGTCATGGCGATCGCCAACAACCCATTGTCCGTTTGCAAGCGCTGGCTTAATCACATTCTCAACCAGTTGAACACGCGCGGCGTACAACAGAAGCAACTCTGTCATGTCTTTCAACTCTTCGCCTTCATGCTCTTCCTTGACTAAAGCGCGCATTTTCT
>NZ_JAWOTK010000169.1:0-1494 GCF_033338855.1 Vibrio sp. Vb0937 | reverse complement strand
TAAGTACCCGCATAACCAAGAGCTGGAATCGTCGACTTCGCGTATTCGTTTACAACATCCATCGCCGGTGCACAAGTACGTGCGCCAATGATCGCCCCGAATAGCAATGCGCGGTTCATCTTCAAAATGTATGCACCAACAAGGTAAGCAATCACAACAGGCACGACACTAACAATAAACGCAAGGCCGATCACCTGTGGGCCAACTTGAGTCAAGTGCTCGAACATCTTGCCACCAGCACTCAAACCGATACCGACCATAAAGAACATTAAACCAAGATCTTTGACCATGTTTAACGCGCCTTGCGGTACGTAGCCGAAAGTAGGGTGGTTGGCTCTAAGGAAGCCTAGTGTAATACCTGACAGCAAAAGGCCTACTGCATTACCTAAGCTAAACGACACTTGACCAAATGTCATGGTCACTAGGCCAAACATAATGCCAAGAATAAAGAAGCTACAGAACGCCAATAAGTCGGCCATTTGGCTGTGGATCGAGATAAAACCGATTTTCTCAGCAAGGCCATGTACACGACTCTTCTCACCACTCACCTGAAGCACATCACCTTTGGCAAGAACAATGTCTAAATCCATTGGCATTTCGATTTGCGCACGAACTACGCGGTTAAGGAAACAACCGAACTCAGACAGGTTCAAATCAGATAGACGTTTGCCGGCAATCGCGTCGCTCTTAACGACAATCTCTTCTTCCACAATACGCAGATCGAGAAGGTTACGGTCGAACACTTCTTTACCGTTGCGGAAGCTTGGGTCCAAACGAGCGTGGCTGTCAGGGAAGCCTACCAGTGCTATTTCATCGCCTTCTTGCAAAATCGCATCACCATCAGGGTGGGCGAGAATACCATTACGGCGAATACGCTCAATGTAACAACCCGTTTGGCGGTAAATACCAAGTTCACGTAAGTTTTTGCCGTCTGTCCAATCGATAAGCTCCGGGCCAACTCGATATGCGCGAATAATAGGTAGATAAACTTTGCGCTGGCTTGAGTTACCAAGGCCACGCTCTTGAGCTATTTGTTGAGCAGAGTCTGAAAGGTTCTGCTTTTGTAACTTTGGTAGCAACTTAGCGAACATGATCATGCTGATCAAACCAATCAGATAAGCCATCGCGTAACCTACGGATAGATTTTCTAATACCAAAGAAAAATCCATATTGCGCGGTATTGTCGCAAGACCAGAGTTCAAAGCATCTTGAGCACCAACTAGAACAGGTGTCGCTGTCAATGCACCGGCCATCATACCGGCAGAAAGACCGAAATCGAGGCCAAAGTAGTGGCTTAAACCGTAAGTTAAGCTCACTGCAGCGACAAGCACGGTCATACTGAGGATGAAGTAGTGTTTACCATCCCTAAAGAAGATGCCAAAAAAGTTAGGTCCAGCTTCTATGCCAACGCAATAGATAAAGAGCATAAAGCCGATGGTTAGCGCTTCAGCGTTAAAGGAAAAGCCTAAATGACCCATGATCAGCGAGGTAATT
>NZ_JAWOTK010000168.1:0-1495 GCF_033338855.1 Vibrio sp. Vb0937 | reverse complement strand
CAGCTTTCATCTCTGGCGCTGCTACTGGAGTTTCAACGGCAACTTCTGTTGCTGCTTCTTCCACAGTTTCTGCAACGACTGGCTCTTGAACCGGAGCTTCTTCAACAACTGTTTCTGTTGTTGCTTCCGCAACAGGTGCTTCAGCCACTTCAACGATCGGCTCTACAGGAGCTTGATCAACCGCTACTGGCTCTGCCTTTTCAGGCGCTACAGCTTCAACAATCGGTGATTCAGCTTTAGCTTCTACTGTTTCTTGAACTTTAGGTTCAACAACAGGTGCTTCAGCTACCGCTGGTTGCTCACGACGGATGATGACTTTACCCATTGCCATTTCAGGGCAAGCAAAACCACCTTGCATAGCAGGTACAGTTGCAATTGCCACAACCGCTTCTTCCTGAACTCGCTCTTCCTTCTTAGGCGCTGGTTTTGGAATGTAACGTGGCATCACTTTACCCATTGCCATCTCAGGAGATGCTACACCGCCTTTGCGCAGACGGAATGGGTTAGGACGACGATCACGACCACGACGACGACGTTGACCACTTGCTCGTAGGTGACGAGGAGAACGACGGTTACGACGTTGTTTCGATTCACCTTGCTTGTTGTCTTGCTGTGCGTCTGCTGCTGTATCAACGGCTTGATCTACTTGAGACTCAACAGGTTCAATTGTTTTTACTGTTGTTTCTTCTACTTGCTCATCGGCAAGTTGATCTTTAACACGAACAGATTTGTTCAGTTTGCGACGTTGACGGCGCTCTTTGACTTTCTCTGTTTTCGCGTTTGCTTTCGCTTTATTCTCTTCAGGCTTCACTTCTGAGCGAGCTTCAGCCGCAAGTTGCAAGCCTTTTTCCGCTACTTTCGCGTTTGCTTTCGGCTCTTGAGCTTTTTCAGCTTGTTGAGGTTTTGGCTTACGCTTCTGGCTACGGTTTGGTTGCTGTTTGTTTGCAGGCTGTTGAGCTTCGTTTTGCTCATTTGCTTGCTCTTCACGAGGCTTACGGCGACGACGGTTATCACGGTTTTCACGACCTTCGCGGTTATCGCGGTTATCGCGTTGGTTGCTACGACGACGGTCGTTGCGATCGCGTTTGTTGCGCTTGTTGTCGCGGTTTGATTTCTTCTCTTCTTGTTTTGGTTCTTCTTTTACTTCTTCAGAACCACCAAATAGGAAGCTACCTAGTGCTTTAAACAAACGGCTGAATAGGCCAGGTTTTGCTTCTTGCTCTACTTCTTTCTTCTTCGCTACCGGCGCAGGTTTAGAAACAGGAGCTGGAGCGGTTTGAGCTGGCGCTGCAAAGCCCTTAAGAACTGGCTCTTCGATTCGCTTAGGTTTGATGTCTGTTTCAGAAGGTTCTTTACCTTCTGCTTCTTTCATTGCTTCCAACTTCTTAGGAAGTAGGTAAGAAATTAAATCAAACTCTTCACCTTCGCGTACGCGAATTACTTCAAAGTGCGGTGTTTCCATGTCTGAGTTAGGAACAACCGTAATTTTCACTTC
>NZ_JAWOTK010000167.1:0-1503 GCF_033338855.1 Vibrio sp. Vb0937 | reverse complement strand
CAAAATGACTTCTTCATATTGAAGACCGTGATCAATCAAATTTTGTTTGGCTTTCATACAGAAAGGACAACCAGGCTTGGTAAATACAGTGATCGATTCCTGAGTTCTGTACTCTGGTGCGATGTAGTTCAGCATAGTGTCGGCATCCGATACTTTGAACGGGTCTCCTGGCTCATTTGGCTCGATAAACATCTTCTCAATCACGCCATCTTTTACCAACATGCTGTAACGCCAAGAACGTTTACCAAAACCGATGTCATTTTTGTCCACGAGCATGCCCATGCCATCGGTGAACTCACCATTACCATCTGGAATAAAGGTGATGTGCTCGGCTTCTTGGTCGTGTTTCCAAGCGTTCATAACGAATGTGTCGTTTACCGAAATACACAAAATTTCATCAACACCGTGTTCTTTGAACACAGGGAATAGCTCGTTGTAACGAGGTAAGTGGCTAGAAGAACAAGTCGGTGTAAACGCTCCAGGCAAACTGAATACGATCACGGTTTTGCCTTTGAATAGATCATCCGAGGTAACGTTCACCCAAGTATCACCTTGGCGAGTCGGGAAAGTAACCTGTGGTACGTTTTGACCTTCTTTAGATACAAACATATTGATTCCTTTAAAATATTCGAGTGAAGCGTTTAGAGCGTGACTTGTCGTTTGGCTCTGGTTCGTTTTGTTGAGCCCATTATTGTAAAAATCCTTTGATAGCTCTAATCGTTTGATGCTATGGTTTTGATAGACATTGACTATCATCAAATAGAAGCGAATCGTGTGTTATGAATATTCGGGATTTTGAGTACTTAGTCGCACTGGCGGAGCACAAGCATTTTCGCAAAGCGGCAGAGGCATGTTTTGTCAGTCAGCCAACGCTTAGTGGTCAAATACGTAAGCTGGAAGACGAACTCGGCACGGCATTGTTAGAAAGAAGCAGCCGCCGAGTGTTGTTCACCGACTCTGGCTTACAGCTGGTGGATCAAGCTAAACGCATTCTGAGTGAGGTGAAAACCTTTAAAGATATGGCCAGCGGACAGAGTGGGGCAATGACCGGTCCCATGCACATCGGTTTTATTCCGACGGTTGGCCCGTACTTATTGCCTAAAATTCTTCCACAGCTGAAAGAAGAGTTCCCTGAGCTTGAGCTGTTCCTGCATGAGGCTCAAACTCATCAGTTGGTTCGTCAGCTAGAGGAAGGGAAGCTGGACTGTTTGGTATTGGCTTCTGTGGCGGAAACTGCCCCATTTAAAGAGATTGAAGTGTACAACGAACCGCTTAGTGTTGCTGTACCATGTGGTCATGAATGGGCACAGCTCGACCAGGTTGATATGTTAGAGCTCAATGGAAAGACCGTGTTGGCTTTAGGTGATGGGCATTGCTTACGCGACCAAGCGTTAGGTTTCTGTTTTGCGGCAGGAGCAAAAGATGATGAGCGCTTTAAAGCCACCAGTTTAGAAACTTTGCGTAATATGGTTGCTGCGGGAGCGGGTATTACTTTGTTGCCTC
>NZ_JAWOTK010000166.1:0-1507 GCF_033338855.1 Vibrio sp. Vb0937 | reverse complement strand
CCCAACTTTATGATCGATTACTTCAACTACGATGAATTAGCAATTTACACCCACAACTTTGTGCTCGATACCGCCATCGAATACGGTTTGCTCGGCATTGCGTTTCTGTTTGGAGGCTACTTTTTTTTCATCAAATTTTGTTTTCGCAGTATCGATGACAACAGAAAAAGTCTTTTACTCGCGGTTTACGCCCTCATCATGGTGTTCTTCGTTGCCGTAAATACCACCATCATTTTGATACTTTTGTTGCCAGTTATGATCAGTCGAAAACGAACACCAGAACCTCAGACAGTCATCCATTCGCTGCCAGTCAATAAAAGTCACGAATTTTAATAATCAAGGATTTGATCAATGAAATACTCTATCGCTCGACAATTTGAAAAGAACCGAGAACTTCGGGCTGATAACTTCGTCTTGGTGTATCAAATGGGGAAAGTGGGCTCATCGTCTATCGAGCATACTTTGGAAGCGCGTAACATTCCGAGCTATCACATCCACACGTTTGACGATCATGAAGAATTTCACATGTACCACAACAAAAAGGATGTGAGTAAATTCTTCGATTTTAAAAATCGCGCGATGTACCGTTTGGTTCTGAATCAACGCAAGCGCATTTTGCAAAAGCGCGAGCAAATCAAGATCGTTACATTAATCCGTGACCCGATTGCGACGGTTTTCTCCCGTTTTTTCCAAGATTTACACCTGCAATTTATCGAAGGCAAAAAGAACGATGCCATCCACCGCGATATGGAAGTAACCTACAAGCATCTCGAGCATTGCTTTGATAACTACATCAACCTGAACTACTTCGCAGATTGGTTCGATAACGAGCTAAAACGTAACTTCAGCATCGATGTCATGCGCCAAGAGATCGATAACACTCAACCATTTTTCACGTTCAACAATGACAAAGCCAGCGTCATTCTCATTAAGTGCGAGCAACTGAGTTCCCTTGACAAAGAGATTGGAGACTTCCTAAATGTCGACAACTTTGTTCTGAAAAACAGCAATGAAGCAAAGAACAAATGGTATTCCAACATCCACCAATACTTTAAACAGCATTACGATTTTTCTAAGTTGTTTTACATGTATGACTTACCGCTTTATCGCCATATTTACTCGCAGCAAGAACGAGAAGCTTTCAAAACCACGTGGTTAAAAACTCCAGGGACAAAGTCAGCATGAAAAAAGTACTGCATATTACCGAAGCCTTTGGTGGCGGTGTTCAAACCGCACTGTACAGCTATGTACATTCATCTCGACATGAACCGTATGAACACTTTTTGCTTGCTAGAGCGCGTCACAATGATTTAACCAAAGACAGCAATCACGATGTTTTTGCTCAAACGAAATGGGTGGAAGGTGGGCTTCTGCAGTTTGTGCGAGACGCCAATCAAACCATCAATGACATAAAACCCGATATTGTGCACTTGCACTCTAGCAAAGCCGGTTTTTTGGGTCGATTTTTGAAACTCAGCCGCGCCCGCTTGGTGTATACCCCGCACTG
>NZ_JAWOTK010000165.1:0-1507 GCF_033338855.1 Vibrio sp. Vb0937 | reverse complement strand
CAGAAGCCCACCTTCTACGCCCCAGTACAACATTTCATTGTGTGGATGATCCATCGATGGCAAGCCTGCAGGATAGTTCTCATTCAGCGCATGCTGGCGCGCGGTGTACAGCATGTACTCAGATTCAAACTTACCGTAACCGTAGCCAGTGAACGGTTTCTCGATCACCATATCCAAGGTTTGAGGGAAAGTGTACGCTCGAGGCGATTCCATATTCACTTTCTCTGTCGCCAGTCCACTTCCATCCGGGAATGCAATGCTCATTACAACGAACGAGAGCACCAAGCCCGTAACCAAAGCTGCGATCCAGCGAATAAAGCGGCCTTTGGTTGCAAAGCGATACATATACGGAATCACTAACAACAAACCGATGATGGTAGCTAGCCATCCTGTGCGCGAAGCTAACGCGACAATCAACGGCAAGGTAACAACAGGTACGGCATACAAAAGGTAAACGTCGCTTAGCTTACGTGAATACTTATAGGGTTGGCGAGCTAGAAGATAACTGGCAATGACTAATCCAGTAGCGAGAAAGCTTGCCATCACATTCGGTTGCTGAAAGATCCCGTACGGACGGTTAGCAATCGTGTCGTAGCCGAAAGGATTCCCTGGTTTTAGAAAAAGATATTGCGTCAGACCAAATAGAGCTTCAATCACGACAGCCAGTACGATGAACCAAAGTAACCGTTGGCGATGCTTATTACTGAAATGAAATTGCTGTAAGACAACAAAAAACAGGAAACCACTCCACAGGCCGATAAGTTTGTTCGCTGCCAGAGTGCTGTCCGCATTGGGGTAGAATACTGGCAACGTCATGATGATCGCGCTGATCAGTAACCCGATGGTTAGCTTTGAATAGCGTAAAATGCGGTTACTCGCGAGCTGATAGCAACCGATACCCAACGCAAAGCTAAATGCAATCCACGTTGTTGCGTTGAAGGATAAGGCTAACCCTGACCCACCTGGATTGGGCATAAAAAAGTGCATGGCCAGTAAAAACAGAACGGCCAAGGCGATGAGAAACTTGCGATTGAGAGGAACTTGTACTTTTTCAGGAGAAAGTTTGGTTCCACTTACATGTATAGTAGCCATATATATTGCGTTGTTTTGAATGAAAAAAGACCAGCGTTGGCTGGTCTTTGTACTTTACCCGTTTTTTCTATTTCAACATAGGCTTAAGGAATCGAGCTGTGTGCGAACCTTCGATCTGAGACACATCTTCTGGTGTTCCCTGGGCAATGATCTCTCCGCCGCCTTGTCCACCCTCTGGTCCTAAGTCGATGATCCAGTCTGCTGTTTTGATGACGTCCAAGTTATGTTCGATAACCACAACGGTATTCCCGTGATCGCGCAGGCGATGAAGTACGGTCAATAGCTGCTGAATATCATGGAAGTGCAGACCAGTTGTTGGCTCATCCAGAATGTACAAGGTTTTACCCGTATCACGCTTGGATAGCTCTCTTGCCAATTTCACTCGCTGCGCTTCGCCGCCTGATAATGTGGTTGC
>NZ_JAWOTK010000164.1:0-1507 GCF_033338855.1 Vibrio sp. Vb0937 | reverse complement strand
AAACTTTGGACGAACCACGCTAGCGTCATTCAGCGGTGAATTGGTTGACTACCTAAATGACTGGAGCACGTTTTTCATTCTCACGGCCGTAATGGTGATCCCGAGCTTGATCATGTTGTATTCACTGCGTCATTACTTTACGGATCTTTTGGAAAAAGCGCGGCATAAGCAC
The DNA here is from genome assembly GCF_033338855.1 of Vibrio sp. Vb0937. Classification (NCBI taxonomy): domain Bacteria; kingdom Pseudomonadati; phylum Pseudomonadota; class Gammaproteobacteria; order Vibrionales; family Vibrionaceae; genus Vibrio; species Vibrio sp. Vb0937. The sequence continues at coordinate 1,335 of NZ_JAWOTK010000164.1, read as the reverse complement.
TAACGACCGCAAATTTGCGCAAAAGTAAGAATAAAAAACCACCGCACAATACGGTGGTTTTTTCTATACAAAACGCGGCGTTCGAGGCTTACGGGTAAAGCCCTTTGCCGAACAAGTTGAAGATTCGTGCAACACCTTGCGTGAAAATCATTGGCTCAGTGAGTACCGTTAAACACAAACAGTCTTCACCTTCCTGAGTAAAGGGGCTGTGTTTGACTGAGGCATCTCGTATCATCAAGTCGCCTTCTTCATACTGCCCGTCTTCATCGCTAAATCCACCATGCAGAACCAGTGTGGATTCCAACCCTCTGTGCGTGTGTTGTGGGATTTGTACATTTTCGCCGATGTACATCAGGCTCACTCGAGCATCTTCACCCAAATCAATTTGTGCACTGAAAACTTTCCCACCGTAGCTTCGCCACGATCCCACCAAATCAGAAAAGCGCACTAACGTTTTTGGAAGCTCGAAGCTTTTACCTGCGACATTGACGAAAGCTGTATCTTGAATCACCACATTGTCGTTCACAGGTTCTGCGTTAATAATGTCGTTAAACATGTCATCAAACTCAGGTGAATACTCTGATGGACTTTTACTCACTGTGTTTGCTTGACTTGCTTCTACTTGGTTTACATACGCTCGGCACTTTGAGCACGTCTCTAAATGTGTGGCGACCACAAGACCAGAAACCGCATCAATGCTGCCCGAAGCATATGCTTCTAACAAGTTGTTATCTGGATGTTTGTTCATAGTTGCTCCGTATGCATTGAGTGCCTTAACTTTTCTACTGCGAGTCTTAACCGAGACTTCACCGTGCCTAGTGGTATGTCAAAAAGTTCCGCTACTTGCTGATGTGGCAGTTCTTCGAGATAAACCGCTTGCAATACGTCTCTCTGATTTTTAGGCAAAATATCAAGAAACTTCACCACCTGTTCCTTCAACATGTCTTGTTCTGGAGAATAATGATCAACCAAATCTGGCGGATAATATTCCGATGGCCAAATGTCATCAGAATGAATGTGAAGCTCTTTACCCTTTTGTTTTCTGAGTAAGTCAAAACACAAGTTGCGGATAATCGTGTATATCCACGTCGATAACGCACTCTTCTTTCCATCGTAAAGATGAGCTTTTTGCCAGACCGTTGCCATGGTTTCTTGAACCATCTCCATAGCAACTTGCTCATTACCAACGTGCTTGTAGGCAAACTGTTTTAGCTTGGGTGCATAAAAACGGAATACGAACGCAAAAGCCTCTCTATCTTTGGCTTTTACTTTATCCATGTAAGCGTTCCATTCATTTCGCCCCAATTTTTGTGGGCTATCACTCATCATAATCAG
>NZ_JAWOTK010000163.1:0-1509 GCF_033338855.1 Vibrio sp. Vb0937 | reverse complement strand
CAAAAAAGTTCGCCGCAGTGAAGGCAAACTCAGCCGCAGTGTTACCGAAAAACTTGATCAGTTTATTTTGAACAAGTGGGTGGGGATTCCATTCTTCTTTGTTGTGATGTACCTAATGTTTATGTTCTCGATTAACATTGGTAGTGCATTTATCGATTTCTTTGATATCGGCGTTGGCGCACTTTTGGTTGATGGCGGTCATCACCTATTGGATGGTCATTTGCCAGTTTGGCTTGTGACGGTTATTGCCGATGGTATTGGTGGCGGTATCCAAACGGTAGCGACCTTTATTCCTGTCATTGCGTGTTTGTATTTGTTCCTAGCTGTGCTTGAGAGTTCGGGTTATATGGCTCGCGCTGCGTTTGTACTCGATAAAGTGATGCAGAAAATCGGCTTGCCGGGTAAAGCGTTTGTGCCGTTGGTTCTTGGTTTTGGTTGTAACGTGCCGTCAATCATGGCAACACGCACTCTAGACCAAGAACGTGAGCGTAAGTTAGCGGCATCGATGGCGCCATTTATGTCATGTGGTGCTCGTTTACCTGTATATGCACTGTTTGCTGCGGCGTTCTTTCCTGGTTCTGGTCAAAACATTGTCTTTGCACTTTATCTATTAGGTATTGTGGCTGCGATCTTCACCGGTCTTTTCTTAAAGCACACTCTTTACCCTGGCAGCAGCGATAGCTTAGTCATGGAAATGCCAGACTACGAATTGCCAACATTGCAAAACGTCGTGATCAAAACTTGGCAAAAGCTTAAGCGCTTCGTACTGGGTGCAGGTAAAACCATCGTTGTGGTTGTTGCTATCCTAAGTTTCCTAAACTCGTTGGGTACAGATGGCAGCTTTGGTAATGAAGACAGTGAAAACTCTGTACTTTCTAAAGCGGCACAAGTGGTAACGCCAGTGTTTGCGCCAATTGGTATTCAAGAAGATAACTGGCCAGCAACGGTTGGTATTATTACCGGTATTTTCGCCAAAGAGGCGGTCGTTGGTACGCTAAACAGTTTGTACACGTCGCCAAGTGACGGTGAAGAAGCAGAGTTCGATCTGATGGGGAGCCTAAAAGATGCGGTAATGAGTATTCCTGAGAACCTTGCGGGCTTGAGTTACTCTGATCCATTAGGCATTGAAGTGGGTGACCTAACAGATTCAAATGCGGTCGCAGAAGAACAAGAAGTGGATGCGTCTATCTTCGGCAACATTAAGTCTCAGTTTGTTTCTGGTCATGCCGCGTTTGCTTACTTGATCTTCATCTTGTTGTACACACCATGTGTTGCTGCGATGGGGGCGTATGTACGTGAATTTGGCCATAACTTCGCACGCTTTATTGCGGTATGGACGATGGGTTTAGCTTACCTATGTGCAACGTTCTACAATCAGTTGACGCATTTCTCTGAAAGCCCAATTACTAGTGGTGTCTGGATGGCAATTATTGTTGCAATCTTCATCGGAACTTATCACGTATTCAAACGTATTGGTAAAAAACAACATGGTGCGTTAGAGGCGCAAGT
>NZ_JAWOTK010000162.1:0-1521 GCF_033338855.1 Vibrio sp. Vb0937 | reverse complement strand
ACGTTCCATAAAGGCCACAAGTTTGCTTCGGTTAGCGAAGGCGTATTAAGAAAAAAATACACCAAGTTCTTCCAAGAAAACATCAAAACGCACCTCGACTTGAAGCAGGCACTGCTTAAGGAAGAAAAACCAGAAACCGCACTTTTGGCTTATTCATTAGTCAGTCCGTCAGGCTACCGAGGAGAACCATTAACCGAGCGAAAAATCTTGGAAGTGGTGAGCCTACTTGATGAAGTAAAAGTCGACGGTGACACCTATCAGCAGCTCAAAAATACGTTTGATTCGATCAGCAAAGATCCGCGTATGCAAGTCAGTTTGGAAAACCAGTATCCGGGGAAAATGGACGGTTTCGGCGCGCAGTTGTTGGAAACGGGAAAAGAGAAGCTGAAAGGCTCGGGTGTTAACGCTGCCATCAATTTGGCGTTACCCGGCGTAGGCTTGCTCGTCGCCACAGGGCGTGAACTTCATAAAGCGTCCGTCAATGGCGATGCCGAAGCGTATCATCATCAACTCGAACAAATCTCGCAATTGCCGGGAAGAGATCAGCGCTTATCGATGCCAATGCAACAAACGTTAGCCATTGGTCACGCGATGCTGTCCGCTGAGGGCGCAGTTGGTGCCACACTTGGCATGGCGACAGGCGGTTTGGGTACGTTTGGTGTAAGCTCTGTGGCGACGGCAGGGGTTACGCCGATAGCAAAGGAAGCCATTGGACCTGCTTTAGCTACTGGCATTATCAGCGGCGGGGGTTTTGTTGCTGGCCAAGCTGGGGCGTATGGCTTAAATAACGAAGTGCAAGACCAACTCAAACAAGGGCCAATGTCTGGTGTGCTGCCACGTTTGGAAATTTCAAACGTGAAGGGCGATTTCACTTTTAGCATGCAAGAGCCGGCGGCAGTTCGCGCACTGATGGCGTATCTTGGTCCTAAAGAAGATACATCAATGAGCTCACCTCAAGCGCCAAAAGAAGCGCAAGAGATGGAAGCCGCACGTTTAACACTCAAGCAAATGCTTGGCTCAAGCCCGAATGAACACCTCGTTCCAGATGTCGATTCACTGCTTAAACTGAGCGATGAAGACATGCCAAGTCAGATGGAATCTACGGCGAACGGTGCATTTAAAAAGCTGTTAAGTGAAGATTGGGATTGGCTGATGCCTGCTGTCCGAGCAATGGATAAAGGTGAAGCGAACAAAATCAACGAGAAGTTGACGTACAAGCTGCCTTTGGACGCCGCAAACGGACGTGTGTATCTCGATAAGAGCCCGAACCTAAGTGACGCCCAGCTTGATGCATTAGATAAACTCGGCTCACCAAGCCAGTTACGACTAATGTACTTAGCCGAAGGCTGGATTTAAAGGAAAAGGGAACATTCGCTCCCTTTTTGCTTATTGCATCGACGCTTACAGTGCCATGTTTAACGTGAACTTATTGATTGGGGGTGAGATGGTCAAACGCGGCTAACATTTCGTCTGTAGATAACTGGTCTCCCATTCTTCCTCGTTTTACATATTGATGCTCGA
>NZ_JAWOTK010000161.1:1086-1526 GCF_033338855.1 Vibrio sp. Vb0937 | reverse complement strand
GAGCAACAACAAAAACTCTCCAATAATCCATACACGTTCAAACCTTCTGAAGACAAAATGGCGGTATTCCACAGCCAAGTTCGTGCAAATTTGGATCTACCCACCAGCCAATATTACGAACATACACAGCACTACTTCACAGGCGGTCTAGGCTGGGAAAACTGGCAAACGGTTGGCCTGCAAGGAATCACCGATATCGCCGCACGCCTTGGTAAAGAGCAAAATGCGGTCACTCTGCGTAAAGCTCTCAATCATTTACCTAACGAGCCTCTATACGCACTGCTTGGTGCTCTTGAGCATGTCGACTTACAAGAACGACTAGCGCAGCGTATCGCAGAAAAAGCGCAGCAAGAGATTCACAGCACAGAACCAGATTTGTTCTTGCTATCGGCATTAACTCGAGCGTTAGCAGGCGCTCCAACTGAAATCTCTTTGCCAGT
>NZ_JAWOTK010000161.1:0-1076 GCF_033338855.1 Vibrio sp. Vb0937 | reverse complement strand
TTACCAGTACTAGAAGCGATTTTGCAAAGCCCTCGTTTAAGTCACCAAGAAGTACTGATCGGTATTGCGGGACGAGCATGGCATCTTCTTTCTGATGCAAAAATCGCTGAACAATTTTTGCTGCGACTCGCACAAACAGGCAATCAAACCCTGTTCAATCAATTATTTGCCGATTTAGTTATGCTGCCAGAGCTAAGAATGGTATTGCTACCTTTGCTGCACTCTAGCCCATCGGAAGAGCTAGCCACTGCACTCATCAAATTGCAGCAAGCCACAAAGGGATAAGAAAGGATTAAGGATGATAGGAGATCTACTGGCAATACTTGGACTGTGCTTTTTCTGTTTTCTATTTTGGCAACAACGACGTCAATCTGAGTTAGCCAAAGTTGCCATCTCACGAAAATGCGAGCAATTAGATCTTCAGCTCGTTAGCATCGCTTTTGGAGCACACAAACTGAAAACGCCAGACGGAGTCTGGCGTTGGCACACAGTGTATCAATTTGAGTTTTCATCTCTTGGCGATGACTGCTATCAAGGCCAATTGACAATGGTTGGATTCAGGCCGCAGAGCTTTCACCTACCGCCACATCGCTTGTAAATTCCATTTCAAAGTAAGGGCCGAATAAGTCCTTACTTTCTCTTGTTTTAACAAACCCCAGTTTTTCCAATACCGCCATTGATGCTTGGTGATTGCTGTTTACATTCGCTTTCACCTTATGTAGTTCCAATTCGCGGCACGCTTTAGGGAAAAACGCTTTTAGCGCTTCTGTCGCTAACCCTTTACCCCAATACGCCTTATCAAAAATAAAACCTAATTCGGGTTCGGAATCGAGATGGGAAATGAATACATGCCCCATATAGTCACGGCTCGTACTCTCAAGTACCGCCATACTATAAATATGTTCGTCATCCAGTATTTTCTCAAACAATTGTTTGGCAGAGGCTACTGTATGAGGACCATTCATTTCGGCACGGTTTTTCGCACAGCAATTAAGCATAACGAATTCTAGTTGCAACGACTCATTGTAGGGTAGAAGAAGCATTCTTCTGGTTACTATGGCCACATCTGTTCCTTG
>NZ_JAWOTK010000160.1:0-1532 GCF_033338855.1 Vibrio sp. Vb0937 | reverse complement strand
CGGTAAAACTCGTCTAGCTGAAAGCGGCGCGTACGAAGCGTTGATCGCTTATGCACTACCTAATAGCTTAAATCTGAGCATCAACTACGAAATGGTTGAAGGCAAAGACGTGAAAGGCGCGAAGACAGAAACGGCTCGTGAAGAAATGGCGCTGCAAGCAGAATACAACTTCACACCTAAGTTTGTGGGTTATGCGGGTTACCAGTTTGACTTGAACGACGCTAACGACCGCAAAACTGATGACAAATGGGCACTTGGTGCACGTTACTACCTATAATTGTCGTTACAGTTATCGATTCAAAAGCCAGCATGATGCTGGCTTTTTTCGTTTTTTCGAAGAATCAACATGCGTTTCAAACTGATGACACAAAACATAAAACGGGCTGAATGTCTTATTTTCGATACTTCAGAGCGCGTTCTAGTGTTGTTCCATCAAAAGGTTAGATTATGATGATGTTTTTGTTTTGCAGGGAAGATCAATGAGCGTCATTCAAGTTGAAGAAAAGAAAGTAGAAGTTGGAAAAGTGCTGTGTGTTGGACGTAATTACGTTGAGCACATCCATGAGTTGGACAATGCTATTCCAGAACAAATGGTGGTGTTTAATAAACCTTCTACCTCTGTATCGACGATCTTACGCTCATTTCATCAAGAACCTTTGCATTATGAAGCAGAAATTTGCTTTCTAATCAAAGATGGTCAATACGCCGCCGTGGGTTTGGGGCTAGACCTGACGAAACGCGGCCTGCAATCTTCTCTCAAAAAGCAAGGCTTGCCTTGGGAGCGAGCAAAAGCATTTGATGGTTCTGCGGTTTTTAGCCGCTTTGTGCCTCTTGAAGGCATTGATATTCATGACCTTAACTTAGAACTATTGATTAACTGTGTTCGTGTGCAAAAAGGCCACGTACAACAGATGCTGTATCCGCCATTTGCGATTTTGGATGAGCTAAGTAGCTACACAACTTTGCAAGACGGTGATGTGGTGATGACGGGAACGCCGCAAGGGGTTGGCGAAGTCCATCAAGGCGACGTCTTCCTTGGACGCTTAAAATGTGGCGACGTCACCTTGTTAGAAATTGAGTGGGTGGCTGATTAAAGCCAAACGCGCAAAAGAAGAAACGCCACCATACTGACAACCGTCGTTAAGAGAACGTTTTTTGTCAAATAGGCGATCAACGCAGCCAATGTCGCAGCCAATAAAAACGGGTTTTGTACGCTGACACTGAGTTCCCCTTCGGGGATGAAGACAATCGGCGCCCAGATCGCGGTTAAAACGGCCGGACTCGCGTAGTTGAGAATCTTTTGTGTGCGCGTGCTGAGCTTTAATGGCAACTTCGGTTCGAGAAACAAGTATCGGCTTGTGAACACCAACCGCGTCATGAGTAAAATTGACAGCATAATCATTAGCGTTTCTCCTGCACTTGTTCGACAAAATAGCCTGTTAACATGGCTAAAATGCTCGAAATCATCAAACTTCCTTCCACTTGGTAATAGCTTAACGCGACTGAGCCTACCAAAGCCACTACGACGCTAG
>NZ_JAWOTK010000159.1:0-1534 GCF_033338855.1 Vibrio sp. Vb0937 | reverse complement strand
TTGAGATATTGAACGCAAATATCGTGTAGTCAAAGGTGGAATATCTTGTCAGAATGTCCTTACTTATTTTTAATTAATCAATTAAAAACATATAGTTAATTGTCATTTCGCTAAAGTTCGAAATTTGACTTTTTTGCTGATCAATTTAGTCTGGCTTTCCAATTAGAGGAAGCATTTATGTTCAGCATTCTAAGAAAAATAATCATACTTACCGCAACCGTAACCAGTCTTGCGGTTTCCTTTAATGCGCTTGCGAAAGAAAATACAAAAGACAGCATCGTAGTCGGCGTTATCACACAAAACGACTCTTCAAATTCCATTGTAGACAGTGTTGGTCCATTTTACGGCATCAACCTCGATTATCTCTCTAACATCGCTAAGGTTCTTGGGCTCAACCTAGAACTGCGCGCTTATCAACATATTCCGCCGTTGCTTAACGATGTTGAAAACGGTGTGATTGATGGCGCTGTGGGTTTTAGCAAAACGCCAGAAAGAGAGAAGCGTTTTCTGTTCTCGAAACCCTTTTTCTCCAGCACCATCGCTGCTTGGTATCGCGATGCTAGCTATAAAGATCGTGATATTCGCGATATCAAAGGGGGGTGTGTGGAAGGTAGCGTGTATTGCGACAATCTAACCTCGCAGGGCATCGACAACATTATCTATGTGAAAACGCGTTTAGAAGCTTTTGATGACGTTCGACGCGGCAAAGCTAACGCGTTGATTTACACCTATGTGGGCATTACCGAATACCTTGATGCTAATGATATTGTGAAAGGAATTGTCGATATTCCGAATTGGCTGCAAGAAGAGGAGGTGAGTTTTATCGCCTCACTAGACAACCAGAAACTGATCGACAACATCGACAAAATTCTTGAATGGGAGCAGAGCGGTAAAAACATTCGTTCTGTGGCATCAAAAAACCCGTATCACATCAACGACAAGTTGCTGGTGGCGTACCGTCGTAATCATAAAAGTAACTTAACGATCACGTACAGCAGCAGTGATGAAGCGTATCCATTTCTTTATCGAGATTCGCACACGGGTAAGCTGGACGGATTCTTCCCAGACTTTATCGACTTAATTCAGTCGCGTACGGGTTTGGCCTTTAGTTATGTGAAACCGACGTCGAGTCTTTCTAATGGGTTGACGGCGTTTGATGCCGATATTGTACCGGTATCTTATGTGGGCCCAGTCCCTAAGTCAGACTGGCTGATCACTAAACCATTCATGCACAGCAATTACGTTTCTATCCAAGCAGAAGAGAGCGAGCGCGACAAGTCATCGCCAGAAAAATCGGGCATTCTACTGAGTTTAAAGAAACAAGGGTTGGTGCACTTAGGTGTGTGGCAACAGGACCGTTTTGACCGTTATGACGATTTAAAACAGTTGCTTGCGGATTTGAAATCAGGCGTTTTGGACGTGGCTTACATTCCTGATGACGTTGTTCATAGCATGATTGCGCAAGATCAGGTCGATGGTTTGGTGATCAATGAGCAAGATGTTCTGACGTTCTCGAATGCGTTTGCAGTTGCAA
>NZ_JAWOTK010000158.1:0-1538 GCF_033338855.1 Vibrio sp. Vb0937 | reverse complement strand
CTGTGGTTAAAAACCGCAAAAAATAATTTAAGCATTTGAAGATACCCAAGTTTTTACTTGGGTATTTTTTTATCTGTTTTTTGCAACCTCTAAAAGTGATGTGAGATGTGTCCTTTTCTAAACCTTACTTTCATCATTATCACAATGTTCTTCTGCGCGGTTTTTCTCTAGTGGTATTAGTGATGACGTGCAGATTCCTGTATCTTCAAATGCTCAGCACACAACCTTAACTTCTTACATTCACAAAGATAAGCAAAGCATGACGATTACCGCGACACAAACCCGTTTCTGTCATCAAACTTGGCAGTTGGACGCTCAGATTCAACTCGTTCAAAACCACAATGAAGTGACCTACGTAGTCACCGACGTGACTCCGTTTCATCCCGTTAGCCATATCTGGCCTGATCATCCCGCGGATAAAGGCATCTTAGTATTTAATGATCAACAACTTGAAGTGATTGATTGTCAAGTTGGTGCCATTGAAGTGGCAACCGGAGAGTTATTTGTTGGAGCGGCAATCCCTGTAAAGCGCGATACAGAAGGCTGGTTATTTGTTGTCGTACATGTATTAGCGCTTGTTGACACTCTATCTCAAGGTGCACGAGTGACACTGAAAGTGGATAAAGAGTACCAACAAGCATTGAGTCGTGGACACAGTGCAGGTCATCTCGCCTACTTAGCCCTGAATAAAGTCCTCGCTGCCAGTTACTGGCGTAAAGATGCTGACCGTAAAGACCCACATGGCAACTATGATTTTAATAGTTATGCCCAAGAAGCCAGCTTTGTAACACCAGACAAGTGCCTAGATACTTACCGTTTAGGTAAAACACTCCGTAAAAGAGGCCTAAACAGCGCAGAAATGCTGTCAGACTTAGAGAAAATAGAGGGGCAGGTGAATGCACAATTGAAGCTTTGGCTGGAAAGAGACGCGGCGATCATTATGGACTGCCATGGTGACAACTTGACCGATTCGCGTTATTGGAAATGTGACTTGGGAGAGGGAGAATTGGCCGTGATCCCTTGTGGAGGAACGCACGCAGAGCATTTGAGTGACTTTGGCTCGATACACGTCAAGTTGGTCGAAATGGATTCACAAACGATTGAAATGCACACCGATGTAATAGCTTGCTTTTCCAATTAGATCTTTTTATTAAATTCTGTTTTTTCTTTTTTTTAAATTTTATTTTGGTGTTTTATGCTTCTTTAAATTGAAATGCAGAATATGTAACTTATGCTTTCGGTGTGTGGTTATATAAATATTCTTTTAGGGGGTGATCGCTGATCAAATGGTAAATATCCGATGATCAGAATAAGATCTTTCTTAAAGTAAGCTTCTCGTGAAGTAAACCCATTACCTTGCATATGGTGATATACATCAAGGTTAGCGGTTAGAAAATGTGAATACTGGAGCGAGTGAAACAGTAAGGTGAGAGATATGCAACAGAACAAATGGCCAGATTGCGAAGTAGAACTAGAATGGACTGGTCAATATCATTGTGGCCAATGTGAATCCGATTTCAAAAAAGTAGGTTTTTGCC
>NZ_JAWOTK010000157.1:0-1539 GCF_033338855.1 Vibrio sp. Vb0937 | reverse complement strand
TCGATAGTTAACCTCACCATTGACAATATTTCCGTAAGGCTTTGGCAACAGTCCCATGATAGACATGGAGGTCACGCTCTTACCACTGCCAGACTCACCAACGAGACCGAGCGTTCGTCCTGCGCGAACATCAAAGTTCACGCCATGGAGTACCTTTACCGGGCCATCATCCGTGATGAATTCCACTTCGAGATCTTTTACACTCAAAATTACATCGTTTTCCATAACACATCCTTACAGCTTATACGTGTCATCAACGACAACAACCGGTTCAAAGGTTTTACCCGACTTCATCGCTTTCTGGGTTTCTTTCTTCACGTCTTTGTCGATCCAATACGTGCCATCACCGATAATTCCGCCACTGAACAACGCTTCTGTCATTCGATTCATTGGTTTCTCTGGCAATTTCAACCAACGCCAGTGTCCATAACGAACGTAAGGTACCATGTAGCCAGTGACAATCACGTGCGCATCAATAATGTCTCGCTGAATCTCATGACCTAGTTGGATCTTCTTATCCATGTCCATGTTAAAGCGATACGCAATGATCTTTTCATCTAGCTCTGGCGTGCTGTAGTTAGTGAATGAGTTCGTTTGTGGTTTGTTCGCGTTCACGGAATGGAAGTATTCCCAATAAGTTGGGATTTCCGAAGTCCCCATATCAAAGAAAGCAAGTTCGTGTTTTTTCTCACGCACATACTTGAACATCGATGAACCATCAATCAGCTTCAGCTCAATGTCCAACCCTGCCAATTTTGCCTGTTCACGCAAGAAAGCAATACGCGGTGTATGAACTGGAGATGAGTACGTCAATTCAAAGCTCAAACGCTGACCTTTATCATTCACGCGAATACCATCGGAACCAATCTTATCGAAGCCCGCAGCTTCAAACGCTGCCGCCGCTTTTTCTGGTTCAAACTTTGGCGCTTTCACATCTGGTAACGTGTATTTACCATGCCCAAAGCCCGTTGGGTTGGGTTTACGGCTGTAGTCTCCACGCATAACATTCTCGATCATGCCGTCGAAATCTGTCGCGTAAGTGATCCCTTTGCGAATGTTTAAGTCATCAAGTAGAGGCATGGCCGTGTTTATCCACACGCCACCAGCACCAACTGGATATTGGTTGTAACCCCAGAACTTCTCAATGTAACCCTTTTGATAAGGGGCAGTATTGGATTTGTCATGCCATAGACTTGGCAAAACCAATCCAAATGCGTCCAACTTACCTTTTTCGAAGTGCTTCATCGCAATATCACCATCGCGGATAACCGTGATACGAATTTTGTCGACGTTATAGCGATTCTCGTAGTACTTATTGGTGTAACCCCACCAGTCCTCACCTACGTGCTTAAAGGTAACGCTTTTACCTTTTTTGACGTCGGCTAAGTAATAAGCGCTGGTGGTTGGTTCACTTTTAAAGTTGTAGTAGCGCACAAAATCATCATGAATGCCGTCACCGTTCTCGTCTTTCTTCGGATTCGCATAGAAATGAGCAGGACGAGGACGTAGCGCCCCCATTCTCAACAACAACTCTTCTGG
>NZ_JAWOTK010000156.1:0-1546 GCF_033338855.1 Vibrio sp. Vb0937 | reverse complement strand
TATCACCTCGCGTAGTGATTTCACCATAAGCGGCATAGCTTTTTTCCGGAGCATACGTCAGCATAAAGCGTTGCAGACCTTTACCCGCAGTTGTTGTGATGTGATCAACGTGCTCTTGCTCAGCAAGCCAAGATTCCAGTTCTTTTAGCTTATCGTTAGTCGCACGAATATCTGTACCTTCCGGTAGCCACACATCCAGTTGGAAAATTGGCGTGGTTGAAGATGGGAAAAACGATTGTTTTACCAAGGTAAACCCATAAACACTTGCACCAAGCCCAACAATCAAAACCACGACCGTTAACCACGCGCGACGCATACAAAACTCTAAAAACTTTTTATATGCCACAAAAATAATGCCGTTATATGGGTCGTTTTCCTCACCTTCACCTTGCTTGATTTTCTGTCCCTTAAAGAAAATATCGGCAAAGAACGGCGTTAGAGAAATAGCGGTAAACCAACTCAGCATGAGGGAAATCAGCAGCACCGTAAACAAGGTGCCACAATACTCACCCGTGGAGTCCTCAGACAAACCAATTGGCGCAAATGCCGTTACCGCAATTACAGTTGCACCCAATAGCGGCCATTTGGTTTGAGTGACGATATCCGTCGCGGCTTGTAATCGCGTTCGCCCTTTTTGAGTGCCGATTAATATCCCTTCCACCACCACGATGGCATTATCCACCAACATACCGAGTGCGATAACCAACGCACCCAGAGAGATGCGCTGCAAGTCAATCGCGAGATATTTCATGAAGATGAACGTACCTAAAACCGTGAGTAGCAAGATCAGGCCTATCAATAGACCCGAGCGCAGCCCCATAAAGAACAGCAATACGATAATTACGATGCCAACTGCCTGAGCCAAACTGATCACAAAGCCGCTGACCGATTTATCTACCTCTTTCGGTTGGCTGTAAATCTCTGAGATTTCGACACCAACCGGTTGTTGATACTTCAACTCGGCAAGGCGACGATCAAAGGCCTTACCGACTTCAACCACGTTGACACCTTGAGCAAACGACACACCGACGTTCAGCGCTAAGCTGCCGTTAAAGTTGATGATGTTACTCGGCACTTCAACATAGCCACGTTTAATTTCTGCTACGTCTTTGAGGAAAATAAGCCCTTGCGCACCAGATTCGGTGATCAACAGATCCCCTAACTCATCAACGCTTTGGAACTCACCCGTAGGTTGAATTCGAATGTACTCATCACCAATACGAATAGCGCCAGCATCAGACACAATATTTTGCGTGGACAGCAAGTTAAAAACCGTATTTGGCGACAAACCAATACTGCTGAGCTTCTTCATCGAAACTTCAATAAAGACTTGCTCTTGCTGCTGACCAGAGACAGAAACCTTGCTGACACCATCGACCAGTTCAAGCTCACGGCGTAAGTAGTCGACATAATCCAGCAACTCTTTATAGCTGTAGCCATCCCCTGTCACTGCCAACAAGATGCCGTACACATCACCGAAGTCATCAATAACCTGAGGCTCATTAACACCTGGAGGTAAGGTGACTTTTAAGTCATTCACTTTTCG
>NZ_JAWOTK010000155.1:0-1546 GCF_033338855.1 Vibrio sp. Vb0937 | reverse complement strand
TGGCGAACATGTCTGCTTTGTCGCTACTCGGCCTGCATAAACAAGAAGTCATCGGCACTCAGATTGGTGCGTTATTACCAAGCGTCCGTTTCTCTCGTTGGTCTGAAGGAGTGAACGCTCGTACTCGTGAAAACCTAGTCATTGATGGGTTGGATTACATCTTAGAGCTCATGCCTGTCTATATCAGAGACGAAGCGCAGAATTCTACGCTTGCAAGCACTTTGATGCCGATTCGAACACGCCAGCACGGCACGCACATCGAAGAAAGACTACCGTTGCATAATCCATTGGGTTTTGAGCACTTCGTAGGAATATCAAACCGACATAAAGCCTTGATTAATCAGGCTAAGAAGCTTTCTGTTCTGGATCAACCGCTACTAATCGAAGGTGAAACAGGTACTGGCAAAGAAATGCTCGCAAAAGCCTGTCATAGTCGTTCAAGCCGTGCGAGTAAACCATTCCTTGTGTTGAGCTGTGCATCCATGCCAGATGACGTTGCAGAAACCGAGCTGTTTGGTCATGCGCCGGGTTCATTCAATCACGAACAAGGCCACAAAGGTATTTTTGAACAGGCAAATGGTGGTACGGTATTTCTTGATGAAATTGGTGAGATGAGTGCTCATCTGCAAATCAAACTTCTTCGTTTTCTACAAGATGGTAACTTCCGTCGTGTTGGTGCAGAAGATGAAATGCATGTAGACGTTCGCATCATTGCTTCGACAAAACATAACCTTGCTGAGCTTTCTGAAGCGGGTATGTTCCGTGAAGATTTGTATTATCGCCTCAATGTACTGACGCTAAGCATTCCTCCACTGCGCAAGCGCTCGAATGATGTGGCACCTTTGCTAGATTTGTTCGTGACAAAACACGCGCAGCAGCTGGGTATCGATAAGCCGGGGCTGGATGACGGTTTGGTTGATGCTCTGGCCAGCTACCAATGGCCGGGTAACATGCGTCAGCTAGATAATATGGTGTTGCGAGCGCTAACAGAAATGGATGGTCATTTACTGAAAGCCGAACATTTTAATTTGCCACAGCCGCAGTCAGTTGGCGGGGGCAGTGCAACGCTTAATATTGATGGTTCTTTGGACGAGATAATGCGTGATTATGAATCCCAGGTGTTGGAGCGTTTGTACCAGTCGTTCCCGTCAAGCCGTAAGTTAGCGAAGCGTTTGAATGTGTCGCACACGTCTATTGCGAATAAGTTACGTGACTATGGGATTCGTAAGAATTAACGCGAGTAATCAAGAAAAAGGAAGTTGTCGTTTGTAATGGAAGATCATAGTTCATCAATCGCCGTTCACAAGTTGGACGGCGACTTGCTTCTACGAACCGCTGAAATCGGTGATGCCGATATGATCGCGGCGTATTTTCAATCTAATCGCGATTATTTGAAGCCATTTGAACCAAAGCGAGAAGAGGCGTTTTTCTCTGTTAATGGTTGGCTCCAAAAACTGATTAAGTTGAACGAGCTCCATCGCATGGGGCTTGGCTACTATTGCTTGCTAATTCATGTTGATACAGGGCGCATGCTAGGAACGATTTC
>NZ_JAWOTK010000154.1:0-1559 GCF_033338855.1 Vibrio sp. Vb0937 | reverse complement strand
CATATCTTTTTAAATTGCAAAGATATCACGATTAAACTTGATGATATTTTTTGTTTTTACAATCATAGCTTAGCAACTCGTATGTATTTCTAATATCCAAGTACTTTTCATAATGTAGATAGGCAATGATTCTAGCGTCTGTATTAAACATCAATACGTTTAATGCATTTATTGAATCATATAAATCTTTACCATCAACACCTGACTCTTTATAGCAGCTATTTATATAATTGAGTTCTTTGTAGAGTTCGCTAGCAATCAGCGGATTTTCTAACCTATCTTTTGCGAAATCATAACTTAATATACTTGTCGCGTATTGGATATAACGTAACATAAACTCTTTATCAGCTTCTGTTACTTCTAGGTGGTTAACGACTTTATCGACATCATCTCTGATATTATTTTTATTTAAGTCGATGCCTAATAAAGTGTCAGAAACATCTTTGAGTATACGAGGGTTATATACATACTCCTCTAGTTGGGCGCTCATCGCTGGTTTTTCTACTTCAGCATAGGAATGGTAAGCGTTACCAAAAAACAAAAATATCGACACGAAAATATGTTTACATTTCATTGATTGAGACAACTAATTTATACATTACAGAAATAATATTCACAAAAATAAAAGCTTAGTAAAAACTAAGCTTTTAAATACCACATAAAATTGAGCACATGAATATTAAAATTACAACAGCAAATAGTGGATTGCTCATTACTCTATAGTTAATACAACTCGACGGTTACAGCCTGACAGCTTATTCTCGTTCACCTTACATATAGGTGCAGACTCCCCAAAGGCCTTTTCCACGATTCTGTTGCCAAGCCCCAGATCTTTCTTTAAATACTTTGAGGCAGTGCTTGCACGTCGAAGGGATAAACTTTTGTTGTAAGCCTGGCTTCCGACATCATCCGTGTGCCCTTCAACGAGAATACGTTTGTCTTCGTTAACCAGTTTTAAATACTTTGATATAGCTTGTTTATGTACGTTTGTTAGATAGTGCTCATTAGTATCATAGTGTAGAACTAACGACATTGAGTTCTTATCAAATGTGCAACTTTCCGTGGCGTTTGTAGCTTCAACCTTTTCAATTTTTTCATCTTGCACAATGGAAAGATCCTCATTAATTACTGATGCGAGTTTTCCATCCACCTGAGTGATTTTTGTATCAGAGCTTTTCAAAACTTTTGAAGTAACATAGTTTTCACTTTGGTTGATACAATTAGCGAGCGCGACATTTGAAGTAAAAATAATCGCAAATGGTATTAACTTTTTCATTTTAATCTTTTAATCGTCCTGTTTCTTCGTTAATCAGATTTAATATATATTTGTAAACGTCTTTACCATTTTTAGCATGATAAATGTTTTTCTCACCAACGCACTCACCGAAGCCATCATCTTTTTGTACGTTGTAGTTAACACCTATTACGCCCATGGTGACCTTGGTTTTTTCACCCTCTAGCTTGGCATGTTCACTTTGAAACTTATTTGCTTTACTAGATATTCTTTTCTTACGGCTTTCACACAAACCATGCTCCCCCACTACTTACTTTAAGAATTT
>NZ_JAWOTK010000153.1:0-1563 GCF_033338855.1 Vibrio sp. Vb0937 | reverse complement strand
ACAAAATCTTAAATTGAAGAGTTTGATCATGGCTCAGATTGAACGCTGGCGGCAGGCCTAACACATGCAAGTCGAGCGGAAACGAGTTATCTGAACCTTCGGGGGACGATAACGGCGTCGAGCGGCGGACGGGTGAGTAATGCCTAGGAAATTGCCCTGATGTGGGGGATAACCATTGGAAACGATGGCTAATACCGCATGATGCCTACGGGCCAAAGAGGGGGACCTTCGGGCCTCTCGCGTCAGGATATGCCTAGGTGGGATTAGCTAGTTGGTGAGGTAAGGGCTCACCAAGGCGACGATCCCTAGCTGGTCTGAGAGGATGATCAGCCACACTGGAACTGAGACACGGTCCAGACTCCTACGGGAGGCAGCAGTGGGGAATATTGCACAATGGGCGCAAGCCTGATGCAGCCATGCCGCGTGTGTGAAGAAGGCCTTCGGGTTGTAAAGCACTTTCAGTCGTGAGGAAGGTGGTAGTGTTAATAGCACTATCATTTGACGTTAGCGACAGAAGAAGCACCGGCTAACTCCGTGCCAGCAGCCGCGGTAATACGGAGGGTGCGAGCGTTAATCGGAATTACTGGGCGTAAAGCGCATGCAGGTGGTTTGTTAAGTCAGATGTGAAAGCCCGGGGCTCAACCTCGGAATAGCATTTGAAACTGGCAGACTAGAGTACTGTAGAGGGGGGTAGAATTTCAGGTGTAGCGGTGAAATGCGTAGAGATCTGAAGGAATACCGGTGGCGAAGGCGGCCCCCTGGACAGATACTGACACTCAGATGCGAAAGCGTGGGGAGCAAACAGGATTAGATACCCTGGTAGTCCACGCCGTAAACGATGTCTACTTGGAGGTTGTGGCCTTGAGCCGTGGCTTTCGGAGCTAACGCGTTAAGTAGACCGCCTGGGGAGTACGGTCGCAAGATTAAAACTCAAATGAATTGACGGGGGCCCGCACAAGCGGTGGAGCATGTGGTTTAATTCGATGCAACGCGAAGAACCTTACCTACTCTTGACATCCAGAGAACTTTCCAGAGATGGATTGGTGCCTTCGGGAACTCTGAGACAGGTGCTGCATGGCTGTCGTCAGCTCGTGTTGTGAAATGTTGGGTTAAGTCCCGCAACGAGCGCAACCCTTATCCTTGTTTGCCAGCGAGTAATGTCGGGAACTCCAGGGAGACTGCCGGTGATAAACCGGAGGAAGGTGGGGACGACGTCAAGTCATCATGGCCCTTACGAGTAGGGCTACACACGTGCTACAATGGCGCATACAGAGGGCGGCCAACTTGCGAAAGTGAGCGAATCCCAAAAAGTGCGTCGTAGTCCGGATTGGAGTCTGCAACTCGACTCCATGAAGTCGGAATCGCTAGTAATCGTGGATCAGAATGCCACGGTGAATACGTTCCCGGGCCTTGTACACACCGCCCGTCACACCATGGGAGTGGGCTGCAAAAGAAGTAGGTAGTTTAACCTTCGGGGGGACGCTTACCACTTTGTGGTTCATGACTGGGGTGAAGTCGTAACAAGGTAGCGCTAGGGGAACCTGGCGCTGGATCACCTCCTTA
>NZ_JAWOTK010000152.1:0-1564 GCF_033338855.1 Vibrio sp. Vb0937 | reverse complement strand
GGGATTGCGAATGAGATACCGTAGGTTTCAAGATCGGTTGCCTGCTGGAAAGACGCGGTGTTGATGCCCACCAATTCACCTTGAGTATTCACCAATGCGCCGCCCGAGTTACCTTCATTGATTGCAGCATCAGTTTGGATGAAGGCTTGACGACCATCGCTAATAGAGGAGCGACCTGTCGCGGAAATAATGCCGAAGGTCGTGGTTTGCCCTAAGTTGTATGGGTTACCAATCGCTAAAACGACATCACCAACCTGAGGTTTGTATTCAGAATTCAATGGGATGACAGGTAGGTTAGAACCTTCAACTCGTAAAACGGCAATGTCCGTGCGTTTGTCGGTGCCAACAAGTTGAGCGGCAGCAGCTCGACCATCTTGCAATGCAACAACGACTTGGTCTGCTTGAGCTACCACGTGATAGTTGGTAATGATATAACCTTTTTCGCTGACGATAACCCCAGAACCCAGCCCTTGTGTCGAGAGTTTACTGCGATCGTTTTCAACGTATTTTCGGCTGTAGATATTCACAACCGCTGGCGCCGCTCTTCTTACGGCTTGGTTAAACGACAACTCAAGAGATGCGATATTTTTCGGTTGTTGGTCGAGCGCGACAGGAATAACGTTATTGCGCAATGATGGAACTGCGAGCAGTACAACGGCAGCGGTTGCTAAGCCTAAAAAGACAGAACGTAATAAAAAGCTAAGCATATCCTCTCCATGCATGAGCGCCAAAATGGCATAGAAAGGTGAAGAATAGCATTACATTGAAAAATAACAAAAGGGCAGTGCGTGATCGCACTGCCCTTTTAATAATCAGATTGATAGTAAGATTAACTCTTCGAGCTTCATCACCAAGAGTGATGGTTCAATCGTCTGGTTTTGCCCTGATTTTAGAGGCTAGAGACTATCGAATCACCAAGTAGATAGTGCGTTCCCCGCGTTGGATATTTAGTGCAAGCACACCTTTGTGTTTATCAACAATAGAGCGAAGCTCCGCAAGGTTTTTCACTCGTTGACGATTGACGCCAATAATGATGTCACCTTGTTTTAGCTGGTATTGCGCGGCAGGTGAATTCTCTGCAACACTGGAGACTTTTACCCCTTGGATTGCATCACTTGGTGTAGTGTTACTTAACTCTGCTCCTTTTAGGCCTTCATGCAACGTTTCCGCTTTGGCTTTCATGTTGGTGGACTCGCCAAGAGTCACGTCAAACGATTTGCTCTTACCATCACGAATAACGCCTAGCGTGATCTTCTTACCCGCTCCTAATGTGGCGACTTTAGCGCGCAACTCAGAGAAAGTGTCGATTGACTTACCGTTAACTGATACAACCACATCACCGGCTTTTAGACCCGCTTTGTCCGCTGCGCTATCGGGCACGACTTGGCTGATGAATGCCCCTTTACTTGACTCGTAACCCAGTGCTTCTGCCAGCTCAGAGGTCACTTCACCACCTTGAACGCCCAACATGCCACGTTTTACTTCACCAAATTCTAAAATCTGCTCAGTGAGGTTTCTCATCATGTTCGATGGGATCGCAAAACCAATCCCGACGTTGCCGCCA
>NZ_JAWOTK010000151.1:0-1567 GCF_033338855.1 Vibrio sp. Vb0937 | reverse complement strand
CGATAGGGTAAAGAGTAATAGCATAAAGCGCCAGCAGAATTTTGCCCAGTCACCCCAGTCGATACGACACACGCCAAGCGTTGCCATTAGGGACGCAGAAGTAGGGACTATCACGTTAGTGAAACCATCACCCAGTTGGAATGCCAGAACCGCTACCTGACGCGTTACGCCAGCGATGTCTGCAAGAGGAGACAGCAGAGGCATCGTAAGTGCTGCTTGGCCAGAACCCGAGGTTACGAAGAAGTTGAAGATGGATTGGAACACATACATCAACCAAGCTGCGGCAACATCAGGAAGGCCGCTGATCACGCCGCCTGCGCTGTTCAAAATCGAGTTCAGTACGCTTGCTTCATCGGTAGTACCACCACCCAGAATAAGCAATACACCTTTCGCACAGCCAACCAAAAGAGCAGGAGCTAGCATGATTGCTGCACCTTCTTTGAATGCGTCCGCCGCACAGTTAAGGGTCATGCCGTTTAGACGGAAGATCGTACCGATGATGGCAACCACAAAGCCCATTGTGAAGAACTGAGAAGCGATTTCTGGGATGTACCATGCTTTGGCTACTACGCCCCAAACCACCCAAATCGTCGTTGCGATAACCGTTAGAATAACGAGCGTGTCTCCGAAGTTCCAACGAGAGTCGTGGCTACCTAGTTCTTGCTGACGGAAGTATTTATCCGTACGGCGGCTGTAAGAGTACTCAGGATTTGCTTTGATGCGAGACGCATAAACCATCGTAAAGGCGATACCGATGAGTGTAAAACCAACCCAAAGTGCCATACGAACCGTCATGCCCGATAGTACAGGAATACCAGCAATACCTTGTGCAATCGCAACCGAGAATGGGTTCATCCAAGATGTCGCAAAACCAATCTGAGTCGCAACGTAAGTCACCATTACGGTCGTAATGCCGTCATAACCTAGGCGAACCATCAATGGAGCGATGATGATGGCGAACGCCACCGCCTCTTCACCCATCCCAAAGACAGCGCCGCCCAAAGAGAACAGCAAGAACAGAACAGGAATGAAGAGCGCTTCGTTACCTTTGGTTTTGTCGATCAGGCGAAGGATACCGTTGTCGATAGTGCCCGTGCGCATCACGACACCAAAAGCGCCGCAGATCACAAAAATAAACATGATAACGCCGATTGCGCTGCCCCATTTTGAACCTGAAACCAGACCTTCAAATGGGAAGTTCATCAAGCCGATACCGCCGCCAGAAGCGAAGAGCCCCACTTTGTTGTAAACCAGCTCGCCGTTTTCGTCGGTTGCGTACGAGAAAGAAGACGGATCAATAACAGTACGTGTTTTTTCCGTACCATCTACCACGTAAGACACCTGTTGGCTATCAAAGTGACCAGCAGGAATTAGATAGGTAAGAATCGCAGCAAAGATACCAACAAAAAAGATTAAAATGAGAGTGTCAGGCATCTGCCATGATTGCTTTGTTGCAGCCGATTCCGATGGCTGCGCATGTGTGTGAGACATAACTTACTTCACGTCGAATCAAACAAAGCATGAAATATCGATAAAGTAGAATAAAAAGTCAATATTAATGCCTGTA
>NZ_JAWOTK010000150.1:0-1569 GCF_033338855.1 Vibrio sp. Vb0937 | reverse complement strand
TACTTCAAATACATGCTCAATTGTACGCACATGATACGCTATCCCGAATTTGTGAAGAGTTATCCATTCCTTATGAGATAAGCAGACCATACGGCGTCGAAGCCTAACAAACTGTTTAAGAGTGATTCGCAACGCGTGGCATTCTTACTATGCGCTGAGAGATCCCCTCATAATTTCCCCAAAACGTAACCATGTGTGAATAGATTTTGAGTAAGCAGGGTTGCAGCCACGAGTGAGTCTTCCCTTGTTATTGTGTAGCCAGAATGCCGCAAAACTTCCATGCCTAAGCGAACTGTTGAGAGTACGTTTCGATTTCTGACTGTGTTAGCCTGGAAGTGCTTGTCCCAACCTTGTTTCTGAGCATGAACGCCCGCAAGCCAACATGTTAGTTGAAGCATCAGGGCGATTAGCAGCATGATATCAAAACGCTCTGAGCTGCTCGTTCGGCTATGGCGTAGGCCTAGTCCGTAGGCAGGACTTTTCAAGTCTCGGAAGGTTTCTTCAATCTGCATTCGCTTCGAATAGATATTAACAAGTTGTTTGGGTGTTCGAATTTCAACAGGTAAGTTAGTTGCTAGAACCCATGGCTCCTTTGCCGACGCTGAGTAGATTTTAGGTGACGGGTGGTGACAATGAGTCCGTGTCGAGCGCTGATTTTTTCGGCCTTTAGAGCGAGATTTATACAATAGAATTTGGCATGAGATTGGATTGCTTTTAGTCAGCCTCTTATAGCCTAAAGTCTTTGAGTGACTAGATGACATATCATGTAAGTTGCTGATAGGTTTCCAGTTTTCCGCTCCTAGGTCTGCATATTGTACTTTTCCTCTTACTCGACTTAACCAGTACCAACCCAGCTTCTCAACGGATTTATACCATGGCACTTTAAAGCCAGCATCACTGACAATGAGCGGTGTGGTGTTACTCGGTAGAATGCTCGCAAGGTCGGCTAGAAATTGGTCATGAGCTTTCTTTGAACATTGCTCTGAAAGCGGGAACGCTTTCTCATAAAGAGTAACAGAACGACCGTGTAGTGCGACTGAAGCTCGCAATACCATAAGCCGTTTTTGCTCACGGATATCAGACCAGTCAACAAGTACAATGGGCATCGTATTGCCCGAACAGATAAAGCTAGCATGCCAACGGTATACAGCGAGTCGCTCTTTGTGGAGGTGACGATTACCTAACAATCGGTCGATTCGTTTGATGTTATGTTTTGTTCTCGCTTTGGTTGGCAGGTTACGGCCAAGTTCGGTAAGAGTGAGAGTTTTACAGTCAAGTAAGGCGTGGCAAGCCAACGTTAAGCTGTTGAGTCGTTTTAAGTGTAATTCGGGGCAGAATTGGTAAAGAGAGTCGTGTAAAATATCGAGTTCGCACATTTTGTTGTCTGATTATTGATTTTTGGCGAAACCATTTGATCATATGACAAGATGTGTATCTACCTTAACTTAATGATTTTGATAAAAATCATTAGGGGATTCATCAGCGCTTTACGTAAACCATGCTGTGACTATTGCCTAACACAGCGATAGTAGGCTGCGGCGCAGACGAGCACACATCGTTAACGTCGGT
>NZ_JAWOTK010000149.1:0-1576 GCF_033338855.1 Vibrio sp. Vb0937 | reverse complement strand
CTCGCTATCTAGAACACATGCTTTTTTTGGGTACGGAAAAAGACCCTAAAGTTGGCGAGTTTCAAAGTTATATTAGCCAACATGGTGGAACGAATAACGCGTGGACAGGAACGGAGCACACCTGCTTCTTTTTTGATGTCACTCCAAGTGCATTTGAAAACGCACTGGATCGCTTTAGCCAATTCTTTACCGCGCCACTGTTTAATGAAGAAGCATTAGATAAAGAGCGCCAAGCGGTCGACTCTGAGTACAAGCTGAAATTGAATGACGACTCGCGTCGCTTGTATCAAGTCAACAAAGAAGTCATCAATCCAGAACATCCATTTTCAAAATTCTCTGTCGGCAATTTAGATACGCTTGGCGACCGAGATGGTCAGTCTATTCGTGATGAAATTGTCGAGTTTCATCATTCTCAATATTCAGCCGATCTTATGACGCTGACGTTGTTTGGGCCTCAATCTCTTGATGAGCAGCAAGCTTGGGTAGAAGCCATGTTCGCCGACATCCCTAATCATCAATTAAGTGGCAAATCGATTGATGTACCGATTGGGACTGAAGACAGCACCGGAATTTTGGTTCAAATTGAGCCCATCAAAGAGTTTCGCAAACTCATTCTCACCTTCCCTATGCCGGGAATGGATAAACACTACGGCGTGAAGCCTCTCTCTTATTTCGCTCATTTGTTAGGTTACGAAGGCGAAGGGAGCTTGATGCTTCAACTGAAAAGCAAAGGCTGGATCACTTCCCTATCAGCCGGCGGCGGGGCAAGTGGCAGCAACTATCGTGATTTTACGGTCAGTTGTACACTCACACCAGAAGGGTTAGACCACGTAGATGACATCATTCAAGCAGTCTTCCAATATCTAACCATGATCAAACAAGACGGAATGAATGAGTGGCGCTACCTAGAGAAGCAAGCAGTATTGGAGTCTGCATTCCGCTTTCAAGAACCTTCACGCCCTCTCGATTTAGTTAGCCATTTAGTCATCAATATGCAGCATTATCAGCCGCACGATATTATCTATGGCGACTACAAAATGTCGGGCTATGATGAAGATCTACAACGTTCTCTGCTGCAATATTTATCTGTCGACAATGTCCGCGTTACGCTGATCGCCAAAGGACTTGAGTACAATCGCACTGCGGAGTGGTATTTCACCCCCTACTCCGTCACTCCATTCAGTAGCGAGCAAAAACGCTTCTTCCAACAAATTGATCCGCGTTGGCAGTTTGTTCTGCCAGAGAAGAACCCGTACATTTGTTACGACCTCGACCCAATGCCCTTTGAAAACGGGGGCTCACTACCGGAGTTGATTGAAGATCTCGAAGGTTTTCGCCTGTGGCATTTGCAAGATGATGAGTTCCGAGTGCCGAAAGGCGTAGTGTACGTTGCGATCGACAGTTCTCACGCGGTCGCGTCGCCTAAGAATATTGTGAAAACACGTCTTTGTGTCGAAATGTTTTTGGACTCACTAGCCAAAGAAACCTACCAAGCTGAAATCGCGGGCATGGGCTACAACATGTATGCACACCAAGGCGGTGTAACGTTGACGTTGTCGGGCTTCAGCCAAAAACT
>NZ_JAWOTK010000148.1:0-1577 GCF_033338855.1 Vibrio sp. Vb0937 | reverse complement strand
TGTTTCTAAGAATACAAGACCCCGCCCTCAAAGAGGCTAGCGCTTCTTGTCAGGAATTACATAAGTTCCGTTTGTATGACACAGAAACGGACGATGATTGGATTGATCACTTCGTCGACGTTCAACCGGATGTCGCAATTGTAGAAGTAGCGCATTTCACTCACGCTGATTACCAGCGACTTTCCGATATCGAAGCCATTTACGACATGGACTTAATCATCATCAGTTCAGGCGCGCCTAACGAGAACCTCGATAAACTGATGAACCTAGGTGCCATTTTTCACTACAGAAAACCCGTCGATCTCACCATCCTGTCTGATACGCTGACCGAAGTGAGCCAGTATTATCAGCACAAGCAGGAGCAAGGACGTAAAGTCGCCACCAGCGATTTGGATCAGTTTGGTTTGCTAGTTGGCTCATCTTCTCCGATGCACCAGCTGTACCGCATGATCCGCCGTGTCGCAAAAACCGAAGCCAACGTATTGATTGTTGGTGAAAGTGGCTCAGGCAAAGAGCTTGTGGCGCAAACCATCCACCTCGCCAGCGAGCGTAAGCAGCAACCTTTTATTGCCATCAACTGTGGTGCCATTAGCCCAGAACTGGTCGATAGCGAACTGTTTGGCCACGAAAAAGGCGCATTTACTGGCGCGAACAAAACTCACCAAGGGGTATTTAAGCAAGCGGAAGGCGGCACGCTGTTTTTGGATGAAATTACGGAGATGCCGATCGAGCATCAAGTGAAACTGCTGCGTGTGCTAGAAACTGGCGAATACCGCCCAGTGGGCAGTAATACCGTCCACATCGCCAATACCCGCATCGGCGCGGCAACCAACCGCGATCCTAAAGTCGCGATCGAAGAACAATTTCTGCGTGAAGACCTATTTTTCAGGCTATCGCACTTTCCGTTAACCGTTCCACCATTGCGCGAACGTGGCGGAGACATCGTCGGATTAGCCAAACACTTTATTGCGCACCGCAACGCTAATGAATCCCAAACCAAGACGATTCTCGACTCGGCAATCCAAAAAATCGCCATGCACGATTGGCCTGGCAACGTTCGAGAACTCAAACACACCATCGAGCGAGCGTTCATTCTCGCCGACGATACCATTAAAGATGAGCATCTGATTTTCGATACGCCGCCACTAGAAACTGGCACCCGATTAGAAGATATGGTGCCTGCTGGCGTATCGTTAGAAGAGCTGGAAAAAGCCGCTATTCTCAATACGCTAGAAGAGAATCAAGGCAACAAAACGGAATCGGCTCAGGAGCTGGGTATCAGCGTTAAAACGCTGTACAACAAGCTCGAAAAGTATCAAGACGAGTAAGCACACCGCAAATAGCAAAAGAGCACTGAATTGAATTCAGTGCTCTTTTTCATCGTCTCTTTCTATCTTTGCGTGCAGCGCTGGATTACACCCACTGACCTGCCACAAAACCACTCGACCAGCACCATTGGAAGTTATAGCCACCTAACCAACCGGTAACGTCCATCACTTCTCCGATGAAGTACAAGCCTTTGATGTTTTGACATTCCATGGTTTTATAAGACAGGTGATCGGTATCCACGCCGCCTA
>NZ_JAWOTK010000147.1:0-1582 GCF_033338855.1 Vibrio sp. Vb0937 | reverse complement strand
AAATACGGTTGATCAGCGTACGAACTTAGTGGGTGAAAACCGACTGGAACTTTTGCTGTTCACGTTAAACAGTCGTCAGTTATTTGCGATTAATGTGTTCAAAGTGAAAGAGGTGATAAAGCTTCCGCCGTTGACTAAGCTGCCTGGCTCACACTACAACATCCGTGGTGTTGCTTCCCTTCGAGGTGAAGCTGTACCTGTTATTGATTTACGTTGTTCGATTGGTTTTCCCCCTCTTCGTGGAGAAGCGGAAGAAGAAAACTTGATCGTGACGGAATATAACCGTTCGGTGCAGGGTTTCCTTGTTGGTCCGGTACGTAACATCATCAATACCGCATGGACTGAAATTCAGCCGCCGCCATCGACTTCTGGACGCTCTAACTACCTCACAGCTATCACCCAAGTGAAAGATGGTGATACTTCTCAAATCGTTGAGATTATTGACGTTGAGAAAGTGTTGGCGGAAATCGTTCATTATGATGTCACTATCTCAGAAGATATCTTAGATCACGACTTATCGCAGTCGATGGTTGGACGTAACGTTCTTATCGTAGACGACTCTTCGACAGCAAGAAACCAAGTACGTGACACCCTTTCTCAATTGGGTATGAACATCATCGAGTGCCGAGATGGTTTAGAGGCATTAACGGTGCTCAAACGTTGGTGTGATGAAGGTCGTGATGTTGAAAAAGAGCTGTTAATGATGATCACGGACGCTGAAATGCCAGAGATGGATGGTTACAAATTGACTCACGAAGTCCGTAGCGATCCTCGTATGTCGAAGTTGTTCATCACGTTGAACACGTCACTCAGCGGTAGCTTTAACGAGGCGATGGTGCAAAAGGTAGGCTGTGATCGTTTTATCTCAAAATTCCAGCCAGATTTGTTAGTTGAAGTAGCACAAGATCGTTTACGTCAGGTGCTTTCTACAAACGCCTAACTCATCAATGAATGTAAACAAAGGGAGGGTAACCTCCCTTTGTTGTATCTGCTCACTTTTAATGGAAGTCACGAGACTTACTCTGCAAGTTGGATAAGTAATGAGTACAGTCAATCAATTTACCCGCAATGACGTGGATGACTTCTCCCTCTCGTTCCAAAATACCTTTTACCATCAATATTCTTGAGGTGAGGTAAGCTTGCTTTTGCGCTCTTGCCGTCGCGCTCCATACCACAACGTTAATGTTGCCAGTGTCATCTTCTAAGGTGAAAAATGTAACGCCTGCTGCAGTGCCTGGGGACTGCCTTCCGGTGACGACACCTGCCACAGTCACAAGCGATTTATGCTCTTTATCAACCAATTGTTTCATACGCGTAAAACGAGGAAGTATTCCCGCTTCTTCTAGCAGAGTAATTGGGTGTCGATTCAGCGAAAGACCTGTACTGGCATAGTCTTCAATAAGGCTTTCATATTCAGATGGCTGTGCTTGATAGCTAACGCTTGGCTCTTCGATATGATGAAACAAAGGCAAATCAGACAGTGAATCCATCGCTGCCCAACGTGCGTTATAACGGTTACCCGATAAGATCTGAAAGGCATTTGCAGAAGCTAATAATTCGATATCACGACGACTTCTCAAGA
>NZ_JAWOTK010000146.1:0-1587 GCF_033338855.1 Vibrio sp. Vb0937 | reverse complement strand
GGCATGATCAGCACCACCGATGATATGCAGTTTTTCACCAAGTTCAGACCACTTGTCTTCAAACGGACGTACTGATTCCTGTCCCGCACAAATAACGACTTTATCAGCCTCTACAAGCTGCGCCTTACCATCTACATGAATGTGTAAACCGTTGTCATCAATTTTGTCATAAGACACGCCACCAAGCAGATGCACTCCGCGTTTTTCTAATGTGCGTTTATGGATCCACCCTGTCGTTTTACCCGGTCCTTTACCAACACGACCTTTGCGACGTTGAAGCACCCACACTTCTTTGTCACTCACCGCGTCTGGGTAAGGGTACAGTCCACCTGGTTGCGACATTTCTTTATCAATGCCCCATTCATGCAGCCAATCATCCAACGTTTGCCCAGCTGGCTCGGTAATCATTGTCGCAACATCAACACCAATACCACCAGCACCAACAATGGCGACTTTTTCACCGACAGGCGTTTTGTCACGAATCAGCGTTTGGTAATCCACCACTTTTTCTGCATTATCAATACCTTCGATATTGACCTTACGCGGTTCAACACCAGAAGCCATCACAACCTCATCGTACTCTGTCAGCAAATCGTAGTTCGCTTCCGTAGACAAATGCAGATTTACACCCGTTTCATCAATTCGGTTGGCAAAGTAGCGAATCGTTTCTCTGAATTCTTCTTTACCTGGGATTTGCATCGCTAAGCGGAATTGCCCACCAATTCGGTCGTTCTTTTCAAACAGATCAACTTTATGACCACGTTCAGCTAAAGTCGTCGCACAAGCTAAACCAGCAGGGCCTGCGCCTACAACGGCAATATTTTTCTTCTTGAACGTTGGTTCAACCACAATTTCTGTTTCGTAACAGGCAAGTGGATTGACGAGACAACTAGCGCGCTTACCTTTAAATACGTTGTCCAGACACGCTTGGTTGCAGCCGATACACGTATTAATAAACTGCGCTTTCTCTTGTTCTGCCTTCGCGACAAAGGATGGGTCCGCCAAGAACGGGCGAGCCATTGACACCATATCCGCCTGACCAGAAGCAAGGATTCGCTCTGCTTCATCAGGAGTGTTAATTCGATTACAGGTGACGATTGGCACAGAAACGTGCGGTTTCACCTTCTCGGTTACCCATGTAAATGCACCGCGAGGTACTTGCGTTGCAATGGTCGGAATACGTGCTTCATGCCAACCAATACCAGTGTTGATAATGGTGACGCCCGCGTCTTCCAATCCTTTGGCTAATTCAATCACATCTTCGAACGTGCTGCCCTGCTCGACGAGATCCAACATCGAAAGACGGAAAATGATGATGAACTTCTCACCCACCGCTTTACGTACAGCTTTCACTATCTCCAACGGGAAGCGCATGCGTTTTTTGTAACTGCCGCCCCAATCGTCATATCGCATATTGGTGCGCTTACAAAGGAACTGATTGATCAAATAACCTTCTGAGCCCATTAATTCCACGCCGTCATAACCGGCAAGTTGAGCGAGTTCAGCGCTGTTGGCAAATGCATCGATGGTCTTTTTGATCTGACGCTCGCTCATTTCACTCGGCGCAAACCTCGCGATCGGCGCTTT
>NZ_JAWOTK010000145.1:0-1588 GCF_033338855.1 Vibrio sp. Vb0937 | reverse complement strand
TGACATGCTGAAAACTACCAACAACCTCGCCATCGACTAACTCTACCGCACCAATTTCTATTGCACGGTCACCCAAAGTAGGAGAGAGACCTGTGGTTTCAAAGTCGAGTACGACCACAGAGTTTGCTTGAGGCATGAAGTTTTCCAGCTGAGTAATATTGCGCAAGAGTATTATTGAAAGCGCCAGAAAAAGAAAGGTGAATTCAACGGTGCTCCTTTATCTATTTGGATTCTACAAAGTCAGCCTTTCTGGTTCACAATGTATGGGCAGTAATAGGCAAGTCTATGGCTTTACCCGCTTGTTTCGTTATTCGCTTGGCGTTTTAAGTTCTCGATAAACGTCGGGATCTTCTTGGCTAAGTGTTTTCTTGAAGCGTAAAAGGCATACAGCACCAAATCTTCGGGTTCATATTCCAGTTCGATCACTTCCAGATCTCCTGATTCGATTTCTTCATGGCAAAACTCGACAGGTAGAATCGCAAACCCGAATCCTGCTAACGCGCCGGCTTTAGCAAGTTGCCCACTGTTGACCTTAAATGCAGATTTTACTCGTTGAGTTATCTGTTCTCCTTCTGAGTTTTTGAAAACCCAAGGCGTACCTTTCAATGCAGTAAAGCTGCTGATACAAGGAACGTGCTTCAAATCGGTAATTTTGAAAGGCCTCTGACGTGTGTGCAGTAGCTTAGGTGACGCGACCACAACACTGGGCCAACGCTTGATCTCTTTTGCAATCCAATTGCTGTCTTCAAGCTTGCCGCGGTGAAAACTTACGATAACGTCAAACCCATCGAGCAAGTCCTCTTTAGGGCTTAGGTTCGTCTCGCAATTCAATGAAATAGCAGGGTACTGAGCACAAAAAGAGACGACGGCTTTAGCTAGTTCTGGTGAATCTGGCATGACAACGTTGAGCTGCCCCATGACCTCACGAGAGTGTTGCGTCACTTCTTCAAGCGCATCATTCAGTTTGTCTAACAAAGGCTGCGTACGTAAATAAAGGTGCTCTCCAGCGTCTGTTGCACAGATTCGTCGAGTCGTTCTGTCGAACAAACGCACATCAAGCTGTTCTTCAAGTAACGCAATGTGGCGACTGACATTTGATGTCGGCAGAGATAAAAACTCGGCGGCTCTTTTAAAGCTGTTGTTCTCGTAGACACAATGGAAGCTTTTTAGCCATTGTTGATCAATTTTCTCAAGCATCTCCATTAATCCCATTTTGTTGAACTATAAAGCCAATAAGTTGCACTTTATTACTTAAAATAGGTTTATACAATGCGAGTTACTGTTGTTTGGGCATAAAGGTTTTCCAATGAGTTGGCTAGAAAAACTATTAGATAAAAAGAACATCATCAATACGCGTAAAGCGTCGATTCCGGAAGGCGTATGGACTAAGTGTCCGTCTTGTGACCAAGTGCTGTATCGCATCGCGCTCAAGGAAAACTTGGAAGTTTGTCCCAAGTGTCAACACCATTTGCGAATGTCTGCGCGACATCGTTTAGACAGCTTCTTGGACAAAGGTGAGCGTATAGAGCTTGCTAGCGAATATGAGCCGAAAGATCTGCTCAATTTTAAGGACAAGAAACGCTACAAA
>NZ_JAWOTK010000144.1:0-1592 GCF_033338855.1 Vibrio sp. Vb0937 | reverse complement strand
AAATGATGCGATAGCGACTGCCGAACTATATCTAGCACAGATTAATTGCTTGTTTGGCCTTTCATCTGCGCCATTACATGTTTTAGTGAATGCTTCGCGCTAACATTTAACGCATACATCAACAACGCTCGACAGAGTTTCTTCGTACTAAAGTTGGGCTAAAAATAATGGTTTCATCTTCAACTTTTTCGTCACGAGACAGCGCCAAAGCCAAACGGGCGGCGCGTTCTGCCATCATCTCGATTGGGTAGCGAATAGTAGTCAAGCTAGGGTGAACAAAGCGGGCGATCAAGCCATCATCGAACCCGACCATAGAAACCTTACTTGGTACGTCAATGCCATTTTGATCTAACGCTGCCAATGCGCCAGCGGCCATGTAGTCGTTGTAGGCCACCACTCCAGTAATCTCCAAAGATTTGGTTAACAGGTTGGTCATCGCAACTTCGCCACCATCACTGTTGGGTTCACCGTACTCGATGTAGCTTTTGGAGAGTTCAATACCATGTTCTTCCAATGCTGCTTGGTAACCTTGCAATCGCTCATCGGTATCTTCGATATCGTGGGATGAGGCAATGCAAGCGATTTTGCGATGCCCGTGACGAATCAAATATTCTGTCGCGAGGAATGCTCCTTTGCGGTTATCAAGGGAAATACAGCGTTCGGCCAGCTCTGGGATATGACGATTGATAAGCACCATACCTTTCACCTCTTGGGCGTAGCCAATTAGCTCCTCATCAGATAAGCCTTTCGAGTGGATGACTATTGCATCGCAACGGCTGTTGATCAGCAATTCTAGGGCTTGACGCTCATCTTCTGGATTATGGTAACCGTTGCCAATCAAGATATGTTTGCCATTTTCGCGCGCGACATTATCGACGGATTTGACCAGCGTGCCGAAGAAAGGATCGGACACATCACTCACCAACACACCCATGGTGTTTGTGCTTTGACTCACCAGTGCGCGAGCTGCGGCATTGGGTCTGTAACCCAATTTGCTCATTGCTTTGGTGACCGACTCTACCGATGATTGACTGGCTTTTGGAGACTTGTTGATCACGCGAGATACCGTTGCGACCGAAACGCCGGCTTCTTTCGCGACATCCTTGATCGTTGCCATATAGAACCTTTAGTGGCTAAAAATTTTGACTGAAAGTATTAAACACCCATTGTGTAATAAGTGCAATTTGATAGAGGATTTGCTTTCGGAAATGAGATCTTTACCACTTGTATTTATTAAGCTTACTGATAGTGTAAACGTTATCTTTTTAGTAAAACTTTACTGAGGTTTTAATTATGGAAACTATCGCTTACTCTGATTTTGCCAAATTAGAAATTCGTACCGGAAAAATCATTGAAGTGGCTCGTCATCAAAATGCAGACAAGCTGTATATTGTGCAAATTGATATTGGTGAAAAAACACTGCAAACCGTAACCAGTTTAGTACCTTATTACACCGAGGAAGAGTTGATGGGAAAACAAGTGGTCGTGTTGTGTAATCTTGCCAAAGCCAAAATGCGCGGCGAAACCTCTGAATGTATGTTGTTATGCGCAGAAACGGATGATGAATCCGAAAGTGTGTTACTAACGCCAGA
>NZ_JAWOTK010000143.1:0-1596 GCF_033338855.1 Vibrio sp. Vb0937 | reverse complement strand
GAAGAGCACCTAGGAACCGCAATGGCACTGGTTGTCGCTTTGCTCTTTCCTGTGGTTTACGGCGGTATGGATCTCATCCGCAACAAGAAATTTAACTTTATCTCAGCGCTTGGTTTTATCAGCGTATTATTAACTGGCGGCATTGGCTTGTTGGAGCTTGATACTCGCTGGTTAGCCTTGAAAGAAGCCTTGATTCCCGGCCTGATCGGCATCGCGGTATTGGGCTCCACTTTTACCCGCTACCCATTGATGCAAAAAATGGTATTGAACGACACGGTTTTGAACCTCGCGTTGATTAACGAGCGTTTGAGAGAAAATGGTAAAACCGATGCGTTCGAACGTTGCCTAATGTCTTCGAACTACTTGTTCGCAAGCACCTTTGCATTCTCATCTGCAATGAACTACTTCCTTGCTACGTGGATCGTCACCAGTCCATCAGGCACCGCGGCCTTCAATGAAGAGCTCGGTAAGTTGACACTTTACAGCTACCCGATGATCGCCATTCCTAGCATGTTGATGATGTTTGGTATTTTTTACTACATTTGGCGTCAAATTCCCGCAATGACGTCTCTTGAAACTGAACACACTTTCCACATAAAGTAAAACCTCAGCACTCGAAATACTAAGGGGAAGAGCCCTCTTCCCCTATCTTCCACCCGCCCTTTTCTATGCCATAGTTTTCCATTTAGATTCACTCATCCGTCACTCAGTGTTGACCACGTTCACATTGATAGGGGCGACTTTCGCTCTTTTTATGAAAACCCACATAAAAAATGTGACAAAAATGAACAAGTATATGAAAGTCATGGTGCATTGCTTATCCAACTGATTTAACATGAATTTTTTAAAACCTTGCTGCATTTATAAAAAACATGTTCGGATCAAAAAAATTAAAAATGGAAAATGAGGCGCTTAAGCAGGAATTAGCGAGCCTTAAAGACAAGTACCAAACCGACGTTGAGACGTTGGAACGTCAGTTAAAAGAAGCCAAACAACTACTGAACACAGCGCAACAGCGTTACGAAAGTAGCGACGAGTTGATGTCGAGCAGCTTGAAAGGCGGAGATATGCTCCAAACCATTCGCACAGCGATGGTCGAAAGCGCTCAATCTATGGCGCATGAAAACGAGGAGCTAAAGCTGCTTGATGATATGTTCAAGCAAACACATCAAGCACTCGCACGTCTGGATGACCGAGCGGTAAAAATCAGCTCACAAGCCACTCAAAGCATTGAATCTGTGCAGATATTAGATAACACCGCGACTTCTATTTCCCACCTTGTATCTACTATCCAAGAGATTTCTGACCAAACGAACTTATTGGCTCTCAACGCAGCGATTGAGGCTGCACGCGCTGGTGAAGCAGGCCGCGGATTTGCAGTGGTGGCGGACGAGGTAAGAAATTTGGCAGGCAAAGCCAGTGAAGCGAGCGAACAAATTGATTCGTTGGTTAATCAGGTGCTAACCCAAGTCAGCTCAATCAAAAGCGCGATTGATGAAAACCAAATCTGCGCAGAAGAAGTATCCGCCTCTTCGGCGCAAATTGGCTCAATCGTCAACGAGGTGGTTGTCAAATCAGAGCACATGAAACGGGTGA
>NZ_JAWOTK010000142.1:0-1599 GCF_033338855.1 Vibrio sp. Vb0937 | reverse complement strand
GCCTGAGCTTGGTGGCCCCATGCCGCAGATGTCGTAGCTTTGATAAGCCGCACAAACGGGCTCTCTCTGTTTGATGCGGTAAGTATCAAAATCTTGTTGTGCCAATACGCCCGGGTTACCCACTGCGGTTTGCACGGTTGCGATAATGTCTTTGGCAATATCACCTTGATAGAAGGCTTGAGCACCTTGCTTGGCGATGGCTTGCAAG
Organism: Vibrio sp. Vb0937; assembly: GCF_033338855.1. NCBI lineage: Bacteria > Pseudomonadati > Pseudomonadota > Gammaproteobacteria > Vibrionales > Vibrionaceae > Vibrio > Vibrio sp. Vb0937. The sequence continues at coordinate 1,391 of NZ_JAWOTK010000142.1, read as the reverse complement.
GTTTGCGCGTATTCTGGATTCTTTAATCGTGTGCCTTCGGCTTTTGGTGAGCCATCGGCGTTAAAGAAATACGCTTTTGTGGTCGGAAAACGTGATAAACGCTCGGCGTCGTTGGCAATCAAACTGGCGAGACGAGGACTGACGGCAAAACCTTCCTCAGCCAAGTTGATCACTGGCTGAATGATCTTTTTCCATTCCAGCTTGCCGTATTTTTGGTGGGTATCCCACAACAGTTTGACGGTGCCCGGCGTCGCGACAGATCGTCCACCTACAACGGCATCATAAAATTGAAGCGGCTGGCCTTGGTCGTCCAAAAACAGTGTTGGGGTTGCGGCGAGGGGCGCAGTTTCTCGACCATCATAAGTGGTGAGCTTTTGTTGTTCGCCATCCCAATACACCAAAAATGCGCCGCCACCAATGCCGGAAGACTGTGGTTCGACTAAGCCAAGCATCAGTTGTACCGCCACCATAGCATCAATGGCATTGCCGCCTTGCTCCAGTATATCAGCACCTGCTTGGGTAGCAATTGGGTTCGCTGCTGTCACCATATAGTCTTTGGCTCTGACCAGTTGTTTGTGCTCAAGCCCAGTACTTTGCTCTGGGGCAATCGCATCGGTGGCTTGGTTTGCAAACGCGGTGTGGGTGATAGAGGCGCTAAGAAAAAGACCCGTAGACACGAGTCGGTTGAACGTCCAATGCATGATGACTCTCCATGTTGCCAGTTTGATTGTTCAGCTTGGCAGCCATGGAGAAGATCGTCGAGTCAGCTTTTTAATAAATGTCGGGTGTGCGACGCTTTTAAATCAGAGAGTTAACCGATTAATGTGCTGATGGTTTGCACCAAGATACTGCCGCCAACGAGGGTAAACACCACACCACAGATGCCATCGATGTAGATGCCTGCCTGTTGTAATCGACGTTGTAAACGTTGCGTTGAGAGCATCCACGCCAAGCTGGAAAACCAAACCAGAGACAAGCTGAACAGGATAACTAACGCGATGCTTTTGCCTGAGACCGACATTCCGGCTGGCACCAAGCTCGACATCAAGCTGATGAAGAAAACCAGTGCTTTGGGGTTGAGAATGTTGGTAGCAAAACCTTTGGCAAAAGCCTGACGCTTGTTGCTGATCACGAAGCTGTTTGTTTTATTTTGTTGATCCGTTTGCGGGTTTTTGATCGTAGCGATCACGCCGCGCAGGGCCCCAACACCGAGGTAAAGCAGGTAACTGCCACCTAGCAGTTGTAATACCGAATACAGCAAAGGATGTTGATGCACAAGGTAGCTCACACCAGTCAGACTGAATAATGAGTGCAGCAAAATACCAACGGATAAGCCAAGAGCGATGTATAAGCCCGTCTGGCGACCATGACGCGTGGCATTTTGCACCACT
>NZ_JAWOTK010000141.1:0-1602 GCF_033338855.1 Vibrio sp. Vb0937 | reverse complement strand
GAAACGTTGTGATTACATTTTAGATTTACACACAGGTGCGATTCATCGTACTAACCTACCCCAAATACGCGCTAACCTGAGCAATCCGGAAACACTGCGTATTGCTAAAGCATTTGCCACGCCAGTGATCGTTGACTCTGCATTGCGTGATGGCTCGCTACGTAGCGAAGCCGAGAAGTGTGATATCCCAGTATTGACTTACGAAGCTGGTGAAGCACTTCGCTTTGATCCGCTATCTATCAGTGCTGGTGTTTTAGGCGTTCAACGCGTTATGCAAGCGATCGGTATGTTAAGAGCCAGCCGTAAAAAACTGCCTGAACCTGTTATCGCGAAATCGACCAGCTGGGTTAGAGCGCCAGGCAACGGTATTTTGCGCACGGTGGTGAACCTAGGCGATAAAGTAGAAAAAGGTGAAACCTTAGCTTACATCAGCTCACCCCTCGGTCACGATGAAATAGAGCTAAAAGCACCTAAAAGTGGTTTAGTGATCGGTCAGCAAACGCTGCCATTAGTGAACGAAGGCGATGCCATTTTCCACCTCGCATACTTCAGCCAAAGCGACGATGAAGTAGAACAAGCGGTAGAAAGCTACATTGAAGGATTAACTGAGTTTGACGTCGAACAGGTAACGACGGGACAAATCCCACTCGACACTCAGTCATAATTGCATGCTCTATGATCTCAAAGCCCAGTACCTGTTGCCGGGCTTTTTTTGTTATGTTTACTCACCAATATTATTTATTACAAACACTTAAACATGAAAACTTAACGTTTGTGCTTCGTGTTTAGCTTATTTCAATTCATCTTGTTCACCGCACAATTGCACAGCGTTTTATTTATTCGTATTATGTTTTCTTTTTGCTTGCACACATCTATGAATAAAACACAACTCATTAGCTGTTTGTTGGGACTTGGACTTTCTGCAAATCTCCTCGCTCAAGAATCTGAAAACATCGCTCAATACTTACAAGAACAAAGTCAACAACATTCACTAGAAGATCATTATGCTTCATCTGTTCCAGATGAACTCAACTTGGACGCGCAACGCTCAGAACTCAAATGGCGAGAGGAAGGCAAGCCAGATCATTGTTACCACACAAAAAATAACGCCGAGGTCACAACAGACTTTGACTACGGTGAGGCCAACGATCTTTCGGATGGCTTACATCATATTGATTTACCGCCTGTGCATACACGTAATAACAAATCATCTCATCGTGTTTACGCAAACAATCCTCACTTACTGCCTGGCAACCAACAGTTTGCCGCACCTTCCGAAGGCTCTTTTGGCTTCTCGGTTTCTTCTGACTGCTTATGAAAATGAGCCAACAAAAAAGCCCTGAAGAAAACTTCAGGGCTTTTTAGCATTACCGACAGATCGAAACATCAATCGGAATATATGCCATTATTCTTCGTCAGCTTCAGCTTCGCGTGCTTTACGAGCTTCTTCTTTGCGAACTTTTGCCGCAAGTTGCTCTGCTTCACGCTCTTGACGCTGTACAGCTTTACGCTCATTACGAACAACTTGGTTTTCGATGAAGCCCGCAAGTTCTTGTTCAGCCCAAGCTTGTGCTTTTTCTTCGCTGTCAAACCCAGTTTCAC
>NZ_JAWOTK010000140.1:0-1606 GCF_033338855.1 Vibrio sp. Vb0937 | reverse complement strand
GTTTTGATCAACGCGTTACGTACTTGCGCTGCGGTACACGTTGGGTGGTAACTCCACACCAAGCCAGCTACGCCCGTTACGTGCGGAGTCGCCATCGAAGTGCCGTTGTAGTACTCGTAGTCTTCACCTGATGTAGTTGCAACCGTGATCTCTTGGCCTACGTAACCCAGTAGCTCTTGACCAAATGCACGATCAACTGTCACCGACACCATGCGATAAGCGTTGTTTTGGTCAACTAAGAATGGGTTTTGTAACCCAGCTAATGCCGCGTTGCTGTATACAATCGCCGCGCTTGCGCCCGCGTTGTAACATGCTCGAACTGCATCCACCTCTGGGTACGTACCTGAAGATTGATTACCAATACGCTCAGTAAGACAGATTTTGCCTGACATGTCGCCACAGTTGAAGTTGCCACCAGACACATCACAGCTTGCCAATGTCGCGGTGACTGAACCTGCAACTGGTGCTGGTACAAACTCAGTGCCGTTGTGGACCAAACGGTTATGAGGCACGATGCCACGGTCAAACTGGCTAACACCGTTTAGCGTAATGTCAGACAACTTACCTTCGCCTACTGTTACGGTGGACAAAATCGCCACACCCGGCGCCGCGATTTCAACTTGATCCGTCGCTTGCGAGAACGCCGCGTGATCATTTTGATTATCGACCGCTGCAACTGACATAACAGAATCGTAAGACGCTGGGTAGCTGTGCGCAGTATTGCCGTCGTTACCCGCCGCAGCGATTAACAGTACGCCTTGATCGTAGATCGCTTTCAGCGCATTTTGCTCCGTGCGGCTCGATTGGCTACCACCGAGGCTCATGTTCACCACGTTTGCGCCATTATCAGCACACGTTTGTATCGCTTTCACAAGACCAGAAGAGTAACCCCAGCCCGCTTCGTTAAACACTTTCACGATGTGAAGGTTCACGTTTTGGTTTGGCATCACGCCCTTCACGCCTTCAGTATTCGCGATCGCAGCGATAGTGCCCGCTACGTGAGTACCATGCGCGTTGTTGTTGCCAGGATCGCTCCATGAGCCTGTGCCGCTATCATTGGTACCAGCAACACGGTTACCGCTCAGATCGTTGTGCGACAAATCGTAGCCAGAATCGATGATACAAACTGTGCGGTTACCTGCATTGAAGTCATCCAACTGCTGAGCATTCACTGCGTTGTAACCCCAAGGTACCGTTTCACTTAGCAGGTAACGCGGTGGATCGACTTCCACGTATTCCACATCACCACGGTTACGCAGTGGTTCAAGATCATCCCCATCCAGCTCAACGCTGTAAATGGCACGGTTACCTAGTTTTTCCACTTTACGTGCTTTCACCTGTTGCAAAACAGATTCTTGCGCGATACGTGGTCCCCAAAACGAGTTGCCACCCATCGAAGATCGGCTTACCGGATCTTCTTTGAATTTGACGATGTATTTCGTCGGCAACTTGGATTCGTCGAATCCCATCGGTGGAGCCGCGAATGCTGACATGGAAGCAGTCAGCGCGACGGCGACAGCAGACAATGTAAATAAGCCTTGTTTTTTACTTGTTGTGTAGTGCATTTGCCCTATTCCTTATTTGAGCTAATTTTTATTCACTATAT
>NZ_JAWOTK010000139.1:0-1610 GCF_033338855.1 Vibrio sp. Vb0937 | reverse complement strand
GCAATGAGAACTGTTGTATGGCAATCACTGAGTGAAGAGCAACAAGATGCAATTTTAGAGCGTCCTGCCATTGCGGAAGGCGCGAATATTACCGCTGCAGTTGCGGATGTGATCGCAAAGGTGCGTACTCAAGGTGACGCAGCGCTATTAGAACTTACAGAGAAGTTTGACCGTGTAAAACCGGAATCAATCCGAGTTCCATCCAAAGAAATTAATGCGGCTTCAGAGCGCCTTTCTGCGGAAATGAAACAAGCACTAGAGCAGGCTTACAGCAACATTGCTAAATTTCATAAAGCACAAAAGCCACAACCAATTAAAGTGGAGACACAACCTGGTGTGATGTGTGAGCAAGTGACACGTCCCATTCAAAAAGTAGGGTTGTATATTCCTGGTGGTAGCGCGCCATTGCCATCGACAGTATTGATGTTGGGCGTGCCTGCAAAAATCGCTGGTTGTCGTAAAGTGGTGCTTTGTTCTCCTCCACCGATTGCAGATGAAATTTTATACGTTGCCAAGTTGTGCGGCATTGATGAAGTTTACAATGTCGGTGGTGGACAGGCGGTCGCTGCAATGGCGTACGGTACGAAAAGCGTCTCTAAAGTCGATAAAATTTTTGGCCCGGGTAACGCCTATGTGACGGAAGCAAAACGTCAAGTAAGCAATGACTTCCGTGGTGCTGCGATTGACATGCCGGCTGGCCCTTCTGAAGTTCTTGTGATTGCAGACGAAACCGCAGATCCAGACTTCATCGCAGCAGACTTGTTAAGCCAAGCTGAGCACGGCCCTGATTCACAGGTGGTTCTTGTGACACCATCACCAATTGTCGCGGATCAAGTAACGGATGCCGTTCAGCGTCAACTAAAAGCCTTGTCTCGTGCAGACATCGCGCAGAAGGCGTTGGCTTCAAGTCTGATTATTATTTCTGAGTCAATCACACAAGCGGTTTCTATCTCTAACTACTACGGCCCTGAGCACTTAATTGTGCAAACGAAGAACCCGCGTGAGCTACTTCCACTACTAGATAATGCGGGCTCTATCTTGCTTGGCGGTTGGTCTCCTGAATCTGCAGGTGATTATGCGTCGGGAACTAACCACGTGCTTCCAACTTACGGGTATACTCGTACTTACTCAAGCCTTGGCCTTGCCGACTTTTCTAAACGAATGACAGTGCAAGAGTTATCGGCTGAAGGTTTACAGAATCTCGCTCCGACTGTGGTTACGATGGCGGAGGCGGAAGGTCTCGACGCTCACAAACGTGCAGTCACCATCCGAGTAGAAAAGCTGACCAAAAATAGATAATAAGAGAGTAAAGAGATGGAAAAGCTAGCACGCAAACAAGTCCAAGAATTAACCCCGTATTTATCTGCTCGCCGAATTGGCGGCACGGGTGACGTTTGGCTCAACGCCAATGAATCTCCATTTAATAATGAGTACAAAACGGATTTTGCTCGCCTAAACCGCTACAGCGAATGCCAGCCAAAAGCGCTTATTTCTGCTTACGCTGCCTACGCGGGCGTAAAGCCAGAACAGACGCTTACTTCTCGTGGCGCTGACGAAGGTATCGAGCTGTTAGTTCGCGCTTTCTGTGAGCCAGGACAAGACGCGATTTT
>NZ_JAWOTK010000138.1:0-1611 GCF_033338855.1 Vibrio sp. Vb0937 | reverse complement strand
AACTTGCACGAATTCTTTTTGACACGACATTGCTCACATTGCTTCCAGTGTAATTTATAGCTTCTTGGTTAAGCTGCCATGATATGGAACTGGCTTTACCACTTCTGCTAGGCGACCCAATTGGGTCGCTTTTTTCTTTTCTACGATTTCCATTTGACGTCACTATCCGTAACTTTTCCACATGACATGATCATTTTAAGATCGTTGATCTTCTCGCCTTGTTTAAAAATAATCCTTTAAAAACAATAATATAGATTTGTATTTTTTTGTCTTTTCTATCATTGCACAATCTGTGGATAATTTATATAAACAGAGTTATCCACAGGTGATGGTGGTTTTCTTGAATAAATCGGAAAATTTCCGCGATCTGGATCGAACGAACAAGATAGATTCGGATCAGCAGTCATGGCATCCTAGGCAGATCTATTAAGTACTGATTTGGATACAGACAATTATGGCAAGTATTCCTGAAAATCCGCTGATTCTTATCGACGGTTCTTCTTACCTATATCGCGCTTTTCACGCTTACCCGGGCACGATGAGTAATGGTGAAATCCCAACCAACGCAGTTTACGGTGTGGTGAACATGCTACGCAGTATGATGCGTCAATTTGCGTCTGAGCGTATTGCGGTGGTGTTTGATGCGAAGGGTAAAACCTTCCGTGATGAGATGTATTCAGAATACAAAGCGAATCGTCCACCAATGCCGGACGATCTGCGTTGCCAAATTGAACCATTGCACAACGTTATTCGTGCGATGGGTTTGCCGTTGATCTGCGTTCCTGGCGTGGAAGCAGATGACGTCATCGGTACGTTGGCTTACCAAGCCTCGCAACAAGGCATGCCTGTTTTAATCAGTACTGGCGATAAAGATATGGCTCAGCTGGTGGATGACAACATTACCTTGATCAACACCATGACGAATGTCGTGATGGATCGTGAAGGGGTGGTGGAAAAATTTGGCATTCCGCCAGAGTTGATCATCGACTATCTAGCGTTGATGGGCGATAAAGTCGATAACATCCCTGGTGTACCGGGCGTGGGCGACAAAACGGCGACCGCTTTGCTGCAAGGCATTGGTGGCCTGACTAAGTTGTACGAAAATCTGGATGATATCGCGGCACTTGGTTTCCGCGGTTCGAAAACCATGGCGAAGAAGCTGGTCGACAACAAAGACAACGCTATGCTGTCTTATGAGCTGGCTACCATCAAGCTGGATGTGGAACTGGAAGAAACACCAGAGTCGCTACTGAAAGCAGAGCCAAACAAAGACGAATTGATCAAACTGTATGGTCAGTTGACGTTTAAGTCTTGGTTGAACGAACTGCTTGAAGGCGGCTCAGGCACTGTCGAAGCGGTTGAACTTGCAGGCTCTGCGCAAGCATCATCATCTTCTTCTTCGCATGCTGAAATGGAAACCTCAGCGGTAACGATTGATCGCAGTCAGTACGAAACCATTTTGGACGAAGCTTCTTTCAATGCGTGGCTAGAAAAACTCAAAGCGGCAGAGCTGTTTGCCTTTGATACCGAAACCGACAGCCTTGATTACATGGTGGCGAACCTCGTCGGTTTGTCATTTGCTATCGATGAAGGTATTGCGGCTTATGTCCC
>NZ_JAWOTK010000137.1:0-1612 GCF_033338855.1 Vibrio sp. Vb0937 | reverse complement strand
TTAAAGAACTCAATAACCTCAACGATGATCAGATCGTCAATTATCTGAGGCTCAACACCTACCTGCTTAACCGCGATGTAAGTGCCACTCAGCAAACGGTCTCAGACAATGATCTCTTACCTATTGCGGCAGGGTTACCCATAGGCCAATTGCTTGAAGAGCTGCACAGCTTACCGGCAGAAACCCAATTGCTTCAAAATGGCGAGTTCGACGTGTACTGCGCCAGCGCACAGCAGATCCCATCTCTCCTACATGAAATTGGCCGCTTGCGAGAACATAATTTCCGTCAAGTTGGCGACGGGACCGGACAAGCGATAGACATCGATCATTTCGATCATGATTACCTGCACCTGTTTGTGTGGGATCGTGAGAACCAATGCATGGTAGGTGCTTACCGTCTTGGATTAGTTGATCAATTATTGGCGAAATATGGCGTAGAAGGATTGTATTCGCGCACCTTGTTCAACTATGACCAACGCTTTCTCGATCAAATGGGCAAGTCGATTGAAATGGGTCGTTCTGTGATTGCCGAGCAATATCAAAAAAGCATGAGTGCCCTACTCTTACTCTGGAAAGGCATAGCGACTTTTGTTCATCAACATCCTGAATACACGCACTTATTTGGCCCAGTGAGCATCAGCAACGATTACAGCCATACCGCGCGTCAGTTGCTGGCACAATCGATGACCCTACACCACTACGACAACGACTGCGCCGAATACGTCACTCCGTCAAACCCACTGCCAGAAACCAACTTAAACTGGAATACCAGCATGCTAACCGCATTGGGAGATTTACAGTTGCTATCTCGCGTGATCGCTCGAATTGACGAAGGCAAAGGCGTTCCGGTATTACTGCGCCAATATTTGAGTTTGAATGGTAAGTTGGTGTGTTTTAACGTCGATCCGGCGTTTAACAACGCACTGGATGGATTGATTATGGTGGATTTACGCGATGTACCTGAGAAAACGCTTGCACGTTATATGGGCAGTGAAAACGCGCGCGAGTATTTAGCTATGAACAATTAACCGTCGTCTACAAACGTAGGAGGTATCGCGCTGCTCAAAATCGCTCTAAACAAAACGCGTGCAGCGTGATACGTTATTTGCTCATAAAACATTAAAAACAAAGTGTTTAGTTAAACTCATCGCAAAAAGGCCACTCATCTCCAGCTTTAATCCACAAAACGCCAACATCGCGCAAACGTTCACGTTATAAACTTTCACAAAACCTCAAAATGGTTATAGATCACATTTCAAATCAAACCGAACGCCAAACAAAATGTGACATTGATCGTTTTAGGCATTTAATTTGAATTAAAAAAGAAATTAAAGGTGATCTCAATCACAATGAATTTTGATTTTATATTTGTCAGAAGATCGAATTGATCACTAATATTTTTATTGACAGATTTGAAAGTCATTTTTTGTTATTAAGTTACATATCAATTAATTGATCATCATCACTTAAAAAATGCTTTTCATCCGAAGAAATGCGGGGGTTGATCACGAAAAACCCGTCGTCAGTTCCAATTAGAAAATGTGTGGTAAATTGATTGGGTACTAAGCAATCAAACAAGCGGTTTTGGCGAACCGTTTACGACAACATATTC
>NZ_JAWOTK010000136.1:0-1612 GCF_033338855.1 Vibrio sp. Vb0937 | reverse complement strand
CATGCGCTCCTCGGGAGACACCGTCACTCCGCTATTAATGGGTGCAATGACCATCGTCCTTAATATTGGTTTGAATTTCTGGTTAATCAAAGGCGGCTTTGGCATCCCAGCAATGGGGGTCGCTGGTGCGGCATTCGCTACGACCATTTCTCGTTTGTTCCAAGTACTCGCCATGATTGCCTACATGCGTTGGCGGAAGCACTGGTTGCTGGAAGTAAGAGAAGGCTATGAACGCCCTTCGCTGTGGCTGTCTTATCGTCGTCTTGCGCTGCCAATGACGCTAGGTGCATTACTTTGGGCAATCGGCACCATGGTTTATCAGATGATTTTTGGCCACATGGGGACAACCGAATTGGCAGTATTTAGTATGCTCGGCCCATTTGAATCACTCTGTTACTCGATTTTCTTTGGGATCTCTGTGGCGTGCTCTGTGATGATTGGTCAATCCTTGGGGCGCGATGCCTTTGAGCAAGCTGAACACATGGCAAAATTCTTTATCAAAGCAGTCTTTGTGTTTGGTATTTCCATCGGCGCACTGTTGCTTCTTAATCGTGAGTTGATCATTGCAGCATTGAATTTGGACAACCCTGAGCTTTACCCACTCGCAGCCCCTGCGGTGATGATTTTGTGCTGCGCGATTTGGTTGCGTATGTTGAACATGATCATCATTAACGGGATTATTCGAGCTGGTGGCGACAACGTATTCTGCTTACGCATGGATTTTATCGCCATGTGGATGACAGGCTTACCACTTTGTGCAATCGCTGCGTTTGTTCTTGGTTGGGAGTTTAAGTACGTGTATGCACTGATGATTGCAGAGGAAGTCGTTAAGTTGGCGTTGTGTTATCGTCGATACACGCAAAAGTATTGGATAAAGAATCTAACCGTCGTTACGACTTCTTAGTATCGCGTTCTGCATTGATTCTTTTGTGGCGGTTCGATGCATTGGCTGCTGGTTTTTCAGGAACCTCACGTTTCTCGTGCAGCAGGTGCCGAACTGCCAGAATCGGATGTTTGAGTAACATTCTCGGGCCTGAATAGCGCATCACTAAACGCATCTGTTCTTTAGGTTCGGGTTTATAGCAGTGGATTGGGCACTTGTTACACGTCGGTTTTTCTTCTCCGTATGGGCATCGGTCCAATCGCACTTCCGCGTACTCAAGCAGTTCACGGCATTCGCTGCACAGCGCATCTTTGGTTCCATGATGATCATGGCAATACACCTCCACCATCGCTTTGACGGTTTTAAATTCGGTGGCGAGTTTGCCAAGTAAAATATCGCTCATGGTATTGCCCAAAATCACAGCTGGAGAGTGTAGAGTTCTAAAGTTCGGCCATTATCATATTGCTGCTCAACACGTTCAAATTCGAAACCGAGTTTTTTCAGCAAACTTATACTACGAATATTATCATTATTCGTAATCGCGACCAGTTGACTAAGTTGCATCACTTGTTTCGCATACTCGACTACTGCCTTTGACGCTTCTATAGCAAAACCTTGGCCGTAAGCTGAAGGAAGAAAACCATAGCCGATGTCGTAAGCGTTCAAGGTATCACGCTTCACTAACCCACAAATGCCTAGCGGTTGTTTTGTCTGCTTATCTTCAACCAC
>NZ_JAWOTK010000135.1:0-1615 GCF_033338855.1 Vibrio sp. Vb0937 | reverse complement strand
GCTCACTGCACATTGGGAGAATTTCAATCGTCATGATTTAACCTATTAGGTCGAAATACCGCGCCACAATAGAGCTTGGTATTCGATCTTTTACAAACGTTACGAGTAAGAACAAATTTGCTGCCAAAGTGCGCGTTTTTGTTCATTGTTGCCATCTATGTCTTGCAATAACGGCGAGGTTAGCTGCTTAGCATTTTCCATGCTGTTACTTTCACAGCCTGCAAACCATACCCACTCCAACTGGTGTTCACCAAGCATTGCAAGGCGCTCAGGCTCGATATGCATGGCTTGTTCAAGCGTTAACTTCATACTTTTAAGTATCTTCTCGAACAGTATCGCTGTCTCATTCGTAGGACAGATGGGTGAGACCAGCAGAAGTTTGCAAGAACTTGGCAAATCTATAGTTGGCGGTTGATAGCCTGCCAACCTTTCTGGATGAATCAACTCCCACGAGGTGATTCCCATTTCGTGTAAATACTGTTTCTCGTTAATTGACATTTTTCGTCACCTGTTTGAACGAGGCAATCCTATCAAAAAGTCAGAGGTGTTATGAAGCTTTTCCAATCACTCTTTACTGTGATGATGGTAGCGACCATCAGTTTTTCCACATTTGCGAGCAGCAATAATGATGACTGGGAGCTGATCGCAACCAAGACCGTCAACTTCCAAACGGAGACAGACACCGTTACGCCAAATAGTCTTCTCAAAAACCGTAACTTCAGTAAAATCAAAATAAAGTGCATTCAAGGCACCGTCGATTTAAAAGACATCAAAGTCACCATGACCGACGGCAGCGAGAAAAAACTCACATCAATGGGCACGCTCACCAACGGAATGTCAACGCGAGCTTGGACACTACCAGGAGCGGAGGACGCGAAACTTAAGCACCTTGAAATGAAATACAGCAGTTGGGGAAACATGAAGCTCGACGTGCTGGGTGTCAGCAGAAAAGCAAAAGTCGAAATCTGGGGTAAAAAGAGAACCAAAAACGCTCAATAAACGTCATGCTTGTCGATTGACTGATGAAAAGCAAACAGCCCGCTATTTCAGCGGGCTGTTTCAGTATTTAAAGCTCTGAGAACTCAGGCGCGTAATCAATACGTCCAGAACGTCCTGCACATTGGCCCTCGACGAGTTCAGCTACTCGAAACGCACCTTCAGGCACTTCCCAAGCGCATTCAAAGCCCATCTCTTCACCAGCATTGAAACCTTGTCGTGCATAGTAGTTAGGTTCACCCAACACGACACAGACTGGATAACCGAAATCACGCAGAGATTCGAAACCTTCTTTAATGAGTTCAGCTCCAATGCCTTGACGGCGATAGTCCTCATGAACAGCCAATGGTGCAAGCCCTTGCCACGACAAATCTTCACCATTTAATGTAACTGGGCTAAATAAAGCATGGCCAATTACCTCACCTTCATCCGTACACGCCACCAGCGACAAGGTCAGCTTGCCGTTTTCACGTAAACGCATCACCAAGTTGGCTTCTGCATCGGTTGGAAACGCATGTTTCAATAGGCGGTCAATGGTCAGAATGTCCGCAGGGGCTTCAGTTCGAATAAGCATTCGCTACTCCGGGTTGTTGTGCAGGCTCTTGAACCCCTTTTTGGA
>NZ_JAWOTK010000134.1:0-1618 GCF_033338855.1 Vibrio sp. Vb0937 | reverse complement strand
GCCCTTGAACATCGTCTTTTGTTGGCTTGAGCAGCATTGCTTTCGAACGTTTGTCATTCTTGACTTTAAGCATGACGAGCAAATATCTCGGTAACTTCATCGAATTCTCATAAAATTCTCACAACTTCTTATCTCTTTCATTCCGTTATAAAATAGCGCCCATCAGTTCCCCAAACGCACATTAAAATGCTCAACAATTTACTTACTGCATACTATGGAGAAATCTACGGTATTGCCTTTTTCAGTCACTATCTCAACAACTACAAACAGGCAGAGCAACGCGCGCTTTGGCAAACTTTAGTCGACGTGGAAAAACTGACCGCTGAAAAACTCAAACCTGTTTTGCAAGCACATGGAATGGAGATAGAAGACCGTCATCAAGAAATGATGGAAAAAGGTCTTTCCGATGCAGAAAAGTGGATCGATTTACCTTGGTCAGAGCTGGTTGCCACGCTACTCAATTGGGTTGAGCCGTACGAAGTGACATACCGAGAATGGCAAACTCTCGCGATAGAGAAGAATTCAAACGCTGTCAATTTTCAAACTGCATTTGATTTAGTCGCAGAACATGAAACCGCCATTTATCAATGTTGGCAGCGTTATCATACTAACGAGTCTGGGTTGCCGATTCTTCACGCCTTTTTGGCAAAATATCGTTAAAGCGAGACTAGCACACTTGCACCTCGTAAAGCCCTGCCAGACAATACTTTTAATACGCCGCGTAGAACGGAATCTTTATGGTTAATCCAAAACTCATTGCTCTACTGCCCGATTTGGCCTCCTTTATTTTGGTGGTCAACGAAGGCAGTTTTACTGCCGCAGCCAAACAGCTTGGCGTTACCCCATCTGCGTTAAGCAAACTGATCACCCGTTTGGAGCAAGCCCTCAACGTGAAGTTGTTTGAACGCACCACGCGCAAGCTGCTCATTACTCAAGCAGGGCAAAAAGTGTATGACCAAAGCATTGCGATGGTTAATGCCGCGCAGCAAGCCGTTGAGCTATCTGCGGAAGAACATGCCGAACCAACTGGCGCGCTCACGGTGGCGGCACCAGAGGCGTTTTTAAACTCGGTCTTACAACCGTTCGTGCTGCCTTTTTTGCAACGTTATCCAAAAATTCAGCTCAAGCTGCGCGCTGCCGACGGGGAAATCGACCTGTTTCGTCAGGGCATTGATGTTGCCTTTAAACTCACCGATAAACCGGATGAAAATTTGGTGCTCAAAGAGATCAGCAAAACCAATCTGGTTTTGTGTGCGTCGCCAGACTACCTCGCACAAAGAGGCATGCCAGAACATCCGACGCAACTTGAACAGCACGACTGTATTTACCTAGCAGAAAACGACAAAGACAACATTTGGTCGTTTTTTAAAGAAGAGGCGTTTCATTCCATCGCGGTCAGTGGTCGGTATGCGGTCAACCATTCGCAAATGCGCCTAAATGGCGTCAAAGCAGGTTTAGGGATTGGCATCTTCCACGATTTCGTGGTGAAAGAGGCATTAGAGTGCGGAGAAGTGGTCGAAGTGTTGTCCGATTGGATGATCAAAAGTAACTACCACGGTGCGGTCGCCATGCAGTACGCACAAACCAAATACATGCCTGCGCGTCTGCGTGTATTTCT
>NZ_JAWOTK010000133.1:0-1620 GCF_033338855.1 Vibrio sp. Vb0937 | reverse complement strand
AGTTCAGTTGGTTAGAATACCGGCCTGTCACGCCGGGGGTCGCGGGTTCGAGTCCCGTCCGCTCCGCCACTTATTTGAAAGCCCTGCTAGAAATAGCAGGGCTTTTGTCGTTTTAGGGGCTGTCATTTTCCCTTCCAAGAGAAGTCATACCAATCTGGAAAATTAACTGGTCAGGTCTATCCATCTTCTCGAGCATATTTTGGTGACTCTTTTGGAGCAATCCAAAAACCGATACTATGCATCGCAGACTTTGGAGATGATGTCGTCGTAATCAGTAAAATATTGATTGGCTAAATCGCGTTGCCGCAACCAACGCCATACTTGTCCGATAGGGTTTAGCTCTGGAGAATAGGGCGAAAGCTTGATGACACTGACATTTAAAGTCATTGGCAATTTCTTCTGTATGCCATCCTGCGCCATCCATTACAACGACGGCGTGACGTCCTTCCTCCGTGACTGCCAATATTTGTTTTAAGTGCTCTATCATGATGTCTTTATTAACCCAGGGACAATGATAGCCTCACCAATTCCTCTTCTGCGACGACTGAACCGATCCGATAAGCATACTCAAATTGTTGTTTCTTGGCTCTTGGGCAAGCTGCTTTTTCAGTCCATAAGTGTGTTGTCGTGTTTTGAGCGGGAAGTTATTCATGAAAGGCTCATGTGGTCGAGCAGGTAATAGATAGAGTCAGGGCGGTAGTGCTTGCCAAATTCTTTCATGATGTAAGCGTGGATGTCGGAACCAGTCAGTTCTCCGTCTTGTGTATCATTGGCTTTTCTTGCCGTCCTTCCAGCCTTTCTTCAAGAAAGGTTTGGACCAACTTATTGACACTGGTTCGGCTTATCTTGAGAAACTTGGGCGATTTGTGTGCGTGAGTACCCATCTTTGAAATGAGCAAGGGCCAGCAGTCTCATTTTCATCTGAATGGCCTCAATTAGTTCATATTTTTACTTAGATTGGTATTAGGCTCGGGCTTCGCTCTGAGGAGAGTAGAACGGCGAGGTTTCTAGATAATATTGTTGGTGAAGTCTTCGAATTTTAGAGCATAAAACAGCAGCCCTAAGGCTGCTTTTTAAATATGGGGAGAATGGAATTAGGCTTCAGTTTGTTCTCTTTGTTCTGCTAAAGAGCTTTGAGCTAGCTTTTCATCTTCCATCTTTTTTTCTTCAGCTTTCGCCTTTTCAATCATTGGTGTAATGGTTGAACCTTGAATAAGGATAGAGAACACCACAACCGAATAGGTCATTACAAGGATGATCTCTTTTACATCGATCAGCTTGTCTTGAACCACCCAAATTCCTGATGGAATTGAAAGTGCCATTGCTAGCGCTAGGCCGCCACGTAGGCCACCCCAAGTCAAAATTTTTACTGACCATGGGTTGTATTTTCTGTAACGTTTAAAGCCTATGTATGAGATAAAGACGCTGAGATAGCGAGAGGCTAGCACCAGAGGGACTGCAATTGCCATCATGATCCAGTCTTCTTCATGGAACTTAAATAGCAGCATCGACATACCAATTAATAGGAATAGCACGCCGTTTAGGAACTCATCTACTAACTCCCAGAAGTGGTCTAGGTGGTCTTCACTCTCTTTAGAGAAGCCAATAAAGCGCGTCCAG
>NZ_JAWOTK010000132.1:0-1621 GCF_033338855.1 Vibrio sp. Vb0937 | reverse complement strand
ACCTTGCGTCGCGTAGATACCCACACTGATGATGTTAATCACAACCCATAGAATCCAGTTTTCGACGTATTTACGTGTCATCAGAATTTGTGCAACAACAGAAAGTACCGTCATAGTTGCATCCCAGAACGGGAACGCATCAGGCTCAAGTACTGGCTCAGACAGGCCTGCACCGAAAATGTTTAGGCTATCAACAGCAATGTTTGCTAGCGCGAAGAAGAATGGGTCAATGTAGATGGTCAACAATGCAATCGAGACCACACAAACAACCGCAGTCGCCATCAGCTTTTGCTTGCTAAGCCAACGAACTTCCAACGTTTCACCTTGTGCATTTGGTCGAGTCCATGCGTACCAACCGTAAATGTTGGCGCAGAAGAAAAACAGTTGAAGAAGTAGCAACCCGTACAACTGAATTTGGAAAAAGATAACAGCAAAAAGCGTGACATTCAGTAAGCCGAATACGTAGTTTATGGTCTTCTCTTGACTCGCAAACCAAATGCAAAGCAGACCAAAGACGGTTCCGAATGCTTCGATCCAGCTCATTGCGTAGCCGTCGCCAATCGGAATGTTAACGAGGGTATTGTTGATATCGAGTAAGGCAAATAGGTCCATGGTGATGTCCTTTATTATTTTGTTTGGAATACGCCCATATTAGGGTGCAGCAACAAACAAAAAGGAGGACATTTGTCCTCCTCTTGATGCACTCGATCATAAATCAGATCATTACTTACTTGAAAGCGCCTATTTATATCAACCATTCATTCTAAATGAACTAGGACTCGTGTCCTAGGTAGCGCTTTTTGAACGTCGATGCTGACGCGAACAGTAAAGTCGAAGCAAATGTAAACACCACGCCAGCCAAGTATACATACTCTTCATTCGCAAGTAGCTCATAAACACTCACGACAAACACCGTTAATACTAGTGAAATATTGAAACGGTGAAACCACGGCCTCTTTACTGAATACTGTGCATATCTCTTAACTAACATAAAGATTTTCCATTCATCTCAATAATTTATAAATCTAATTATAGGCTTTATTAATAATAAGCTTTTTAAGCACTATCGACACGAAATCTTTCGAGTTACTCGCAAAAAATCACACTTTTCAAATGTTGAGTTAATAAATTCGAACATCTGTTTTGCATGCTTATTTATTTTTAGCCCATTTTTTATAAATTATATGCACTAAATTTGTTAACCATGCGTTTATTTTTAATTAAGAGAAATTCGTCACACTGTTGCGTACAACCAATGTTGGTTCCAGTTGAACGACTTGAGCTTCGTTAGATTTGTCGTCCAGTCTTCGGACAAGAGTTTCGACGGCAGCTTGGCCGAGTCGATATTTGGGTTGGTGGATGGTCGTTAAGGCAGGCGACATAAATTTCGCGATATGAATGTCATCGTAGCCAATAATGGAAAGATCATCTGGCACTTTAATACTGAGCTCATTTGCGGCGTTAATCACCCCCATCGCCATCATATCGTTAGAGACAAAAATCGAGCTGGGTAACGTACCTCGTTCAGCCATTTTCTTGAACGCTTGATACCCCCCCTCACATTCGAAGTCCGATTCAATGATCCAATTCGCATTAAAGTCCAAACCAGCTTCATTCATCG
>NZ_JAWOTK010000131.1:0-1624 GCF_033338855.1 Vibrio sp. Vb0937 | reverse complement strand
TTGGAGTGAGAGGCGTTTAAAGCATTGAGAAGCGATTTATCTCACTTGTAATGTAAGACGTGTTGCCAGTGTTTCTTCATCCAGTTGGTAAAGCTCATCCAAAAGATGCATTTGTAAACTACCTGGCCCTCGCGCTTGCTCAGCCGCAATTTCCCCCACAACGCCAAGCACCGCTGCTGCAGCAAGGCCCGTTTCGTCGCCGATTGCTGCGAAAGCGCCAGTCAGTGCCGTTAGTGTGCAGCCCATGCCCGTTACGTATGGCATCATCTCGTGACCATTATTCAGCTGGACGGTTTGCTCTTTTGTCACT
The DNA here is from genome assembly GCF_033338855.1 of Vibrio sp. Vb0937. NCBI lineage: Bacteria > Pseudomonadati > Pseudomonadota > Gammaproteobacteria > Vibrionales > Vibrionaceae > Vibrio > Vibrio sp. Vb0937. Next base: position 1,314 of record NZ_JAWOTK010000131.1, on the reverse strand, counting down.
ATGTAGTCAGTTTCGCCGGAGATCACCACACTTGCTCCGCATTCTTCAACTAAGAAGTGAGCCGCCCCAAGGGCTGCATCACTACTGTCGAGTGCATCTACACCTTTGCTTTGCGCTTGCTCACCAGCGAGAGCAATGATTTCGGAAGCATTACCACGAATGATTAACTTGTTTGCAAGGCGGGCGATTTCGCGCGAGGTTTCGGTGCGTAGTGAACTTGCACCGCAACCGACAGGGTCGAGCACAACAATTTTACCGTTCGAGTTGGCTTGCTCGACGGCATAGCTCATGCGCGGCGTCCAAACGCTGTCTAGGGTGCCGATGTTGATCACCAAAGCGCCAGCAAACGACATCATTTCTGCCATTTCTTGCTTTGAATGCGCCATGATTGGCGAAGCTCCGATAGCCAACAAAGCGTTCGCCGTGTTGTTCATCACCACGTAGTTGGTAATGTTCACGACTAAAGGCTTTTGCTGACGCACTGCGGTTAATGCTTGAGTGATTTGTTCTATTAACATGAGATTCTCCAATTAACCTTATTGCGCGTTTAGACCTTGTTGCCAAAACGCCACTTCCATACGCGTTGCGGTTTTGAAGACCTGAATCAGGTTTTGACCGCGCTGGCTGTAGATGTCGATTTCAGCCAGCAACTGGTTAAAGTGTTCGGCCCCACTTGCCACGCCTGATTGGAACTCTTCACCGCCGTACAAGTTAATCCAACTTGCGTAAGGATTGCCTTCGAATACCGTGTTTTCATCTTCAATCAGCATTTTACCAATGACGGCGTAGCCGATGGAGCAAGGGGCGAGCGCGGCATACAAGTCAACTAAGTCGCCCGTCATGCCTGCATCCAATACGTAGCGCGTGTAAGCCACCGTGCCAAAATCTTCCGGCTCGTTTTCGAGATCCGATTCCGTTAATCCCCACTGGCCGCAGTAGGTAACATGGTGGGTAATCTCTGAATCTAAAAGCGCATGTACGCTTGGTAGTGCGCGGCGCATGTCGTCTAACGTACGTGCTTTGTAGATTGCCAGCGCATAAGCTCGCGCGTACTGTTTTAGGAATAAGAAATCTTGTTTCAAGTAATGCAGAAAACAAGGTTGAGCCAGTGTGCCTTTAGCTAATTGCTGCACGAAGGCATGCTCAGTGTATTCTTGCCAATCTTGGCGGCAAGCGTCGATCAAATCTTGGTATTTCATAATGAGACTGCCTCGTAATTAGTCAAAGCTCGGTACGTAATCTTTCGCTTTTGGTAGCGTTTCGATGATTTTTTGTGAGTACATGAACTCGGCGTAATCGTCATAGCGTTTTAGG
>NZ_JAWOTK010000130.1:0-1633 GCF_033338855.1 Vibrio sp. Vb0937 | reverse complement strand
ATAGAAAGCGTTAACCCATCACTTCGCCAAGGGAAACGAACATTTTCCCAACATATCAAAGAGGATAAACGTAAAGTTTTTCACGGCGTGTCGATGTTCGTAACATCATTGCTCGTTTGGATTTATCTCCCAATACCTGGTGGCTCTATTTTTCCTATGATCGCAGCGGCTTTTTCTTGCATCTTACCGACAATGCCACCGAGCGTACTTAAAGATGCTTTCTTTGGTGTTATAGGCACAGGAACCGTAATTCTACTGGAGTACGTGTTTTTGATGCCACTCATGACTGAGCTATGGCAGTTAGCGTTATTTTACTTCATCAACACGATAGTAATTTGGGAGGTATTTTCAACACCCAAAATGCTGATTCATCGAGTTCTAGGGATTAATCTATTGGTTGTACTGACCTCCGGCGCGTTAAACCTGACTCCAATATATAGAATTGAAACACCAATTGTAATGCTGACGAATATTTTAATTATTCTTCTGATCGGCAAATTGTTTTCTGACCTGTTTTGTAAACCTCAAAATGTGCGCAGAGTTTAGAAACTCGATATTAATAGCCATGCTATTCATGTAATGAATTATCAAAATAAATTTTGAAATAACACATACACATTTTTAGAAAATGGGTATTTAGAATATTAAAGAGAGACCATTGTGAAATTAAAAATAGGACTGGTATTTTTAACCACTTTATTTACCCAGTTAAGTTTTGCTCAAGACTCATTTTTCCCTATTTGGGGAGATGAAGCAGAAAAGCGTGGCTATTCACTGCCAAAACATTATGGTCTCTCCCTTTCATACATGGATATGAGCAATCCAATCACGGTCAACAGTATTGATTTAACAGGACATCCGGTACTAGAGGCGCTTGATATTGATGCTAACCACGCCGATTTTAAAGGTTCCAATATTACTCTAAGGGGAGACGTGTGGATTTTCCCATTTATGAATATCTACGGAATTATTGGCTATACCCAAGGCACGAGCACAGCAAAAATTAACGCTTTAAGTTGCGATACTTCCTCCGTGCAAGGTATCGGAAACAAAGTTCTGTGCTCGCTGCTCGATGCAGCGGGTGACGAGCTACCGGATAGCGCCGCATTTGAGTTAGAGATGGACGGAGGAACCTATGGAGCAGGCACCACATTAGCTGGCGGTGTGGGAAATTGGTTTGCACTACTCGATATGAACTACACCTACACCAGCATAGCCGCCATTGATGGCAATATTAAAACCTTCGTGGCTGCCCCTCGAGTCGGATATCGCTGGCAATACGATGGCGGACGCGAACTGCGCGTATTTGTTGGCGCCATGTATCAAAATGTTCAACAAGAATTGTCTGGTGACCTCAAAAGCTTAAACCTACCACCGCAACTACTTGGCTTAGTTGAAAACTTGAGCCCTGATGCGGGCTTCAACGTCAGTCAAAGTGCCGATGAGAACTGGAACAGTGTGCTTGGTTTCCAATATGCCTTTAACAAAGACTGGGAGATATTGATGGAGGCCGGATTTGGGGAGCGTGAGACCTTATTCTTTTCATTAGGTCGTCGATTCTAGGATTGAAAGCATGACAAGATTACTTCCTATTATCTGTCTATTGCTATCTGGAGCAACTCTCGCAGAAGAG
>NZ_JAWOTK010000129.1:0-1637 GCF_033338855.1 Vibrio sp. Vb0937 | reverse complement strand
AGGCGGTTAACAATGACGAGACCGTCAAAATGTTCAGTAAATAGAACATTGCTGCCTTTACCCAAAAACAACTTCGGCAGACTTTGAAAAGCAGGATTTTGATAGAGGCTGATTACATCATCTATCGAGTCAACAATGGCTAAGTAGGAGCAAGTCTGCTCGATACCAAAAGTGTGAAAAGCCTTGAGGCTTGCGTGTTCTTTAATTTGCATAGTGATTTGCAACGCCAGATAAGATTCTCTTAAACTGGGCACATTCTACCCCAGTTAACTTTTAACCGCAGTGACAATACCTAACTCATTAATCATAGAAGTGTTAAATCCGATCAAACTCCCTTTGATCAAAAAGCTCTATAAAGCCCATTACCCCTCCGGGCGAGCCAAAAAAGATGAACTCATCATCACAGCCAGTCGTAAAGGTGTGATCGTCGCACTACTAAGATTAAAAACCGTAGAGCAATATCGCTTATTAACAGGCATGCTCGTAATCCCAGAAGTTAGAGGCACGAGCGTTGGGCGCACTCTGCTAGAGCATTGCGAGAACAAAGTTTTCGAAGATGGTGATTATTGCTTCGCTTTTAGCTACTTAGAAAAATATTATGCTCAACATGGTTTCGAAACCATTGACAGTCATGAGCTGCCGAACTCCTTAAAGATGGCTTTTCAACGTTATGTTGATAGCGGCAAAGATCTCATTCCAATGCAATTTATCCCTTCAAAGGTTTCAAAGCGTGCGCTTTAGTAGCCAGGGAAATCATATCTTTGGTAAAATATCAGGTTCGCAATATTGCACTAAAATAAGGTACTCACACCGATATGATAGTAAATAGGAATCCATTCGAGCAGTTGCCTAGTCTCGCAATCAATCCTGAAGACTTTGATGTTCTGTACTCTGCAGAAACATTTCGAACTCGTCTTTTAGATGCGATCAGCAAAGCAACGTCACGAATCTACCTAGTCGCTCTATATCTGGAAGATGATGAAGCTGGGCGTGAAATACTCACTGCACTTTACGAAGCAAAGCAGCGTAATCCAGGATTAGACATTAATATCTGTGTTGACTGGCACCGAGCACAACGCGGCCTTATTGGTGCAGAAACATCAGAAGGCAACTCAGCGCTTTATAAAGCGTTTGCTGACCAATACCAACATGCCATCCCTGTTTATGGTATCCCCGTTCGCGGTCGAGAAGTATTTGGTGTACTTCATTTAAAAGGCTTCGTCGTCGACGATACCGTGATTTACAGTGGCGCTAGCCTTAATAACGTTTATTTGCAGTACCATGGTCGCTATCGATTTGATCGCTACCATGTTATTAAGCACAAGTCCCTTGCAGATACGATGGTGAACTTCGTTCAAAATGAAATGATTGCTCACCCTGCAGTAAACGACTTGGCCGATCGAGATAAGCCAGAAACCAAAGAAATTAAATCGGCAATTCGCCAACTTCGCTCTTCTCTTGCTCAAGCCAACTATCAATTTGCCCATGAGTCAGCGGCGGAAGATAAAGTAAAGATCACACCACTTGTTGGTCTTGGTAAGCGTCGAAACTTACTAAACCAGCAAATCGTCAAGCTACTAGCAGCAGCAAAAAACGAAATTTTCATCTGTACGCCATATTTTAACTTCCCTAAATCA
>NZ_JAWOTK010000128.1:0-1641 GCF_033338855.1 Vibrio sp. Vb0937 | reverse complement strand
GACGTTCGACAGGGTTACTTAGTGTTGAATGTCGATATCGAGTATCTGTCATCCCTTCTCAACTATTCACCAGTGCGAGATTTCCACATCGAGTTGGTTAAGCACAACGGCTTTTATATCGCGAGTCCTGACGAGTCGCGCTTGTATGGCGATATTATTCCTGAGCGTTCTCAGTTTAATTTCTCGAACATGTATCCAGATATATGGCCGCGAGTGGTATCTGAGCAAGCGGGGTACTCTTATAACGGTGAACATTTGATTGCGTTTAGCTCGATTAAGTTTGTCTCCAACGAACCTTTGCATCTCATCATCGACCTCTCGAATGAGCAGTTGTCAAAAATAGCGACGCGCGACATCAATGACCTTATTCAAGAATCCTTGTTTGTATTAAGTCTTGTACTGGTTTTCACTTTGCCAATTACCGCGTTGGCGCTGCATTACCGTCGTCATAGTGTGGAATCGAAGTTAGCCCGTGCCGCACTCGATGGTATGACCGCCGTCATGATTTCTGACGCATCGCTCCGCATCATCATGGTCAACCAAGAGTTTGAAAACATGATGGGTTATTCTACCGAACAAGTGAAAGGCTCAAATGCCCATAGCCTGATTTTGCTTCCTGAAGACCTCGAAGAGACGCTAAACATTTGGAATAAGTTAGGGCGCGAGAATGTTTGGGAAGGCGAAGTACGTTGCCGTACCCAATTGAATCATGTGTTTACGGCGATCATGCGTATCCAAGCGAACTTAACAAAGTCCGGTAAAATCAGCTATTACATCACTTCGCTGGTGGATATTTCTGAACGTAAAGCGTTGGAAGAGCAGCTGCGCAACTTAAGTGAGAAGGACGGTTTAACGGGACTGTGGAATCGCAGAAAGTTTGAAGAACAATTAACCCACTACGCGAATATTGTAGAACGTTATCCTGATACACCGACGACGTGTTTGGCTTTGTTTGATATTGACCACTTTAAGCGCATTAACGATGAACGCGGTCACGATGAAGGGGATAAAGTCATTTGTAGCGTCGCAGAAACGTTACTACGTGAAGTGCGCACTACGGATTTTGTTTCTCGTGTTGGTGGTGAGGAGTTTGCGGTGATCATGCCTCATACCACAGTCAAAGAGGCCGAAGTGGTGCTCAATCGTTTGCGAGTCGCGGTTCAGCTGCGAAGCAATATGACCGTTACCGTCAGTGCGGGTTATAGTGACCTCACTGCCGATCGAACTCGAAGCTATAAGTGCGCAGATATCGCGCTGTATGAATCCAAAAGCGCTGGTAGAAACTGCGTTTCTTTGTGTCATAGCATTGATGATATTGCTTAGTTCACATGAGCGAGAGAACCGTTTATACCAAAAAGAAAAAATCGGGATATACCCGATTTTTCGTTAATAAGCGAGTTGATTTGGCGTGACGTTTATAGCGGATTGTCGATGGCGGTTTCGACACATTGCAACGACTTCAACAAATAACGATCCAGAAACTGCACCGCATCGTCACTATTTTTAGACAGCGATAACTTCATGATCATCTCTTGTTCATCGATATTGCAGTGACCTTGATTGTTCGTTCCTAGCACTTGCATAGCAAAGTAATGGTAACGTTTGATCTGGTTTAAAATATCTCGGAAGAAGGTAAACAAA
>NZ_JAWOTK010000127.1:0-1649 GCF_033338855.1 Vibrio sp. Vb0937 | reverse complement strand
GTTCGAGGTGACGTTATCTGACCAATTCGAATGTAAAGGATTTTCAGAGTGTCCGGACGACGGCACAGTTGAAGTAACAGGCAAGTTTAATGTGTACTCGCGACCATGGACCTTGGCAATCTGTGAGAACCAAAACACCTTGCCTTCAGGCACATCCGAACAAGGTGATAAGTTCATTGCCGCTGGCGAACATTTCTCGTTAACGGTGAAACCCGTCATCTGGCAAAAAGGGGGTTCTATCAGTGATCCTATCGACTCATCAGCTTATTGTGATGCTTTGGTCACGACCAACTTTATGCATGATGGCGCACCAGCAGCATCGGTTGTTTTGTCGAGCGAGCAGCACTCGCCTTTAGACACGGCAAACCAAACCTCGACGCTGTTGAAAAGTAATTATGCGTTAACTCAAGGACACCAATCAGCCAAGAACCATCGCTTCGTTTTTAACGGATTGTATTGGGAAGAAGTCGGCAGCTTGAAAGTGAAAGCAAACCTCGGCAGTACGTATTTTGGCATGAAGGTTAACGAAGGTTATCGCCATATCGGACGTTTCTATCCGAAGTACTTCAAAGTGCAAAGTCAAAATTGGACTTACCCTAAAAACCAAGGCTTTGTATACATGAATCAACCGTTTGAGAAAGTTACCTACGATGTGGTTGCGCTAAACGCAAACAAAGAGGACGTAAAAAACTACGCCCATTTTGCGCCAAGTCTACAACAACATTTTTACTTAGGAGAGCTTGGCGGATACCAAGATCGTTTTGTGCCACCAGCACCACAAAAGGCAGAATGGAAGCGCATCGGCGATGCCAGTATCGGTCAGTTTGTCATTGAAAAAGCATCTACAAATGCAACGTGTCACAACAGCCCGTGTTGGGAGAAAGATATAACTAAAGGTCAATACCCTGATGGCCCGTTCAACCGCGGTGCAAACAGCAAGAGCAGTAAAATTGGCTTAGTGACTACTCACGTGGTTGATGAGGTGAACTTCTTCGATGGCGGTGAAATTCTGACGAAACAGCCAGACATTCGTTTTGGTCGTTTGAACTTTAAGGATGTTGGCGGAAATCAGGGCATGAAGATCAAAGTGCCATTGGACGTAGAGGTGTGGCAAGACGGTAGATTTGTTACAAACTTAGATGACAACTCGACAACCGCAAATGGTGCGTACTACACCAGCACGCCTATTTGGTCGAACGCACCGGTAAATAACGCCCAGTTATCTGGTGTTGCTAAGATGAGTGTTGGCAGAACCAACGACATCATTGCAAGCCAAATTGACGCAGCAAGAGAACAAATTCAGTTCAGCCTAAATCTAGATCACTCAGGCAACCAACTTCCTTGGCTCAAATACGACTGGGAAACTTCGACTCCCGAAGAAGAAAACCCGCCAACAATAGTCACGTTTGGTATTCACCGTGGAAACGATCGCATTATCTATCGTGGTGAGCCGAATATGCTCGGCTTAAATTAGCCTCTTAAACCAACACTAGACGGCAAATAAAAAGAGCCCCTCATTGAGGGGCTCTTTCGTTACAAACGAATGTAATTATCTAACAGTGTTTAGTTCGTGCCACGACGCGCTTTCAAACGCTTTACCATTGCAAGACGACGCTCTGCTGAGCCTTGGTCTGTCGCAGACTGGTTAG
>NZ_JAWOTK010000126.1:0-1651 GCF_033338855.1 Vibrio sp. Vb0937 | reverse complement strand
TTGGCGCGCGTTTATCTGGTGACGAGTTCGCCATCCTACTCAGCTCCAATAAAGACGTGGGCAGCATCCCAGATTTACTCGCCAAAGAACTATTAAAACCAATTAGCAACCTCAGCCAAACTTGGGCGAACGCCTTCCCGGTGACCGCCAGTGTTGGCATCGCTCAGTACCCGCAAGATGGGCAAGACATCGCGAAACTGTTGTCCAATGCAGACGCAGCAATGTACCAAGCCAAACGTGCTGGAAAAAATCAGTACGCGTACTACTCAGCAGAGCTAAATTTGGAATCTCAGCGACGCAGTCAGATCGAACGTGCACTGCGTAAAAGCAACGTTGAAGATGAGTTTAGGCTTGTGTTTCAGCCTTACATGAATAACAAAGACAACGAAATTGAAGGCTTGGAAGTGCTTCTACGTTGGGACGCAGAAGGCTTGGGGCCAGTGCCACCAACCGAATTTATTCCAATCGCCGAGCAAGCTGGGTTGTTTGACAGAATAGACCGTTGGGTGTTTGCCAATGCAACCGAGGAATACCATCATTTAAGAAGCATTTTTGGCAAAGACATTGTCCTGTCCATCAACCTTTCATCGGCCGAATTAAACTCGTTAGAAATGGCGCAATTTATTCATAAACACGTAACGAGAAATGGCATCAAACCAGAATGTATCGAACTAGAAATTACCGAGACGTTTGCCGCGGAACAGCAAGGCACGGCATTGCTTGATGAGCTTTCGAAACTGGGTTATCGACTTGCTATTGATGATTTCGGCTCTGGCTACACGTCGCTCACTCAACTTGTTCAATATCCAGTACAAAAGATTAAGTTTGACCGAGAATTTCTACTGACGTTGATGAATACCAATAATGGACACGTGATCAAACCGATCATTGAGCTGTGCCATGCTCAAAACAAAACCGTGACCGCCGAAGGCATTGAACACGACGTTATGCACAAATGGTTGTCCGCTTATCGATGTGATTTCATGCAAGGATACTTGTTCGGAAAGCCAATGGACAAAGAGCAACTTAGCTTGTGGTGGAAATCGGCCAACGATGACAATCGATTCTCTCAGCCGCTTACAACCAAACTCGCGGCTGAGGGTGGAATTTGAAGGTAAAGAATCGATAATGTTTACTTTGACGAACTCATAAAAAAGCAGCACTTAATGTGCTGCGTTTCGTATTCTCACCCTATTGCATGCGCTTAAGCATGTTGAGCGTAATGGTTGCTGAGTTATCTGCCGTCGCTTTTTTCAGCTCAGAATAAACCACATCAGCAGAACCATCCGCTTTGTCGGAAATCGTGCGGATGACAACATACGGAACCTTAAAGGCGGTTGCAACTTGTCCCAATGCTGCACCTTCCATTTCAACGGCCATCGCGTTGAACTCTTGGTAGATGCCCGTGACTTTTACTTTACTGGCGATAAATTGGTCACCAGAAGCAATGATGCCTCGGAACACACTCTCTTTGCCTAACGTCTCCACCGCTGCTTCATACGCGTAATTTTGTAGCGCTTTGTCAGCATAAAAGTAACGCTCTTGATAGTCCGGTAATAACCCTTTCGGTTTGTTGAATGCGGTTAAATCAACGTCATGATGTACAGTACGAGTAGAAATAACCACGTCCAATGGATCAAGTTTCGGGTCA
>NZ_JAWOTK010000125.1:0-1652 GCF_033338855.1 Vibrio sp. Vb0937 | reverse complement strand
AGCCACTCATCGCTTATCTTGAGTGCGTCACCTTGAATCGTGACACTAGGAACTTCAAACTGGTTTTCGTATCCATCGCCGCCATCAAGAATATCCACCGTTAAAGAGGCATCATCGTTCAAACCTTCAATTGCCTCTAAGGTAATATCCAATGTTACGGAGGTGGTGTCACCGTCTGAATCTGTTGCATTAACTAACAATGGTATATCCAGGATTTGATCTTTTGACAGATCGAAAGAGCGATATAATTCAAAGGAATACTCTATTTCACTACTCGACTCTAAAGGTAATGTGGATAATAGTTTCGATTGAAAAATATTTACTTCCACCCCACCTTCTAAGATATAGCCAGTAATTGTCGTACCGTCATCAGACAGACGGTAAAGCAACTCACTTTCACTACTCACTAATGTGGGCTGGTTTAATTCGCTAAATCGAAGAGAGTCAACATAATCACTCCCGATATCGAGTTGAAGGCTCCCAGTCTTAAAGATTGCCCCACTTTCTAGATTAATCTCCTCCATTGCAACAACAGTCAAGTTGCTCAACGTAGGATCAACACCATCTTTCAACACGAAATCAATTTCATTCTCTACAAGCGGTGTGGAGTCTAGATCTGTCCCTCCAATGGTCAGCGGGAACGTGACCGTATCACTACTATTGAATTGATCGATAGGATGATCAAGAGTAAGCGAGATTGAAGCTAGTACATCGTTACCCGACTCAATGCCACTCAATGTTAACGTAAATACAGTGACACCATTGGCAAATGCTGTGATTTGCTTTCCACTGGGACTTAACGTGTAGCTAAGCTCATTATCAGAGACTGAGCTTGTAAGCCCTAATGCCTCTAACTTAGTAATGGATGCCCCACCAAAATACAAACTAGTCGGATCAGGGTTATCAGAGCCAGCAATCACATTAACACTGCCTTCGGTGGTTAATAATGCCTCTCCCAGAGGTACTTCTGCTGCGTTTATAGTAGCACTGCCTACATAACCCGCTTGGCCATCTATAATGTCGATAGTTGCGGTTGCTACACCGTAATCTTTTGAATCATCGGCTGCGAGATAATCAAAAACGAGACTTTGCTCAACCGTGTGATCTAAGTTGCGACTGGCATTCAACTGCCAAGAGCCATCTGAAAATACGGTTAATTCACCCTTCTCTAGACTAAAACTTACTGAGCCACCATCAGGGACAGACTGGATCTCTCCTCCGGCTCTGACATATCGAATGTACAAGTCACCATCAATATCAATGTCATTCTCCAGTACATTGCCAGAAATGACTTGGCCTTCGGTTACACTATATGACTCATTTGCGATCACTGGGTCGGCATCACTGATGACGATTTCTAGGGGGGCCACAACCGTCTCTTGTGTACCGTCAGCATCACTTTGAGTGCTTTCAACCAATACGTTAGTCACCAGCTCATCTTGACCTACACCATGATCAATCGCTTCATAAAAAGTAATTTGAACCGTACCATCATCATTGACTTCTGCTGAGAAAACTAATCGGTCGTCAGTCGATGTTCCTTGTAAGCTCAACCCATCTTCTGCAACAACAACGTTAATAGATTGACCGACCGATGTAAGCGCGCTCAAACTTGGCTGCTCTGCATGCAGTGCTGGCACACCATTTTCTAT
>NZ_JAWOTK010000124.1:0-1654 GCF_033338855.1 Vibrio sp. Vb0937 | reverse complement strand
ATCAAGAGCACGAAGACAGCTACAGTCGCATGGTGCTGAAAATAAAAGATGTTGAAATGGTGGTGTGGGATTCCATCACTAAAAATTCAACCACTAATGCAGATGAGAATCATTTTCTTTCTAAAGTTTTGGATGGAAAAATATATTTCGAAGTGCCAGTGGAACAACATCATTTTAAATTGATGGCATGGTTTGAACCGCTCAACGAGCGAGATATTTTTACTTCTCGACTCTTTATTGTTGGGCTAAGTATTCTCGCCGTGATGATTGTTATTGCGCTGTGTTATGCATTTGTCGCAAACAATAATAAATTGGAATTAAAGATTAAGCTTGAGGAAGAGAAAAAGCGTAAAGATATTCTTTCTCAACAAAACCACAAACTCACCAAAGAAATAGAGCGCCGAAAAGCATCGGAGAAAGAGCTCGCATTCCAAGCCAAATACGACACCTTAACAGAATTGCCAAATCGCAGTTATGGCTCAGAACGATTGGCGCTGGAACTTATTCGTGCATCTCGTACGGGGTCAAAAGTATTGGTGATGTTTATTGATTTGGACCACTTCAAACAGATCAACGATTCTATGGGCCATTTTGTCGGGGATGAAATTCTCAAACTCAGTGCTCAGCGTCTTCAAAACGTCGCGAGAAAAACCGATTTGCTCGCCAGAATCGGTGGGGATGAGTTCCTGTTGGTGATTCCAGATTTACCAGATAACGATACCGCGAAGCGCGTTGCTTCGAGTGTGTTATCGGCCTTTAGTGAACCGTTTGTTTGGAATAATCACGAGTTTTTCCTGACAGGCAGTGTCGGCATGTCGGTTTTCCCAGACGACGGTGATAACGCCGAGCAGCTGTTGGCGTGTGCCGATATGGCGATGTACCGCGTGAAGCAAGATGGCCGTGATGCGTTCTGTTTCTACAACCACAACATGAACCAAGATCTACAGCGTTACTTGGATCTAGAAAGTCGATTGCGTAATGCGATCTCGAACCAACTGCTCGAAATGTACTATCAGCCAATCATTGAATTGAAAAGCGGTAAAATTGTTGGCGCAGAAGCATTGATGCGTTGGAACGATGAGAAGTTTGGTTTCGTCAATCCAGAAGAGTTCATCTCGATTGCAGAGAAAAACGGATTGATTCATCAACTTGGCGAGTTCGCCATTCAGCAAGCGTGTCATCAAGCCTCGCAGTGGCAATCCATTTCGCCGTTGTTTGTATCGGTGAACTTCTCTAGCGTTCAATTCCGCTATTGTGATCGCTTATTGGCGTTCATTAGGCAAAGCTTAGAAGAATCGGGTTTGCCTGCTGAGCAATTTGATGTCGAGGTAACCGAAAGCTTGTTGTTTAACCATGATGATGAGTTGGTGGACATGCTGGATAACCTACGTGCGCTGGGTACCAAGCTGACGATTGACGACTTCGGTACGGGCTATTCTGCACTGAGTTACTTGCAGAAGTTCCCGTTTGATCGTCTGAAAATCGACCGCAGTTTTATGCAAAACGTGTTTGAGAACGACTCTGATCGTGAACTGGTCAACGTGATCATTGCTATGGCCAAAGCCTTGCGTCTTAAAATTGTCGCAGAAGGTATCGAAGAGCAGCGCCATGTGGATTATCTCAACGAGCTAAACTGTGAGTTCGGCCAAGGTTT
>NZ_JAWOTK010000123.1:0-1657 GCF_033338855.1 Vibrio sp. Vb0937 | reverse complement strand
GTAATAGCAACATTCAAGTGGCGATCGTCAATGGTATTGCTACGTTCACTCCAACCGCAGACTGGAACGGCTCAGAAACCCTAACGTTTACGGCCACCGATCCAAGCGGCGAAAGCGTTAGCCAAACGGTGAACTTCACAGTAGCGCCTGTGGCAGACATCGTGGCAGACAACGCGACGGTTGTGGAAGACACACCAACCATCATCAAGGTTTTAGGTAACGACACGTTCGAAGGCGACGACAAATTGGTGTCGCTGGATAGCAATAACGGCCCAGCCAACGGCACGGTCTCGGTCAACCCAGATGGCAGCGTCACTTACACGCCAAACGACAACTACCACGGTACAGACAGCTTTACCTACATCGTTACGTCTGGGGGCGTCAGTGAATCCACCACGGTGAACGTCGATGTCACACCAGTGAACGACGCGCCAGTGGCGACCAATGACAATGCCGTTACTGACGAAGACACGCCAGTGACGATTGATGTTCTGCCAAACGATACTGACATCGATGGTGATACGCTGTCTATCCAATCGGCGTCTGTACCTGAAGCACAAGGGACAGTCGAGATTGTTGATGGTAAGTTGGTGTTCACACCGGCCGAGAACTTCCATGGTGACGCCGAAATCACTTACACCGTTACGGATGGTTCACTGACTGACCAAGCGAAAGTAGCCGTTACCGTTAACCCAGTAAACGATGCGCCTGTGGTTGAAAGCAACATTGCAGACCAAACCTTGGCGGAAGATTTCACGCCATACAGCATCGATCTGAATACCGCTTTCAGCGATGTGGATAACGTGGATAGTGAGTTAACGTTTAGCTTTTCTGGCAACAGCAACATTCAAGTGGCGATCGTCAATGGCATTGCTACGTTCACTCCAACCGCAGACTGGAACGGCTCAGAAGCGTTGACGTTTACTGCCACCGATCCAAGCGGCGAAAGCGTTAGCCAAACGGTGAACTTTACGGTTGCGCCAGTGGCAGACATCGTGGCAGACAACGCGACGGTTGTGGAAGACACACCAACCATCATCAAGGTTTTAGGTAACGACACGTTCGAAGGCGACGACAAATTGGTGTCGCTGGATAGCAATAACGGCCCAGCCAACGGCACGGTCTCGGTCAACCCGGACGGCAGCGTGACTTACACGCCAAACGACAACTACCACGGTACAGACAGCTTCACCTACATCGTTACGTCCGGTGGGGTATCAGAGTCCACCACGGTGAACGTCGATGTCACACCAGTCAATGACGCGCCAGTGGCAAAAGATGACATCGCTGTTACTGACGAAGACACGCCAGTGACGATTGATGTCCTGCCAAACGACACCGACATCGATGGTGATACGCTGTCTATCCAATCGGCGTCTGTACCTGAAGCACAAGGGACAGTCGAGATTGTTGATGGTAAGTTGGTGTTCACACCGGCCGAGAACTTCCATGGTGACGCCGAAATCACTTACACCGTTACGGATGGTTCACTGACTGACCAAGCGAAAGTAGCCGTTACCGTTAACCCAGTAAACGATGCGCCTGTGGTTGAAAGCAACATTGCAGACCAAACCTTGGCAGAAGACTTTACGCCATACAGCATCGATCTGAATACGGCCTTCAGTGATGTGGATAACGTGGATGGCGAGTTAACGTT
>NZ_JAWOTK010000122.1:0-1660 GCF_033338855.1 Vibrio sp. Vb0937 | reverse complement strand
AATCAACCAGTCAACGTCTTGGATGTGAACGACCCTCGTATTCGTATTGTGTATTTCGGTTTTACTCGTTGCCCTGATGTCTGCCCAACGTCGCTCGCGATGCTGGCAGGTGCACTAAATCAAATCAGCGATGAGCAAAAAGCGCAGCTGCGCCCGATGTTTATCTCTCTCGATCCAGAACGTGATGAAGCAGACGCGTCCGCAAAATATGCGCACTACTTCCACCCTATGATTGAAGGTCTATCTGCGCCGTTGGACATCACGACACCACTTGCTCACCGCTACGGCGTTATTTTCCGTAAAACCGAATTAGAAGGTTCGGAACTGAAGTACACCCTTGACCACAGCTCTTACTTCTACTTCCTCAAACCGGACGGCACGTTGATCACCAAAGTGCCACACACGCTAACGCCTGCGCCGATTGTTGAAGCAATTTCAAAACTCACCACTAAGGAAGGCTCGAATGAAGGCTAATCAACTGTTTAAAACATTGGCTTTGGGGGCATTACTGCTCAGCCCTTTAGCTCAGGCTAAGCTCGATGTCATGGCGCACGAACCGTATGCGCGTGCTATGGCTCCGGGTGCAACCACCAGCGCCGTCTTCGTAACCTTTGCCAACCGCAGCCAAGACGACATCAATATCGTTGCCGCAGAAACGCCAGCAGCGGGCAAGGTTGAATTGCACGATGTCATTAAAGACGGCGATGTGATGAAAATGCGCCAAATCGACCGCATCACGCTAGGCGCAAAAGAGACCACCGAGCTAAAACCAGGCAGCCTACACATCATGCTGTTTGATTTGAAAGCGCCGCTCAATGAAGGGGATGAAATCGAAGTAACCGTGACTTACGATAACGGCCAAAAGCAGAGCTTTAACGCGCCAGTGAAAAAAGTGATGTCAGGGATGAAACATACAGCCCACTAAAATCGAATTAGGCTCCTCATTAGGAGCCTTTGTTTTCTTCGCTCTCTCGCAGCGCAATGGCGATTTTATTTAAAAATGTAAATCTGTGCTTTATGCCCCATACAACACACCTCCCTCTTCGCTATAACTCTATTTCCTTGTTTCCACATCTAACCCTGTTCCCGAGATAACTCTTTATGTTTCAAGCTCTCAAACGCGTTTTCAGTTTTTTGACTCAAACCAATCCAAATGTCGAGCAAGACGTGGACACCATTATTGCCGCAATTGGTGGCCTCGATAACGTGGTGGAAACCGGGGCGTGTGCAACGCGGCTAAGACTCACGCTGCGCTCTACTGCTGTCGTAGATAAAGAGGCTTTAAAGAAACATGGCGCTCATGGCGTTGTTGTGTTGGATGAACGTCATATCCAAATCATATACGGTTTGAAAGCCAACACGTATTCGCAGATCATGGAAGAACGAATGACAAGCTAGGCGCTCGTAGCAACTCTCCTAGCAAACTAAGCGGTGATTTTGCTACCCACAAATAAAAAGGGCAGCTATACTCTCCTCGTTTCATTAACCAAAGAATGAACTCACCAACGTATCAACTAACAAAGAGGACACATGATGATTGTATTGAATAGCACTAACTGGGCATCGCAAGGGTAAACCTAACCGCACCAACTCTGTGGCATAGCCACAACTCCCCTTCTCTGCCCGGTCTTCACCGGGGTCAACTCTATCCGAATTAGAC
>NZ_JAWOTK010000121.1:0-1661 GCF_033338855.1 Vibrio sp. Vb0937 | reverse complement strand
CGGTAATGGCAGCAGGTCGTGGCTGTTTGGTGCGCTTTAGCCCGGTGGCTTCACTGCGGTATATGGCGGATTCTCCCGGTACAGACAGTGCTATTGCGCATAAATTAGCGCGCGTGGCACGTATCCACTTTTCTCGTCAAAAATTGGCGGCATCAGGTCCAAACCTACCGCAACGCCAAGTGCTATTTGCTCGCGTGTTAAAGTCACCTGCAATTGAACAAGCGATTGAAGACGAGGCAAAAAGCAAAGACATTTCGATTGAGAAAGCGCGCAAAGAAGCCCATGACATCATGGATGAAATCGCAGCCGACTTCTCATACGGTCTGGTGAAAAACGGCGATCGCATCCTGAGCTGGCTGTGGACCAAACTATATCAAGGCCTGCACATCAACAACGCTTCGACAGTGCGTCGCTTGGCGCAAGATGGCCATGAGATCGTTTACGTGCCGTGTCACCGTAGTCACATGGACTACCTACTGC
Source organism: Vibrio sp. Vb0937 (assembly GCF_033338855.1). Lineage (NCBI taxonomy): Bacteria > Pseudomonadati > Pseudomonadota > Gammaproteobacteria > Vibrionales > Vibrionaceae > Vibrio > Vibrio sp. Vb0937. The sequence continues at coordinate 1,181 of NZ_JAWOTK010000121.1, read as the reverse complement.
TGTCTTACGTTCTGTACCATGAAGGTATGGTGCCACCGCACATTGCTGCGGGTATCAACCTGAACTTCTTCCCTGCGGGTCCGATTTTCCGTCGTGGTGGTGCGTTCTTTATTCGTCGTAGCTTTAAAGGCAACAAACTGTACTCCACGATTTTCCGCGAGTATCTAGCCGAGCTGTTTGCAAAAGGCTACTCGGTAGAGTACTTCAGCGAAGGTGGTCGCTCACGTACCGGTCGTTTACTGCAAGCGAAAACGGGTATGTTGGCCATGACGATTCAAGCGATGCTGCGTGGTCTAAACCGCCCCGTAACGCTGGTACCGGTTTACATCGGTTACGAGCACGTAATGGAAGTGGGCACTTACGCCAAAGAACTGCGCGGTAAACGTAAAGAGAAAGAGAACGCAGGTCTTGTTCTGCGTACTCTACGTAAACTGCGTAACTTTGGTTTGGGCTACGTGAACTTCGGTGAGCCTATTCAGCTCAACCAATACCTTAACGAGCACGCGCCAGAGTGGACAAAAGACATCGATAGCATGGGCGGTAGCAAACCACAGTGGATGAATCCTGTGGTCAATGAGCTAGCGAACAAGATGATGACGCACATTAACGATGCGGCAGCGGCAAACGCCTTAACGCTTTGTGCAACGGCCTTGTTGGCTTCTCGCCAACGTGCACTGTCTCGTGATTCTCTGATCAATCAGATTGAGTGCTACTTGAAGCTACTGAAGAACAACCCATACTCAAGCACTTCAACCATCCCAACAGAAAGTGCTGAAGAGTTGGTTGATCACGCTATCTCGTTAGATAAGTTTGTGATTGAAACAGACAGTATGGGCGACATCATTTCTCTGGATCGTAGTCAATCGATTCTGATGACTTACTATCGCAACAACATCATTCACTTGTTTGCGCTGCCATCGTTGATTGCTCAGATGATTATTCGTCAGCGCAATCTCACCGTGGAGAAAATCCAAGAGAACGTTGCGCAAATCTACCCATTCTTGAAGAAAGAGCTGTTCCTAAGCTACCAAGAGGAAGATTTAAACGACCTTGTGGTGAAAACGTTGAATGAGTTTGCCGAGCAGAAAATGATCTGTCTTGATGGCAACAAATTGGAAATCAACCAATCAAACAACCAACCGCTGGTTCTACTTGGTCGCACGATTACTGAGACGCTGCAG
>NZ_JAWOTK010000120.1:0-1666 GCF_033338855.1 Vibrio sp. Vb0937 | reverse complement strand
GAGTGCGGCTCATTACATCAGCGAAAAAAAGTGATTGCCAAACGGCCGTAAACAACAAGTTGGTAAAAATCAGTGGTGCGAGTTGAGAGCCGCTACTGGCCAGTTGATAGGCTTTTGCACGAAACACTTGAGTATTGATGATCAACATCGACATGACTAATAGCCACAGCACACTAGGCTCAACGGATAGTGAGAATGAATGAGCCCCCAACAGTCCAGAGCCATCGTTGATAAGCACCAAAGGCAGAATAAATAACGCGGCAAAGCTAAACGCCCAGAAGTTGATCTCTAGCGGTGACATATTACTTTTGCTGACTTTATACAGCGTCAATTGTGAGCCGGAGTTAAACAGACCGCCAGCCAAACCAAGCAGTAAGTCGTATCGCAAAGTAAATTCGCCTTCCGTTCCAGCCAACAACACCACACCACTAAACGCCATCACAATACCAAAAACGGTGGACGTACGAATTTTTCCATGCCAGACAAGCTTCTCAATCACAGGCATAAACAACGGGCCTGTAGCAAAAAGGACCACACTTTCGACCAGCGTTAACGTTTGAAGAGACGCAATAAAACACAATTGAGACAGACCAATACAAAGTGCGCGTAGCAAAGTGGGCTTCAACTCGGTCGATTTCGGCAGTTTGATGCCTTTCGGGATCAGAACTAAGAGCAAGATAACCGCAGGTAGGAAAAATCGTAGAAAACTGAACATGGTTACCGAAAGCGCCTCAGACAGCTGCTTTGCTAGCAAGCCCGTAACAGATAAGCTTAATGTAGACATCAACATAAATACGATGGGTTTGTGAACGTGATTCATTAGATACTCCTTAATTCTCGGAGCATTTTATGAAAAGTGACTTTATAGAAATAGCGAGTAATATTAACCACTATTGTAAGCAAAACTTACACATTGAAAACAGGTTCGTTCCATGCGCAAATTAGTACCATTAAAATCCATCTACGCGTTTGTGGCGGTGGCGGAATCAGGCAGTATGACGGAAGCCGCCCAGCTTCTGAGCGTTAGCCACTCGGCGATCAGCCAAGCGATTAAATCTCTCGAAAGCCAAGTAAACAAACCGCTTTTTGACCGCATTGGACGCCATGTGTACCTCAATACGGAAGGCAAAAAATACTACCGCAAAGTCGCGCCAGCGTTAGAACAAATCGTCGATGCAACCGAAGCACTGATGCACGATCAAAACTCTCAACGCATTACGCTAAACATGGTGAATTCCTTGGCACTGCATTGGTGGATCCCACGTATGCCACGCCTTCAAGCCTATGCGCCCCAACTTGATGTGCGCCTATCTAACCTTTCTGGACGGTTCAATTTGGAACAAGAAGGCGTTGATGCTGCGTTGGTGCATGGCAACCCTGAAGAGTGGCAAGACTACTATTGCGAAAAGCTCAGTGAAGACGAACTGGTATTAGTGTGCAGCCCTGATCTCATCGACCACAGCAATCCAGTTAACCTTTCTGACATCTTAAAGACGTATCCGCTCATTGAGGTCACGAATGAGCGCAGAAAACACGATTGGCAAGTCTGGTCAGACGCGATAGGAGTCGCTCGTCCAAAAAACAAAAAGCCGATCACTTTTAATATGTCGATTCAAGCGGTACAGGCAACCACGCGTCGTTTGGGTGTGTTGGTGACTCACCGTTT
>NZ_JAWOTK010000119.1:0-1669 GCF_033338855.1 Vibrio sp. Vb0937 | reverse complement strand
GGCACTTTAAGCACGACACCTGAAAACAACTTAGGATCTCGATTAACCGCTCCCGCGACCAACGTGCCACCAGCACTAGAACCGATGGCGAAAACCTCTCTATTACCGCGTTCAAACGTTTTCAGCGTCTTAGCGGCCGCGACAAAGTCGCCAATAGAATTGGCTTTGCGCACACCACGGCCTTGCTCATGCCACTCATCGCCAAAGTACCCACCGCCACGAACATGGGCGATAGCGTAAATCACGCCTTGGTCGAGCAAGCTTATGACTTGAGGCATAAAGTACGGTTTCATCGTAAAACCGTATGCGCCATAGCCATAAATCATCACGGGTGATTGTGCGTGTAATTTGTCTTTGCGATACGCTAAAGAGACGGGAACAGAAACACCATCGTGCTTAATGAAAATTCGTTTTGAAACATAATGTTGGCTATCAAAATCTTGGTAAGCATCTTGAGAGTACAAAGATTTAGTCAGCGTTTTTACATCGAACTCTTCCCATTGAGGAGGCGTGGTCATCGACATGCTTCGGATACGAATCTTGTTGGATTCAAAATCGCCTAACGTGCTCAACCAAGCGACATTGCCATCGTGTTCCAATGGCAGTATCACTTTTTCCTGACCTTGATAAGAATACACCGTCAACGTCGACACATTGTTTGGCTTACTAAGTGCCACAACTCCTGCATCATAAAGGTAGAACTGCTCAAGCGGCTCACTAGGGTTGGTAAAGCGTTGCCATGTTGCGCTAAGCGGCGTGAGTTCGGCTTGGTAAAGCGCGAACTTTCCTTCAAGATTACTGTTGAGGTAAACATGCCCTTTCGCGACATCTGCGTAATATTCCACGCCCACTTCTGGCACTCGCAATGAATCGGTGACTGTGCCCGTTTCTAGATCGACAAGCTTCTGCTCTGTTGTTGACTCGTTGTTGCTTTGCAGCACGGCGTAACGACTATCTGCCGCGCGATAAAAAGAGAGTAACCAATCTGATTTGTACTCATTCCATACTACTGTTTTAGCCAAAGACTCCGTGGAAATACGTAGGATCTGATGAGGTCGCTGGGTACGCTTGTCCTTTGCCACAAGGTACGCCATTTTTCCATTTTGTGATAACAGTGCACCACTATCGACGTGTGTTGCCAGTTCCGAAGATTGGCCTGAGAGTAAATCAACAACCACGGCTCGATATTGCTCGCTGCCGTCGATATCCTCAGTAAAAAGCAGTTTATCACCACTCACTTGCCACTGACCAAGTTGATAGTATTGATGCGCCGATTGTCGCTCAGCGAAATCAAACACCGCGTTTTCTGGTGCATGCTGACTCGCACGTGATAACAACACGTAGCGACCGTCACGACGCGTTAACGTCCACTCTCGTCCATTCACAATCGACCATGGCTGCTCGCCTTTGTCTGCCACCATGGTTTCCCACTGTGCTAGCAGATCTTGTGTCAGTGCCTGATAACTTTTTTGATACTGTTCGGTCTTGCGGTTTTGCTGCGTCAAGTAGGTAAGAACTCGCTCATCTTTACGAGCGTCATCTCGCAGCCAGTTAAAATCATCAGCGGCAGTAGCGCCAAAACTAGAGGTAACTATGAGCCCTAAAAAAACATGAGTAAATTTCATATAGAGAGCGAATTCATTTATAGGATTAATGGAATCCGCGTATT
>NZ_JAWOTK010000118.1:0-1672 GCF_033338855.1 Vibrio sp. Vb0937 | reverse complement strand
GAATACTGGGTGGCTTTGTGAACCGCTCTGAGCAATTTGGTTATGAAGCTGCGGAGATAATGGCGAGTAAGATGGGGATGTCTCTGACGTCAGCGGCGCATGCGCTGGCTATCACCGAAGCGGTCTTGGACTATAAGGCGCTTACAAAATACGAAATCAGCCATTATGACATCCCTAAAAACGCTGAAATTCTTAATGCGCCACCGCCACTGTTTAAAGTAAACCTCAAAACACTGTTGTTCACGTGCGGCATTATTGTGCTGCTTTCTCTTGTTGTTGTGATTCAGTTTATGACTATTCGCCAACGTAAAGAGATTGATAAGAAAAATAGAAAAATTGTGTTGCTTCAAAAACGAACGCTAAACGTCCAAAAAGAGATGATTCACGTATTGGGTGAGGCGATTGAAAGTCGCTCTGGAGAAACTGGCCAACATGTAAAACGTGTCGCTAAACTGTCTCGTCGTTTGGCTCAACTTTGCGGATTGACGCACCGTGAAGTGGAAATGATTGAAATCATTAGCCCTATGCACGATGTCGGAAAGATCTCCGTGCCAGAATCGATTCTCGATAAGCCTGGCGCATTGACAAGTTCAGAGCGTGAAATCATGAAGCAACATACCATTAAAGGTTATGAGTTGCTGAACATGAAAGAGGGCGACATCACCAAATTAGCAGCGGTGGTTGCCCACGAACACCATGAAAAATGGGACGGTACGGGTTATCCAAATAATCTAAAAGGTGAGGACATTCATCTCTTCGCACGCATCGTCGCAATTGCTGATGTATTTGACGCATTATTAACAGAGCGTTGCTACAAACGGGCTTGGACAATTAATGAAGTCGTCGATTGGTTTAAGTTGGAACAAGGCAAACACTTTGACCCAATATTATGCCAACTGTTGCTAGATAATTTAGATGACTTCATCGAAGTTCGATACATGTATCCTGATGCATAACAAACTGAGCAAGATTACATTCGGTGATCTTGCTTAGAAAAACAGGAATTGCTTTTCCCCATTTCTACGAAATGCCAAGTCTGTCGTTTAAACAAATCTAAACTCAAATATGATTAAGCCATACATTTGTATTAAAAAATAAGTTTGATCAGCGACATCGACAAATGCGTCTAGGGGAAGGCTATGGCAATTACCAATATTAAATGCGTGATTTTTGATTGTGATGGCACGTTGGTCGACAGTGAGCGTTTATGCTGCCAAGCACTAGTGAATGTATTTAATCAACACGGTGCAGAGTTAACGATGGAAGAATGTGTTTCTCACTTTAAAGGTGGAAAACTGGCCGATATTCTTCTTGATACCAAAGAGTTGATGAACATTAATGTTCCAATTGATGTTCTTGAACCCCAATACCGAACAGAAGTTCAAAAATTGTTTGTTCGTCATTTACAACCAATGGATGGCGCTAAAAGGCTGATCCAATTCCTCGACTCTCACAATATTGAATACTGCGTCGCGTCAAATGGTCCCAAAGATAAAATTGAATACGCACTTGAGTTAACCGGTCTGCTTGATGCATTCAAAGGAAAAGTATTCTCTGCGTTTGAAGCAAATAGTTGGAAACCTGAACCTGATTTGATCATGTACAGCGCGATGAGCATGGGCTTTTTGCCTAGTGATTGTTTGTATATCGATGATACACCCAAAGGTGTAGA
>NZ_JAWOTK010000117.1:0-1716 GCF_033338855.1 Vibrio sp. Vb0937 | reverse complement strand
GTTTGTGCGCTGGCTCATACTAAATCGACCAAATTGATTTAAAAATGATTAGTGTGCTTGATCCCAGTTGTCACCGTGACCAGCTTCTGCCACCAAAGGCACTTTCAACTCTGCTGCAGATTCCATCAATTTCTGTACTTTACTTTCAATTTCGGACAAAGACGACTCTTCGACTTCAAATACCAGTTCATCGTGTACTTGCATCAAAAGTTTTACGCGACCATTGCCTTCTTCTTGAATCCATTGATCCACTAGCAGCATCGCTTTCTTAATAATGTCCGCTGCAGTGCCTTGCATTGGCGCATTGATCGCCGCTCGTTCTGCCGCTTTACGACGCATACCATTACGCGATTTGATTTCTGGCAGATGCAAACGTCGACCAAAAATGGTTTCTACATAACCTTTATCAGCTGCTGCGCTGCGAGTGTCTTCCATGTACTGCATTACACCAGGGTAGCGCTCGAAGTATTTGTCCATGTAAGCTTGCGCTTCACCACGAGGAATGCCCAGCTGTTTTGCCAAGCCGAATGCGCTCATGCCGTAAATCAGACCAAAGTTCACCGCTTTTGCACGGCGACGCTGCTCACTTGATACCTGATCAATAGACACTCCCATGATTTCTGCTGCGGTTGCGGCGTGAATGTCTTTACCGTCACGGAAGGCATCAAGCAGCGCTTGGTCGCCAGAAAGGTGCGCCATAATACGCAGCTCGATTTGCGAGTAGTCGACAGCCAGAACCTTGTAACCAGCTGGAGCAACAAACGCCTGACGAATGCGACGACCTTCTTCGTTACGGATTGGAATGTTCTGCAAGTTTGGATCGGTAGACGACAAACGACCTGTCGCAGTCACCGCTTGATGGTAAGAGGTGTGTACACGACCAGTTGAAGGGTTGATCATCTTCGGCAGCTTGTCTGTGTATGTCGACTTCAGCTTCGCTAAACCACGGTATTCTAAAATCAGTTTTGGCAGTGGGTAATCCAACGCAAGCTCTTGCAACACCTCTTCATTGGTTGAAGGGGTGCCAGATGGTGTCTTCTTCACAACAGGTAGGCCCATTTTTTCAAATAGGATAGCTTGCAGCTGCTTCGGCGAGTTCATGTTGAACTCTTGTTCTGCGATTTCGTAAGCTTTTTGTTCAAGCTCTTCTAAACGGGCCGCGATTTCTACCGATTGAGCGCTCAGCTTCATGTCATCAATCAGAACACCAGTGCGCTCAATGCGAGACAAAACTGGGACTAGCGGCATTTCGATTTCTTCGTAAACCGATTTTAGCTTTTCATCTTGTTCGATGTTAGCAAACAGACGATTGTGCAAGCGAAGCGTGACGTCTGCATCTTCAGCTGCGTATGGCGATGCTTGCTCAAGCTCGATTTGGTTGAAGGTCAGTTGGTTTTTACCTTTACCCGCGATTTGTTCGAATGAAATGCAGCTGTGTTGTAGGAAACGAAGTGCCAAGCTGTCCATGTCGTGTTTGCCGCCTACGCTGTTGTAAACGTAAGACGCCAACATGGTGTCGTATTTGATGCCTTTCATCTCGATGCCGTAACGTGCCAGCACAGACGCATCGTATTTTAGGTTCTGACCGACTTTCGCTTGAGCGTCGTCTTCAAGAATCGGTTTCAGCTGCTCCAGAACCCAATCGCGATCCAGTTGCTCTGGCGCATCCAAATAATCGTGTGCGACAGGAACATAAGCCGCAATACCTTCATCGAT
>NZ_JAWOTK010000116.1:0-1727 GCF_033338855.1 Vibrio sp. Vb0937 | reverse complement strand
ACCAACTACAGTAGCCCAGAACTCGATAAGTTGATCGAAGCGTATGATGCAGAGTTTGATCAGAATAAACGTTATGAGCTGTCGCACCAGATTCAAGAATACGTAAAAGAAGCAAATATTATTGTTCCTGGATACATGGTGCCTTACTCACGTGTAGCACATTGGCGTTGGGTTAAAATTCCAAAAGATGGCATGACTAAAGCAACGGAATGGGTTCTGCACCCAATGGATATCGGTAACTTCTGGATTGATGAATCCGTTAAGAAAGAGACTGAAAAAGCCATGAAGAGCGGTAAAGCCTTCCCAGAAGTCACCGTGATTGATGATCGCTACAAGCTGTAATCGTTACTGACTAAGATAGAAAGAAAGCCCCACCATATGAGTGGGGCTTTTTGTTTGTGGATTATGCTGCGTTAGCTAACTAAGTAAGACGCCTCTAATAGGTAAGTTTTTACATCACCTAGGGGCGAAAACGCTTTGTCGATCGTTTTAAATCGTTCATCAATAGAATCACAGGCGATGATTTGACTGAATGTTTCGATTGATAAAGCTTCATTTGTTTTGAAAAACTGATGGACATTTTCCAACTGAACTTTATGAACGTGTTCGACTTTAGTTAGTGCATTTGTTAGATCTGAAATATTAATCGACATTGCTACTTAATGACCTTATCTACAGGCTTTGCTGAGCCATAGGACGTGGGCTTTATATTTGGCGGTAGAGTATCACTAACCTGTGGAGCACAGACTGATGGAGATCAATTTGTGCAGTTCGTACCAGTGTCAAACGCTTTGAGATAGAGGTGAGCTAGCAGAAAGTCTAAGCATCTAATGCTTGGATGGCGATATTATGCTTAATGTAAAACCGAAGTAAGTATTTTTATTCTTTATCAAATGTAGATTATGAATGGAAATAATTGAGTTTTCATTAAATAAATATGAAATATAAATAACGTAATAAAAATACTCTTTCTAATTAACTTCACTATTAAGATGGATGTTTTTCTTCGTTTTTCATAATAATCTAGATCAAAATCACAGCATCATTAAATTCAATATAACCAAGAAGTAGCGCTAGTTAATTAGCTTTACATATCAATAAATTACTACTATTTTTGTTGTATGCGTCTTATGGTGTTAATTTATGAAGTACTTAGTTACAGGTGCGGCAGGTTTTATTGGTAGTGCAACTATTAGAAAACTAAACTCATTAGGATATGAGGTTATAGGTATTGATAATATCAATGACTATTATGATGTTGAGTTAAAGTATGCAAGATTAAATTTTATAAAAAATCCATTATTTCGATTCTTTAATATGGATATATCAAATAAAAATGAAATAGAACGTTTATTTGAGAAAGAAAAGTTTGACAGAGTTATCCATCTTGCCGCACAGGCTGGTGTTAGATATTCACTTGTAAACCCACATTGTTACGCTGAATCGAATTTAAGTGGATTTTTAAACGTCTTAGAAGCTTGTCGTAAAAGCCATATCAAGCATTTCATATATGCATCTTCCAGCTCCGTTTACGGCTTAAACAAGAAAGTGCCTTTCTCTACATCGGATAATGTTGATCACCCCGTTTCTTTATATGCAGCGACTAAAAAATCTAATGAATTGATGGCGCATAGTTATTCTCATCTCTATCAACTTCCTACAACAGGCTTACGTTTTTTTACTGTGTATGGTTCTTGGGGACGTCCAGATATGGCGCCTTTTATCTT
>NZ_JAWOTK010000115.1:0-1731 GCF_033338855.1 Vibrio sp. Vb0937 | reverse complement strand
ATCGTTCTTATTGGCATTTAATTTACATTGTTTACGTTTAACGGAGATAGACCGATAGCTACCTTCTAAAGAAGTTGGTTTAAGGTAAAAAAACAAAAAGACCCGAGGAGAACCGCGGGTCTTTTCAATCTGTTTCGCGCTAAGAACTTCGCGTCGCTTCTGCTTTGCGCCGTTGGGTTAAGTATTTCACCCAACTCTTGGCTTGATTCGATGGTTTGATCTCATTCGCACGTTTGGCATTCGCCAATGCGTCATCCAAGCGATTTAACTTGTAGTAGGCTCTGGTTTTAATAAGAGCAACGTCTGCTTTACGACCTTTTACCTTATCCAAAGCAGCCAATGCTTGTTGGTAATGGCCTTGTTGAACAAGTAGCTGAGAGTAGTTCCAGTAGTATTTAGAATCCAACTTCGCGGCAACTCGCCAACTATCGATGGATTTATCCCACTCTTTTGCCATCTGCCAATAGGTCGCCTGCTGAGCTTTTAACTGGCTATCGACGTTGAGGTCTTCCAACTGCTCCATAATTAAAGCAGCACGCTCTGGGATTCCACGTTTCGCATAAAGCTGTGCCAGCAGTTTAAGATCATCTTGACTGAGCGCGACACCTTGTAGCTTGGCTAAAGCCATTGCATCTAGTGCGCGTTTGCTGTCATCGACACGTAAATGCAAAGCGACGAGCTGACGCCACCACTCAACTCGTTCAGGCTCAATTGCAATCAAACGTTTGATGGTGACAATAGCAGGCTGCCACTTTTTGAGTTCCAGTTCAGACGAAAGCTTAATCGACAATGGACCGAGTTCATCTGGCTGACCAAACTTCTCGTAGCGACCCATAGCTGATAACACTTTATTCCATTGACTCAACTGGTAATGCGATTGTGCGATGCGTAGCCAAACTTCATGAGCTTTCTGGTTTTTAGGTACAGCTTTACTCAACTCGTAATAGTGCGGCAAGGCTTTAGCAAACTGTTGTTCGTTCAACAAAATATCCGCTAGCATTTTACGTGTTTGCCACGCTTGCTCGTCTTGCAATAAACCGCTGCTTACCGCGAAATCCAGTTGCTTGATAGCAGGCTTAACTTGCTCATTCTGCCAATAAAAAATACCGAGCATACGAGCAACAAACGCTTGATCGTAGCCACGCGATAGGTCTAACGATTCGAGAGTTGAGATCGCTTCTTTAAACTTCTCTTCTTGAGCTAAGCTGTGCGCACGCTGCACTCTAGATGCGGTGTACTGGCTAAGCTCTTGAGCTATCGCACTGGCTGCGGTCAAACTAAGCAGCGTTGTGATTAAGAATTTCTTCATCATTTGCCTAATTTGAACTCCACTTTTGCGGTTTGTCCGAACTGCTCAATCGACACACCATTTTCAACTTTGGGTTGGTATTTCCACTTCTTCAACGCGCTAATGGCTTCTTTTTCAAACATACGCTTTGGCTCTGCATCGATCACTTCAATGTCTTTTGGACGACCTGTCGTGTCAATCGTAAAGCGCATGATCACATAGCCTTCAACCTTGCGTTTTAATGCTTTACTTGGGTAACGAGGTTCAACTTTATACAGCGGTAACGCTTGTTGATTGCCCATGGTTCCCTTTAGGTTTGGCGCATTAATCGCAATACCATCTAACGCCGTGTTTAACCCAAGCGCGCTGATCGGTGTTACTTGGCTCATCGGCTCAACTTGCGTGTTGGCTTGAGACAGCTCCATCGGCTCTGGTGCTTGAGG
>NZ_JAWOTK010000114.1:0-1736 GCF_033338855.1 Vibrio sp. Vb0937 | reverse complement strand
TTTTCTGTTAAACTCACACCAAACAATAAAACCATAGAGTAATGTCATGTCGATCATCGCAACAGGCGTGCTGGATAAAATGCGCGCCAATTTGGAAGGAACTGTCGCTTACCGACTGCCAGTCGGTGAGGACGAAATCGATCTCAACCCACTGATGGGTCACACCATCACGCTGAAACATACAGGCAATATCTATTGCTGTTCATGCGGCAAGAAAACCAAGAAGAGCTATTCTCAAGGCCACTGTTTCGTGTGTATGAAGAAGCTTGCGAGCTGCGATATGTGCATCATGAAGCCAGAGACTTGCCACTACGATCAAGGCACATGCCGCGAACCGCAGTGGGGAGAAGAAAACTGTATGGTGGATCACTTCGTGTATCTATCAAATACATCAAGCTTGAAAGTGGGCATCACTCGCCACACTCAAATTCCAACACGTTGGATTGATCAAGGTGCAACTCAGGGTCTGCCAATTTTCAAAGTCAAAACGCGTCATATTTCAGGCTTGATTGAAGTGGAACTGGCAAAGCATATTGCAGACAAAACAAACTGGCGCACTTTGCTTAAAGGCGATGGTGAACCGATTGAGTTACAAGATCGTTTTGCTGAACTGCTTCCTCTTGTGCAAGACAAAATTGCTGAAATCAAACAGCAATTTGGTGAAGATGCCATCGAGGTGCTGAGCGAAACCATTACCGATCTTAGCTACCCCGTTCAGCAACACCCAACGAAAATCACCTCTCATAACTTCGACAAAAACCCGGTTGTAACTGGTATTTTGCAAGGCATCAAAGGTCAGTATCTGATTTTTGATACCGGTGTGATTAACGTCCGCAAATTTACATCTTACGAAGTTGAAGTAAGCGCGTAGATACGTCTGCTTTACTATACAAACTTCCTAGATAGAAAAAGCTCGAGCACTGGCTCGAGCTTTTGTTTTTCTTCGTTCAGAGCGATGAGAGATTAAGCATCAAGGATGCTTTCTAGCACATCAAACAACATATCCACTTCTTCAATAGTGTTGTAATGCATACAACCAATTCGTACGACGCCACCTGATTCTTCAATGCCAAGCTGACGAACCAAACCAAGTGCATAGAAGTGACCATTCCAAACACAGATATTGTGCTCACCTAAGGTCTTAGCGATAAACTCCGGTGAATACTTGTCAAATGTTAGGGCAAACGTCGGCGTACGTTGCTGACAATCTTCGCTCTCAATGCCATACAGTTTCACACCTTCTAGCGCGTCGAGTCGTTGCAAAAAACGCTCACTTAAACGCTGTTCGTGTTGATTGTAAAGCGCGTAACTTTGTTCTAATCGCTGACGAAGTGGTAAGTCGTTGTCGCCAAACTGAGCCAAATATTCCACTGCGGCCGCAACACCAGCAAGGCCTTCGAAGCTTTGTGTACCCGTTTCAAAACGACCCGGACCAATATTCGTAGCCGGTTCTACTTTATAAGGACGAAGGCTGTGCAACCATTGGTCGGCCACGTAAGCGATACCTACATGCGGTCCAAAGAACTTATACGCTGAACACGCTAAGAAATCACAGCCCAGCGCTTGTACATCGACTAAGTGGTGAGGAGCATAATGCACGGCATCGACATAAACTTGAGCACCAACACCGTGCGCCATGTCAACTACGCGCTGAATATCGACTATCGATCCCGTGGTGTTTGACGCATATGTCACGGCAACCAAGCGTGTTTTTTCTGAAAGTAGGCTTTGTAAGT
>NZ_JAWOTK010000113.1:0-1748 GCF_033338855.1 Vibrio sp. Vb0937 | reverse complement strand
CGCCCATCAATTCCGTCCCTTCTGGCGCAGCGTGCGTAGCAATGTTGCCTTGGCTATCAAGAAAATAGATTTCGAAATCAGGCCCTATCAACATGAGGGTGTGGAAAATCGACTTGAGTGCTTTGGGATTGTAGTTCGTACCAATCATGAGCGGATTGTCATCCCGCATGTGACTGGCTAGATCTTGATGTAAGCTTTGCTTGGTGCGAAGCTCAATGGTCTCTTTTTGCCAATTGTAAGTCAGCGCAATGGCCGCCATCGCCAAACAAAACCAAACCGTGGTGAATACCACCAAACGAGATTTGAAGCTCATCCTATCGCCTCCTCACACCGCCCATTATGGGCGCGGCTGAAATTTGTACCCAACACCCCAAACCGTTTGAATAAAATGATGCTCTGAGTCCGACAACGACAGCTTGCTGCGCAAGCGATTAATGGTGCTACAAACCGTGTGATGGTACCCAGCATGATTGGTGTTCCAGACATGATCCAACAGCTCGTCCTTACTGTAGACTCGACCGGGACGAGTGGCGAGAAACTGTAGTAAGGTAAACTCGGTTGCCGTCAGCGCGACGTCTTTATCGTTGAGCGAAACCTGATGCAATTGGGGAATGATCTTCAAATCACCAAAGTTAAGTGCCTCTTCTTCTGCTCGCTTTGGAGTCGGCTTTTCAGCAACTTGATTAACGCGCCGAAGTACATTTCTCACCCGAGCTTGAAACTCTAAAACACTAAACGGCTTTGTGATGTAATCGTCGACATCCGCTTCCAAGCCATCCACTTTATCCATCTCACCGTCTCTTGCGGTCAACACCAAAACTGGTGTCCAATCTTGCTGTTGGCGCAAGTGATGGCAAATGTCCAAACCATCACCATCGGGTAAACCTCTGTCGAGGATCACCAAATCAAACGACTGCTGCTGATAAGTATTTCTACCCGCTGCAACGCTGGATTCTCGACTGACTTGATGCCCCTGAAACTTGAGATGCATTTGAACCAGTTCGGCCAAGTCATCATCGTCTTCAATCAACAATATGTTCGCCACCACGTTGGTTGTATACCGTTCCATGATCCTTTCCTTGTCTGGGAGACGCCTCATTCTGCAAATGACCGGAACGGAGCCGTATTTCTTTCAACAAGGTCAGCCTCCCACAAGGGCAGAAAGTGCTCTGGTGGTGGAATGAGGGATAAAAGCATGAACAAACACTTTTAGGAAAGGATCCGCCACCAGAGCAGATGAGTTATTCAACGCGCGTGATCGTGACCTTCGCTCCAGGATTTAGAAAACGATGGTTTGCCGACAAGGTTGAATCCGCCAGTCCATCATCATGGCTGATGACGCCAGCGTGAAACGCGACCGCATCATTCATATCGTTTCGGGTTGAGTTAAATCCTTCTCCGCCACCCGCAGGGCCGGGAATCGTGGCCGCCAATTCGTCATTAAGCTCTGTGCCAGAATCCCACACGTTCATGTTCATCTCGTAACTGTCACCCACTGCGAGTGACTTGAGCGATAATCCCGTTTCGCCAACAAAGGCATCATTAGTGTTCACGAGCATCGAAGCCAGCGACAAATAACCATAACGATGAGGATTGACTGTGATGGTGACTTCGTCCGATGAGCCCGGCAGCAGCAAACCGTTGCCAGAGACACCTTGGTAGACGTTGTCGTCACTGTTCATCAGAGCAATCAGCTCGGCATTGCTGCCACCCTCGGCTAAGTGTTCTAACTCAACCGACGCACTTTG
>NZ_JAWOTK010000112.1:0-1761 GCF_033338855.1 Vibrio sp. Vb0937 | reverse complement strand
TAAAGCAGCGAAGTACTCATCGACAAGTTTGCGACTGGCCGCATTCTGAAAGAAGTTACAAAAAGTGCAGCGAACACGGCAAAATGGTACGTGAATGTACAAACAGCGTTTGTTGTTTCTCACGTTTTGGTCAGAAGTAATGCTCGACAAAACCCCTGCTTGTTGAGGTGGCGGTACTGGCACACTCGCTCCGCCAGCATGAGCCGAGTGCTTCTTCACAAAAGCAAATCTCAGGGGGTCAGGGCTATCGCTGCCCAGAACTGATTCGTCAAATTTATCAATATCGACGCTCATATATACTCACTTAAACCCCACCACATAAGGGATAGAGGCTAATCTCAAAAAAAACTGCAAGGATCATAATTTGACCGTAATGATAATGCAATTGATAATTGATCTTATTTCGATTGTAAGTAATAATCGCCTCAAGTTTTCATAGTTCTACCGAGAATAACCCGTGAACGTACAAAGATATGTCATTGCAGGAGGCGCCTCTCTCGTCATTCATGCCGCACTTCTTTTTGTCTCGCAAGAGAACAAAGTGTTCGCAATGCCTGCTGGAAACCCAGCAAGCTCGGTAAGCCTCAACCTTGTATCTGCACCACCACCAACGCTCGAAAAGCCCACACCAGAGAATGTGGAACCACCAAAAGAGCCACAGCCTCAAAAACAGCCTGAGCCTGAAAAGAAGATCGTTAAGAAGCAGGTTGTCAAAAAAGAGGCGGTGAAGAAAAAGGTGGTCGAGAAAAAGCCAGAGCCAATTAAGCAACCTAAGAAAGTGGAACCAACCAAAACGGTTGCCAAGCAAGAAACTCAGCCCAAAGCCGAACCGAAGAAAAAAATAGAACCGGTGAAGAAAGATACGGTTACTCAGCAAACTGCATCAGCGAGCCAATCCAAAGGGGCAACGTCTCAGCCTATTTTGGTCGACAAACCAACGTTTGTGAGTCAACCAACGCAGCCCCGCTATCCAAGGTCTGCGCAAAGACGCGGTATCGAAGGCGCAGCCTTGTATGAGGTATGGCTCGATGAGAATGGCAACCAAATCAAACATGTTTTGCTTGAATCATCTGGCACCGAGTCGCTGGATGCCTCAGCGCTGCGAGCTATTAAACAATGGCAATTTACACCACATATTTTAGGCGGGCTAAAAGTGGCTCACCGAGTACAAATACCAGTTCGTTTTAAGTTGGATGGATAATGGAACAACTACAAGAATTACAAACTCAGTTCGGTCTTATGACATGGCCTTTGATCATTTGCTCAGCACTCACCGTCATGATCATTGCGGAACGACTCTTCCAAGTATTCATCAGTCTTGGCGTTGGAAAAAGTGCCATTCGTCAACATTTGGCCAGTCTAGACCCAACTAACAGCCGAGATATTGAAGCGCTGGCCGATGAGTTGTCGGGCAAGCGTCCCCTGCTTTATCGCGGTGTAGCAATGCTGTTGGCTCACCACGCATACGCTAAATCGCTACGTGAAGACGCGGCGGGCATGTGGCTGCAAGAAAAGCGTCATCAACTGCATTCTGGTCTTCGCCTTCTGACGTTGATCGGCGTGATCAGCCCGCTAATTGGTCTTCTCGGCACAGTATTGGGATTGATTGAGATGTTTAAAGGCATCGCGGTTTCAACTGGGAACATCACACCTAACGATTTGGCTGACGGCTTGGGTTTAGCCATGCGCACAACGGCCGCTGGCTTGATCATCGCCCTACCCGCTATTTCTGGCGCACAAATCATCGGTTTGGGGGCTGAG
>NZ_JAWOTK010000111.1:0-1766 GCF_033338855.1 Vibrio sp. Vb0937 | reverse complement strand
CTTATTTACAAATAAAACCAATATACCCAAGTCACCTCAAATGATCGGTTCAGCGTGAATAACTTGGGAATAAACTTACAGCAGCATTGTTGCTGCAACAAACATCAAGAATATTGCGAATATTTTCTTTAATACCGCAGTAGGAAGATTGGTCGCGAGCTTCGCCCCCACTTTCGTGGTCAACATCGAAGTCATCGCAATCGCAAGTAACGCAGGAAGATAAACATAACCAATACTGTACGCAGGTAAGCCTTCAACCTTATAGCCGTGCAAAATAAAGCCGATCATGCCAGAGATGGCGATGATGCAGCCACAAACTGACGATGAGCCGACCGCTTTACGCATTTCTACGCCATGCTTGTTGAGAAAAGGCACCGATAAAGAACCGCCACCGATACCAGCTAAGCTCGAAACTACACCAATTCCCGTTCCGTACATCATAGTGACCGGACTACTCGGCATTGGCTTCTCACTTTTTACTTTAATGGATCGGAACATCTGCACAGCTAGACACAGTACAATAACACCAAATACTTTCGGCAAGTAATGCGTTGGGATCCATTCGGCAATGTTGGCACCAACAAAACCGCCAATCACCACTCCGGGCATTAGCCACTTCACAACAAACATATCTACGTTGCCAAGTTTAAGATGGTTGAGAGCAGAAGAACCTGATGTAACGATGATGCTTGCCAGAGATGTCGCAAGCGCCATGTGCATGCTCATTTCTGGAGAAATGCCCGCCCAAGGCAGCAAAAATAACAACGCAGGTACGACGATTAATCCGCCCCCAATGCCGAGTAGCCCCGCCATCACACCAACAAAAGCGCCCAGCGCCAGCAATAACAAAAATAAAGAGACGGTCACGATTACCTACTTTTTCCCTGCACGAACGAAGCCTGCAAAACCTTGTTGGATAAAGAAATCATGCATCATTTGATGAATCTCCTCTCCGTACGATTTTGTCATCGCCTGTTCCGCTAGTTTTTCTAGTTCCTGTTGTTGGCTATGACGAATCAAATACTTCACCTTAGCCACGTTAGATGTGTTCATACTTAAGCTGGTGTATCCCAACCCAAGTAATAAGAGCGCACCAAATGGATCACCGGCTAATTCACCGCAGATGCACACTGGCACTTGATATTTATCGCACACGTCATGAATCTGTTTGAGTGCTAACAGCACTGCCGGATGCATGGATTCATAGACATCAGCGACGCGGGAATTGTTCCGATCCACCGCCAGTAAATACTGAGTTAAGTCGTTAGTACCAACAGAGACAAAATCCACTCGATGCGCGATGGCAGGAAGCAGATATACCATCGATGGTACTTCGATCATCACCCCGACCTTTGGAGCCTGGATACGCTCATCAAGCAAGACAACTTCGCTGTAGGCTTGGTTGATCAGCGTCATCGCATCATCCAGCTCTTTAATACCAGATACCATGGGTAACAAGATACTTAAATTACCACTTTCAGCACTGGCTCTTAGCATCGCACGCAATTGAATCAAAAAGATATCAGGATGATCTAACGTAAAGCGAATCCCGCGCCAACCTAAAAACGGATTGTCCTCTTCGATTGGCAGGTATGGCAATGGTTTATCACCACCGATGTCTAGAGTACGCATCACCACGCGTTGGTTCGAGTAGCTGTTTAATATTGCTCGATATTGATGATACTGCTCATCTTCCGATGGAAAGTGATGTTGAAGTAAAAATGCAATTTCAGTTCGATATAAACCGACACCATCGACGCCCGTAT
>NZ_JAWOTK010000110.1:0-1785 GCF_033338855.1 Vibrio sp. Vb0937 | reverse complement strand
CCATGAAGAGCGTGCACAGTCCATTGCAACGTCACCACCGCCGACAACCATCACTCGTTTACCTGCACGTGGAAATTGGCGAGTTTCAGAAATCTCTTTCAAGTATTCAACCGCAGAGAACACGCCATCGTTGTCATGACCCGGCAGAGGGATGATCGAACCGACGTGTGCACCGTGAGCCAGAATCACAGCATCATGTTCGTTGCGCAGTGTGTTGAAGCTAATGTCTTTGCCGATCTCAACGCCGAACTGAGTTTTGATACCCAGCATCGCCAAGTAGCTGTATTCGAAATCGATAACGTCGCGTGGTAGACGGTATTCAGGGATCCCCACACGCATCATGCCGCCGTATACGTCTAGCTTTTCGTAAATCGTTACTTCGTGGCCTTGACGACGAAGCTCAATAGCCGCTTGCGCACCAGCAGGGCCTGCACCCACGATCGCGATGTGCTTGTTGGTCAGGGGCGCAATGTTAAGATCCCAGTGATCTTGGTTATCCATTTTCTCTGCGACGAAGCGTTTGATGCCAGCAACGCTGAGCGGCTGACCGAATTCAGTGTTACGACGACAAGAAGCCTCACAAGGGTGTGCACAGATGCGGCCAAGCGTTTGAGGTAGGAATAGTTTGCTGCGGATCAGATCCAAAGCACCTTGGAAATCACCTTCGCCTGCCATGCGAACGTACTGTTTTACGTCTGTGTGCATTGGACATGCGGTTTGACATGCCGGATCGGCATCACCCATACAGCCATCGACAATCATTTGCGCGGTGTCGTATAGCTTTTGGCTAAAAATTACATTGTTCATTAACTGCGGTTTCCGTGTTGATTAGCTCTTGCCGTTGATAACGTTCACTTCAGGATTCTTCTGCTCGTAGTGAGCATGGCTGTACTCGATCCATGAGCCGTCGTAGTTGTAAACGCCTTCTGCACCTAGTACTTCAGTAAGAATCATGGTGGTGTGGGCAGAGCGAACACCAGACTGGCAGTAAGCGATAACTTTCTTGCCTTTGATGATGTCGCCGTAAAGGGCTTGCAGTTCTTCTGCTGATTTCAGCGTCGTGTCTTCGTTCAACGCTTTGGTCCAGTTAATGTGAACACTGCTTGGGATAGTGCCCGGACCGTATGCGCCAGAAACCGCAACTTCACCGTTGAACTCGTCGTTGCCGCGAGTATCTAGGATCACCCAATCAGGGTTGTTTTGCGCTGCGATAACCATGTCTAGCGTTGCTAGGGCATTGTTCTCTTGTTGTGTGTTAGGTGCGTTGTATTCAACCGCTGCAACGCTTTGGTTTGCAGAGCCAGTTGGGTAGCCAGCGCCCATCCAAGCGTTCAAGCCCCCGTCAAGGTAACGAACATCTTGATGGCCAAGGTTATGGATTTGCCAGTAAAGACGCGCAGCATCGTGGTGTGAGCCCGCAGCGTAGACGACGATTGTGCTGTCTGTTGTTGCGCCGAAGCTGCCTAGGATTGTTTCCATTTCTTCTGTGCTATTACTCATACCGCCGAAGTCGTAGGCGTCTTCAGTCGCTGAGTAATCGTTACGCCACATAGTGTAAGAACCAGAAATAGGGCTATCTGGTTTGATAGGGTTTAGCGCACCGATCACAACCACGTCTTTGTCACCATCCATCAGCGATTTCAGTTGTTGTGCAGAAATGAAGTGTTCTGGGTGAGCGTATTGTGTGAACTTCTGCTCTTGAGCAGCAGCATCCACTATTACAGCCTCAGCTGAGAACATCGTATTGTAAGCTGAGTAGCCAACCGCTGCGACAGCGGCCAACAC
>NZ_JAWOTK010000109.1:0-1796 GCF_033338855.1 Vibrio sp. Vb0937 | reverse complement strand
AGTCGTGATACGTCAAATACAAAATACTTAGTGTGAAGGTTTGAACTGTGACTTACGCATACGGTTAAGTGCTGCCATTACATCCAAAGTACGTGGTTTAGCAAGGTCACCTTGTTTAGGCAGTGATGCGTGCCATTCGCCCGATAACATCTCTTCAATTTCTTTTGCAGGGTTGTTACACCAACCTGGCAGTTGTGCAAGCTGGAACCACAACCAACCAATGGCGTTCACTTCGTCAGCAGACTCAATCTGCTCTAGCGCACTAAGGTCAGTAAATTCTTTACCAAAACGCAGTGAGTCTTTGCCTTTTGCACTTACGCGGAATTTACCGTCAGTCAATATATTCATAAGAGCCACGCAGTTTAGTGCGCGTGGTCGGAAAGTTTGTAAGCTCTCTTCTGATTCGTTATGGCGCTGAGTAGGGTGCTGCGCAATCACTTGTTTTGCTTTTTCAGTCACGTCGACCGCTTGGTAGTCATGCATCTGAATAACGGTATTCGCCACATCTAGGTAATCACCAGAGCCACCCATAACGATGATAGTCGAGATATCGAGTTCATCACGTAATTGACCGATACGGTCAACCAGCGGTGTGATTGGCTCATCGCCTTTTGCCACAAGTGCCTGCATACGCTCATCACGAATCATAAAGTTAGTTGCTGATGTGTCTTCATCTATCAGCAGTGATGTTGCACCAGCTTCGATAGATTCTTGTAACCAAGCCGCTTGCGATGTTGAACCTGATGCATCTTGCGTTGAGAAATCTGCAGTGTCTTTACCCATTGGCAAGTGGTTGATGTAGTTCGACAGATTTAAGTGATGCACACAACGGCCATCTTCTGCACGAATCTTCATCGCTTTCTGATCTGTTACGATGTACTCGCGACCATCGCCAGGAATGTGATCGTAAATAGAACGTTCAATGGCGTTCAGTAAGGTCGACTTACCGTGAAAACCACCGCCGACAATCAAAGTGATGCCTTTGGGAATG
The DNA here is from genome assembly GCF_033338855.1 of Vibrio sp. Vb0937. Classification (NCBI taxonomy): domain Bacteria; kingdom Pseudomonadati; phylum Pseudomonadota; class Gammaproteobacteria; order Vibrionales; family Vibrionaceae; genus Vibrio; species Vibrio sp. Vb0937. The sequence goes on along the minus strand of NZ_JAWOTK010000109.1, from coordinate 805 downwards.
CCAAGTCCAGTCACGTAACCTTTGTTTGGTGCATGCAGAGTCACCTGCAAAGACTCAGGAGCCGTAAACTCTACTGCTTCTTTCATCGGCAAATCACAGTTACCCGCAATACGTGGTAGAACGCTACCATTCGCAACAAACGCAACAAGATTGTGTGCTTCTAATTGTTCTCTTAGTGCGCTTTGATCTTCTACGACTTGACAGTGCTTCACCATCGCTTCTTTATCCAACTCACGCTCAAGCGTCGCGCGTCGAATAAACTTAGGCATATGAAACGTGAGGATGTTGTTCGCCTTTTTACCAAGCACAGAACGGCCTTCAGCGGGTAGGTTGACACGAAAACGCAGTTCAATCCCTTCTTCTGTGAATAGCACCGCTGTGCTGTCTAAAACCGTTTGACCATTTAAAGCGATTGATACGGTATTTTCTTGTTTAGCAAATTGCTCAAAGCGACGAGCAATAAAGTCGCGAGACGCGCGCTGGAACGCCGGAGACTCGTCTTTTAGCCACTCAAGACCAGTTAGTGACCAAGCACGAGTCGCACGAAAACGTGACGCAGAAGCATACGGGTCGCCTTGAACATGATCGATAAACAACGTGAAATCAGTGAAGTCATACTGACCTTTGATTTGTTGGTAAGCACGGTAGTTCTGCTTTTCAATTTTCTTAAGCGTGGCAGTCAACTGATCCATGAAGATATTGGCCTTTTAATTAGAAGCGGGCGGCGATTATAGAAACCACCGCAAGGAGAGTAAAGGAGAGCTTAGGAAGAATAGGCGTATTGGCCACCAATTTGACGATGATT
>NZ_JAWOTK010000108.1:0-1805 GCF_033338855.1 Vibrio sp. Vb0937 | reverse complement strand
ATTGAACAATCCATTGCGGAATACCTTGCGAAGTAAGCACTTAAATAGCAAAAAGGGATGCCAGTGGCATCCCTTTTTAATTCTTGTTGTTCTTCGAGTGATAGGTGATGTACTAACTCATCCAACCCGCATACTTTGCAACGAGAAACAAAGCAATACCCGCCATAATCCCCGCCACAATATCATCGAGCATAATGCCAAGCCCGCCATGGATGCGTTTGTCTAACCAACCTATTGGCCACGGTTTGACCATATCGAAAAAGCGGAAAAGAATGAAACCCGTCAACAACCATTTCCATTCCGTGATAGGAATATTCAGGGCTGGTACAATACTCATGGTGATCCAAAAGCCCGCAAACTCATCCCATACAATTGAACCGTGATCATGCACCTTCATATCATCTGACGTGACTTGACAGATTTTGATGCCAATCACGCACGAAAGTAATACCACAACGACATAAGCCGGAAATGGCAGCTGCGCCAACAACAGAAAAAACGGAACCGCAGCAAGCGTCCCCATTGTTCCAGGAACTACTGGCGACAAACCACTGCCAAACCCCGTCGCCAACAAATGCCACGGGTTCTTTAATGAAATCAGAGAAAGAGGGTTGGTCATATCCTTAAACCTATACTGCTAGTTTAACTCGATGAGCTTATTTAAAGTGGTCGAAACCACTTAAATCCCAGTCGAGAGGTTGGTTGTTATCGTGAAGCTCAAACGTTCCATTTGGTCTAATTTGGCCAATGCACGTCACTTTGCACCCGCTATAAGACAAAGCACTCTGCAAAGAACCTCGATTTTGTTCTGATACAGTGAAACACAACTCGTATTCTTCACCGCTAGATAAAGCATACTGCTGTGCGCTGACCTTATCATCTAAAAATTGTACCAGCTCTGAAGAGATTGGTAATTGAGACACATCGATACTCACACCAACTTGTGAGCGTTTTAAAATATGTTTGATATCCGAAATCAGGCCGTCTGAAATATCAATCGCCGAAGATGCTAATCCTACCAAAGCTTGCCCCGCTAACACTCTCGGAGTACTTAGGTAGTGGGCTTTTTCTAGTTCATCAGCACCAATGCGACTTCGAAGTGTTTCATCTAAGATGACATCCAGCCCTGCTTTTGCGTCACCCAAATTCCCCGTTACATACACCCAATCCCCGACTTTCGCGCCAGAGCGAGTCAGCGCTTTGCCCTCAGGCACAAAACCTTGCACTGTCAGTGTTAAGCTTAATGGGCCTTTCGTTGTATCACCGCCGACTAATTGAATACCAAAGTAATCCGCCAGTTCGAAAAATGCATCACAGAAGGGTGCGAGCCATTCTTCATCCGCTTCAGGCATGGTCAATGCAAAGCTTACCCAAGCAGGTGTTGCGCCCATGGCAGCTAAGTCGCTGATGTTGGATGCAAGCGCCTTGTGAGCAACCCAAGCAGGGTTCGCGTGAGGAAGGAAATGGGTTCCAGCAACCAAGGTATCGGTGCTGATAGCAATCTGTACATTTGCTGGCGCCTTAACGAGAGCGCAATCGTCCCCTGCGGCGAGGTGTACGTCTTTGCGCTGGTTTTGTCGGCCAACAAAATACTTATCAATCAGGTTAAATTCACCAGACATAATTCATTTATCTTTTCATGCCAATGGCATTGATATCATACAAAAAAGGTCAGCATGTGCTGACCTTTTCATTGAAGAAATCGTTATTTCTTACGTACGTGTGGTGCGGCTTTATCTAGCACACCGTTCACGAATTTGTGGCTGTCTTCTGCAGCGAATACTTTAGCAAGTTCAATCGCTTCG
>NZ_JAWOTK010000107.1:0-1820 GCF_033338855.1 Vibrio sp. Vb0937 | reverse complement strand
TCGATTTAGCTTATGCCGATAAAGATGTCGAACAAGATGAAGTCACCGACCGTTCACTCGCGCGTGATGCCAGTATTTATTACGTAAAAGGCGAATATCGTATTTCACTAGACCAAACATCGCTACTGCAACCCGCGTTCACCTACATCAACCAAGATGCGGATGGAAAAGCAGAATCGTATGACTCTTATGCCTTTGACGTAAGTTGGTTTAAGTTCATCAACCGTCATCGTTTAGCCTTAACCGCAGGCTATGCACTCAAAGATTATCAATCGGCGAGCCAAACTTTTGCGAAAACGCGCAGTGATGACACCTTGAGCTTGTTTGCCGCTTACGAATACCAAAACGTGTTTGATTGGCAGAACTGGTCGTTCATTTCCTTCGCGGGTTATAGCCAAACCGATTCAAACATCACCTTTTATGACGAAAATGAATACCTTTTGTCGTTAGGCTTTAACTACAGCTTCTAACATGGTTCTCGCGGCGAACATGTGAATACTCGCCGCGAACTCCTCTCAAATGACCACTACACGGCTTGAGCCGTGAGTTGTTTCAGCAATCGGTCCATCGCGCGATACCCGAGCGCTTCCGCCAAATGAGAACGCTTAATCTGCTCAGCACCTTCTAAATCCGCTATCGTGCGAGCCACTTTAATGATGCGATGATAGGCACGAATCGATAACCCCAGCCGATGGAGTGCAGTTTCGAGAAATTCTGCATCGCTTTTTTGCAACGGGCAAAATGCCTCAATCTCACGGCTGCCGAGCAGTGCGTTGACTTTGCCGTTTCGATTGAGCATGCTCTCGCGAGCAAGACTGACGCGCTCTTTGACGAGTTCCGTGGGCTCACCTCGATCACCACCTTCCGCCAACGTGCCTTTTGGTAAGGATGGAATTTCTAACGACATATCAAAACGGTCGAGAAGCGGTCCCGATAAACGGCCTAAGTAACGCAAAATAGCTTGAGGGTTAGTGCGAGCTTGATTCCCTTCGTAATAGCCAGTTGGGCTTGGATTCAACGCGCCCACCAGCTGAAAACGAGCAGGAAAACGCGTTTTTCCTTGTGCGCGCGAAATGATGATCTCACCCGATTCCAGTGGTTCTCGTAACGAGTCCAACACTTTACGGTCAAACTCCGGCATTTCATCAAGGAACAATAACCCATTGTGAGCCAAAGAAATCTCACCCGGTCTTGGCACCGAGCCACCACCAACTAATGCAGCCATCGAACTGGAATGGTGCGGCGCACGAAACGGACGCGACTTCCAGTTGTGCTCATTAATCTCACTTTGCGTCAGTGATGCGACTGAAGCCGTTTCCATCGCTTCTTCGTCGCTCATCTCCGGCAGTAAGTCGCATAAACGCGATGCCAGCATGGTTTTTCCTGTACCAGGAGGACCAAGGAAAAGTAGGTTGTGGTTTCCAGCCGCCGCAATTTCTAGAGCACGCTTGCCTTGTTGCTGGCCAATGATGTCTTGTAGATCTCGACCATGTTTTTCAACCGTTTTTCGCTTCGGAGTTTGATAAAGATTGAGACGATGCTGACCACATAACTCCGCACACACCTCAAGTAAGGATTGCGCTGACTTATGTTGCTCTTTGCCCACCAACGCCGCTTGATCACCATTGACATGAGGCACCACCAAATGACGTCCTACTTTGCTTGCAGCCAACGCAGCTGGAAGCACGCCTTTGACAGGTCTTAATCCTCCAGACAGGGCTAATTCGCCAACAAATTCGTAGTTTTTGAGCCTATCTGTCGCTATTTGCTCTGAAGCCGCCAAAATACCCAATGCGATAGGCAAATCAAAACGTCCGCCT
>NZ_JAWOTK010000106.1:0-1821 GCF_033338855.1 Vibrio sp. Vb0937 | reverse complement strand
TGATGCTCCCCTCTTTTATCTGATGACTTTCGTATCTGATGTCTATTTACTATAGCTGCGCAGCCATATCGTCGGTTAGTTGGTTCAAACCTGCCGACAGTGCATCAACCAGAGCGTCGTAGCCTTCATCTTGCAATGGCATCAATATTTTTACTTGCGAGCTTCGAACGACGTTGCCGCTTGCATCGATGAGTAACCATTCACCTTCAATCTCTGCATTACCTTGGTAGCTACCATTAAACTTGTTCAAACTAAGTTGAAGCTTGGATTCTCCACTTTGATCCAGAAGATTATTCATTTCAACTGGCCAATAGTCGCTTTGTTTTTGGCGCAGCTCAGCCACAACACGTTGGGTAATTTGCTCAGAAATACTTTGAGCCCACTGGTGGCGTTTGGCTTGAACAATCTGAGTATCTGATGTGCGATACACAATACTATTGTCATTCAGGTAGCTAGCGAGTTGAGCCGGACGAATCACCAGTAAAGGGCGTTCTGCAACGCTCATCTGGTTAGACGTTTTTGTCTCAGCTTTAGGTAGGAGATACAGCGCCCCTGTTGTTTCTGGCGCGCTGCTGCATCCTGTCAATCCGGTTACAAGTGCTGTCGCTAATAAAAATACACGTTTCATTATTGTTGCCCTCTAACAGGAATTGGATCCTTCACTTCATCTTCTCCAAATACTAATGAGTTTGGTTTTTCATTTAGCTGTTTTAAAACAGGTTTGAATTCCGTCATCACCTTCTCTAGCTCTTTCAATGTCGATTCCATCTCACTGTACATTGTCGAGTTAGGGCCGTATCCATCCAGCGTTTTTTGCAGTTGCTGCAAGCTTTGGCGAATATCTGCAGGGATCTCTTGTGTGTCTTTTTGGCTTAAGAGCTTATCAATGCTATTCGCCACTTTTTCTGCGGACGCCAAGGTGCGCTCAGACGTTTTCAACGTTGCATTCAGAGACGTTAATGTATCTTCCATTGGCAAGTTATTGAGTTTGTTTAAGAAGTCATTTACTTGGCGCTGAACCTGTGCAAAGCCACCTCGCATTGTAGGGAAGACGTCTAGCCCTTCATACGTGTTTGCTTCATATGGCGTATCGTCTGGATAAAAATCCGCATCAATGTACAGTGCACCAGTCAACAAATTCCCGGTTTTTAGTGTGCCGCGAAGTCCTTTTGCAAACTCGTCTTTTAGTTTCTCTTTGAACATTTCCATCGAGTGGGACTCAACATCACCGTATACACGGCCAAGCTCAATACGGACTAACACCGGAATTCTCTTCGCCGAGAAATGCTCTTCTGGAGTTGGAAGACGCATAGGCACTCTCATTACTGTACCAATGCGCAGGCCTCGGTATTCAACCGGAGCTTTGCGTTTTAGGCCACGAACGGACTCTTCGAATAGCATCACGAATTCGATGTATTCGTCGTACATGCCTTCGCGTACTTGTTTAACATCATCGTACAAACGGAAGTTCGTCATGTCTTTGGTAAGAGCTTCGCCTGACTCCATTCCAGGAATGCTATCAAAGGTGACGCCACCAGTAAGAAGGCTTTCAAGCGAGCCAAATTTCACTTCAAATCCTTCCGCATTCAATTGTAGATCGAGGCCTGAATTGAGCCAGAATTTGGTGCGAGTGCGCACTAAACTGTCGTAAGGCTTAAAGATGAAAAGTTGGTAAAGAGCACGGCGTGTATCTACGTCAAAGCTGGTTTTCTCTACTCGCCCCACCGTAAAGCCTTTATAAATAACCGGGTCACCCACACCCAGCTTACCTGCTTCACGGTGAGTCAAGACAATGCGCAGACCTTCAGCGTCAGGCGAAGC
>NZ_JAWOTK010000105.1:0-1823 GCF_033338855.1 Vibrio sp. Vb0937 | reverse complement strand
GTCACCCGCGATGATACCGTAGCGGTCTTGCTGCTTCGTAAACGTATCAAACTGAGATTGACCACGAGTCTTCACTGTGTAGTCGTAAGACTTCATTTGGCGCACTCCCATTCTCAAGATGACATCGCCAACACGTCCGCGACCTTCTGCGCCAATATCAAGGAATCTTGCAATACCACGAGGCATTGGTGGTAGGGACTCCATTTGCTCAGTGATGTGTAGGTTCACGGTAACACCTTTTAGATTGGTGTATTCCTTACCGTCTTTACCCACCAATTTAACTGGCGTATTTAACGCATCATTTGCCACGATGTTGCCCATGATGTCTTCGTATTCAGCTTGCACCCCAGGGATATCAAGCAGCGATGCAAAGCTCACCTCATCGGTAAAACGGTTCGAGAATCGACGTGCTAAGAAGTGGCTCGCCAACGCTTTGTCTGGCCAGTTACCCAACACAGACACCGCATTTGACCAAGGGTAATCCGGGTCAAAGCTACCAATTGAGTTTAGGAAGCGTCCATTCGCAGTTTCCGCAACAGCTATATAGCCCTCATCTGAATCTTCGATAAAGCGTGCTGCCAAATCATCAAAACAGCTGGCTGTTGAAAGATCGTAATCAGCCGGAATTTGGTGTGAGTTGTTGTCTAACAGTTGACCAAAAGAAATCACTTTTTGGTTGCCTGCCGCATTTTCTATCACACATTGATGCTCTGGTGTGCGCAAGATATCAAGGAAGAACGCCGCGGATTTTTTCGCCCCATTCGCGTAATCACAGAACCATGAGTTATCGGCTTTGCCTTCGCTACAGTATTGAGGGTTTGAAGCAATGCGCAATAAGAAATCACCCGGCTTATCCGTTGACGAAGTGTAACCAAGATTGGTGTACAGGTTATCGATGCGCTCAAGATCTTCCATCTTGTCACGGATAGCGCTCATTTCCATATAACGGCGCACTAAGTAACCAGGATAATCGGACGAGAATAATCCCGTCGTCCCATATAACTCCAAGTTGCGTCGATCATAGCTATCGAGATAGTTCTGCCACTCGTAAGAAACAATTTCTTCTAGGTTTGTACCTTCGTCAAAACGGTTACAGTCGCTGTTTAGAGAAACGTTCCCATCGGTACAGAAATCGTAAGACTTACGCTCAATTTCATTCACTTTATCTAGGTAGTAAAGTGCGCCATAACGAGTTTTCGCATTCAGTTCTGGATCATCAGACAACGCGGCGGTATCGAATCGGCTGAAGTCACAGTTGTAGAGTGATTTGCCTTTCTCGTTCCCCGTTAGTGCCTTCACTTCAGAACAAACCATCAGCGATGTGTTGTCTGGATTGTTGCCAAACTTGTATGCAAAGCTTTGTTGGTAGGCTTGCTGATCAGCGAGATAACGAGCGTATGCCGCTTTGTCTTCATCGCTCGCACTGTCTGCCGGTTTCGCAACAGGCGCAGGAGCTGAACCTGAAGAATCTTGAATAGTCTCGACTTTACGACCGTAACCAAACTTAAACGCCGCAATATCGTACAGACCCCAAGTTGGCGTTTCATCCAACATGCTTGGTGCGTAGTCCATCGTCGAACTGTAAGCAGGAATGTTGTTCAAACCAAGTTGATGCGCTTGCTCTAACGTGTAGTAGTTCGCTTTGTCATTTGAGCCTTTAAAGTTATGGCGCAGACCCATGTTATGACCAAGCTCGTGAACAAGCGTATTGCTGTAAGTCGCAACCGTAATCGCATCTGCGGCTTTCACTTGCAACTCTTTTGGTAGGTATTTCCAACGCTTAAGCTGACGCGATACTTCGTTACCTGCGTCATCGAGTTTGA
>NZ_JAWOTK010000104.1:0-1827 GCF_033338855.1 Vibrio sp. Vb0937 | reverse complement strand
ATGATGCCTCTGTGTGATGATGTGCCGCTCTTTGCTGAAAGAGTGAGCGGGAGTGGGTATGTTGTACGGAGTGCCTAGTGTATGCGAGGATTTTTCATCCAACAAACTGGACATTTATCCAGTGTCTAAATACCATTGATAAAGATATAAAACATAGGCTAACTCGCTATTATGCAATGGATTCTTGAGCATCAATCTTTCATTCTTTCTTCTCTTTTTGCCGCGACAGCGAGCGGTGTCGCCGTGGGTTGGTGGGTAAAGCAGCGCTTTATTACCCAGACTCAACTACTCGGACAGCAGTTGGTGTCAGAAAAACAGCTTCACCAACAACAGCTTGAACAAGTAAAGCAAAGCCTTGCAGATGCGCAGCAAGAGTTGGATGAACTCGACAACGAGCGCGATAAAGCGGCCTTTGAAGTGCGCCAATCGCACGGCAAGTTGATGGCGGCCATGGAGAAATTGCGTTACTTCGAAGCCGTCAAACAAGAACGTCAGCAGTATTTTGATGAGCTGGGCCAAATGCGCGAACAAAAATCCCGTTTGGAAACGCAGCTTCGTGAGCAGCAGGCGCGCCACGAACAAATGAATCAGGCTAATGCGGAAAAACTGCAAATTTTAGAGCAGGCCGAAGTGCGTCTGAAACAACAGTTTGAGCAACTTGCCAACCAACTGTTTGAAAAGCAAACCGCGAAAGTCGATTTGAAAAATCGTCAAAGTTTAGAAGGGTTGTTGTCACCGTTAAAAGAGCAGTTAGAAGGTTTCAAAAAGCAAGTCAACGACAGCTTTAGCCAAGAAGCTAAAGAGCGTCATACGCTGGTGCATGAGCTGAAAAATCTGCAACGCCTCAATGAACAAATGACTCGAGAAGCCGTGAACCTGACCCAAGCGCTCAAAGGCGATAACAAACAGCAAGGTAACTGGGGTGAAGTGGTGTTGGCGCGCGTTTTAGCCGAATCGGGACTGCGCGAAGGGCACGAGTACGAAACGCAAGTGAACCTACAGAGCGAAGCGGGCAAGCGTTACCAACCGGATGTGATTGTGCATTTGCCACAAAACAAGCAAGTGGTGGTCGATTCGAAAATGGCATTGGTGGCGTACGAGCGCTACTTCAATGCCGAAACGGATGCTGAACGCGACCGCGCGTTAAGTGCTCACCTCACCGCACTGCGTGCGCACATCAAAGGTTTGAGCATGAAGGATTACCACAAGCTCAAAGGCATCCAAAGTCTCGATTATGTGCTGATGTTTATTCCGGTAGAGCCGGCGTTCCAAGTGGCGATTCAAGCTGATCCAAGCTTGATCAAAGATGCGATGGAGCAAAACATCATCTTGGTTAGCCCAACCACGTTGCTGGTGGCACTGCGCACCATCGACAATTTATGGCGCAACGAACGTCAGAATGAAAACGCCAAACTGATCGCCCAGCGCGCCACCAAACTGTACGACAAGCTGCGCTTATTCATCGATGACATGGAAGGGTTGGGCAGCGCATTAGACCGAGCGAACCAAACCTATCAAGGCGCTATGAACAAGCTGGCGACAGGTCGTGGCAACGTGATTCGTCAAGCTGAGAGCTTTAGGCAGTTGGGGGTTGAAATCAAACGACCGATTTCTTCTGACCTTGCGCAGTTGGCGCAAAGTGATGCATTTTCAGAAAATGAATCACCAAATGAATCGTTAGTAGAAAGACATCCGGCTGAGGATAAAGTAAACTAATCGCCCGCAGTACAGAGGGCGACTTTCATTGTCAGCAAACGCCCTGTAGTGAACAAGTGCTGCCCAAGAGGAATTAGAATGACGGACACAAGCTTGCAATCCAATACAGCG
>NZ_JAWOTK010000103.1:0-1832 GCF_033338855.1 Vibrio sp. Vb0937 | reverse complement strand
ACACAGCATGGAACCTATATCGACCTGAGCGAACAAAACTAGAGGTATTTCTCACTATCTTATGCAAAATAAATGTAACACCCTGTCATTCAAGCACTTTCAGCGTTTTTCTTCGCTTGCAATCCTTTTCTTTGCCCCAATATTGAAAAGATAAATTTCGAGAGCGAACAGGAACTTTTTCCTGATTGGCAATGACCAATACTCAAAACGAAAATCAAATGGATATCGAGAGTCCAAAGCATGCATAAATCTAACTTCGAAACTCTTCAGCACTATTTAGAGTCTCAGATCATTGGCCAGCATGATCTGGTTAAACAACTGTTGATCGCCCTTCTTGCTGACGGGCATATTTTGGTTGAGGGTCCTCCGGGACTTGCTAAAACTCGCGCCGTAAAATCACTGTCTGATTGCGTAGAAGGCGACTTCCATCGCATTCAGTTCACCCCAGATTTGCTGCCTGCCGATTTAACCGGTACGGATATTTTCCGCCCAGAAACGGGCGAGTTCACATTCCAATCTGGGCCGATTTTCAATTCACTCATTCTTGCGGATGAAATCAACCGTGCGCCAGCCAAAGTACAAGCCGCAATGCTTGAAGCGATGGCAGAAAAGCAAGTCACCGCAGGTCGCCACACCTACGCGCTGCCTGAGCTATTCTTGGTCATGGCGACGCAAAACCCGATAGAACAAGAAGGTACTTACCCTCTTCCAGAAGCTCAGCTCGATCGCTTTTTGCTTCACTTAGAAGTGGATTACCCAGATGCAGAACATGAATTAGCGATCTTGCGGATCAATCGTGGTGAGGCAAAAGGTGAATGCTCTATTGAGCGCCCAAGCTTGAGTCAGCAAGACATCTTCACCGCGCGCCAAGAAGTGCTCGACATCCACATGGCAGAAGCCATTGAGCAATACATTGTGCGTTTGGTGATGGCAACACGCCAAGCAAGCGAATACGACAGTGAGTTGGATAAATGGCTAGCAATGGGTGTCAGTCCGCGTGCAACCATCGCCCTTGACCGATGCGCTCGTGCTCATGCTTGGTTAGCAGGTCGTGATTTTGTCTCTCCTGAAGATGTCCAAGCAATGGCGTACCCAGTGTTACGTCACCGATTATTGCTCAGCTACCACGCTCAAGCAGAAGGCGTAACGGCAAATCAAGTCATCGATAAGTTGCTAAGCTTGGTTGGCAGCGCATAAAGCGGGTGAGTGACATGTCTGCAAACCATCCATTACCGCCTCATGCGAATGGGGTGACATTAACACTGGAAGAACTGCTTCAATATCGCACGCAGTCGGTACGTTGGTTGCCACCGGCACAAAGCATTTGGTCGCAGATGAGCGGCAACCATACGAGCCGACAAAAAGGTCGTGGTATGGACTTTATGGAAGTGCGCCAGTATCAAGCCGGAGATGACATTCGCAGCATCGACTGGCGAGTCACAGCGCGCACCGGAAAAGCACACACGAAATTGTTTGCGGAAGACAAAGAACAAGCGGTGATTTTGTATCTCGACCTCAGCTCAAGCCTTCACTTTGGCTCAAAGTACGTATTGAAGTCCGTACAACTTGCTCATTTCGCCAGTGTTCTTATTTGGCTCACATTAGCCAAAAAGGATCGTATTGGCGCAGTGATTGATGATGGACACCAATGCTTAGAATTTCGCCCTTCCTCTTTGCAAAAACAGGGGCTTCGGATTCTCAATGCTATCGTTGATACCAATAACGCGCAGTTGACTCAAGATCCAAATCATGAGACTCGCACAATACCATATTCGCAAGTGTTAGAAACACTCCACACACTCACGCCAAAAGGCAGTGAACTGATTCTACTC
>NZ_JAWOTK010000102.1:0-1838 GCF_033338855.1 Vibrio sp. Vb0937 | reverse complement strand
TACAACGCGGTTGCTTGGCTCAAACCATGGCTTCAAATGGAAGAGCTAACCACGTCTTTAAGACTCGTTGCTAAAATTCCTCAGTCGGGTGGCTAAATAGAGTTAATGGCTGGTCACTTCGACCAGCCATTAAGCCAAGCTTATGGTAGTTATGACGAAAATAGATGCATTGAACTTTCTAGACCCAGAGGAACTCACACACGAGTTTACACCGATGGGCCTGGCTGAGTTTGACAGTCATTGGTTGACTAAATTTGTTGAATGTTCAGATTCAATACTTGCGGCACGAATTTGGTTGGAAGGCACGCAATCTAAAGATTTTGCGAGTTTTCGCCATAGCATTGTGAGCACGATTAATACCATTGACACACTATTACAGAAGCAGCTCAATGAGATCATTCATCATCCAGATTTTCAGAAATTAGAGTGCAGTTGGGTAGGCGTTCGATATTTATGTGAACAAGTTGATAAACCATCGTCTGACTCAGTAAAAATTAAAGTTCTATCTGCAACATGGAATGAAGTAAGTAAAGATGCGCTCAAGGCTATCGAGTTCGATCAGTCTGCCTTGTTTAAATTGCTCTATCAAAATGAATATGGAATGGCCGGAGGAGAACCCTTTGGTGTGGTTGTTGGTGATTATCAATTACGTTATGACCCGAGAACAAATTATTTTGATAGAGATATCTCTGTGCTAAGCAAGATATCTCAATCTGCTGCTGCGGCATTTAGTCCATTTGTAATGTCAGCGTCTCCTGAAATATTCGGTGTGAACACATTTGCCGAACTTTCGTCGACTCGAGACGTTGCTGCGCAATTTGAACAAATTGATTATGTCAAATGGAGACAGTTGCGAGATAACGATGATACCAAGTTTATTGGCTTAACCGCTCCTAACGTGCTTTTTCGACAACCCTACAAAAGTGATGGTTCTCGAAACGATCAATTTGAATTTCAAGAGAATATTGACGATTCAAATAACGATTTATTGTGGGGAAGTGGAGCCTTCTGTTTTGCTGCTGTTTCGATTAGAGCATTCCAAGAGCACGGTTGGTTTACTCACATGCGAGGAATAAAACAGGGGGATTATAGTCAAGGCATTATTGTTGCTCCTACAAGAAACAAAACGCGCATTAATGGCAAAAATGACAGAGATAGATGCCCTTTAAATCTAAAAGTCTCTGAGCGTAAAGAGCAAGAACTGTCTGATTGTGGGTTCATTCCGATTTCACCAGTTCCTGAAACAGACATGGTCGGCATGACTTCCAATGTTTCGTTGTATAAGCCAAAACTGTACGAAGAGAAGCATGTTGCGACTAATGCAAAACTCACCTCAATGCTCCAATACACGATGTGTGTATCGCGTATAGCACACTACGTCAAAGTTATGGGGCGAGACAAGATAGGTGGCTATCAGGACGCGGCATCGCTCGAGAGGGAGTTTCAGACTTGGTTACATCAATATACAACGGCTTCAGACGAAGCTTCGGATGAACTCAGAGCTAAGTACCCATTGAACGAAGCGAAGATCAAAGTTAGAGAGAAACGCGATACGCCAGGGCACTTCTACTCGGTGATACATTTACGCCCTCATTTTCAGCTCGACCAAATGGTCTCAAGTATCAAATTAATTACGGAATTATCACCAGAACATTTGGTGTAAGGAAAGAAAGATGACTCAGTGGAAAAATGCCTTATCGGAAGGGCAGTTGCAACAAGCTTTAGAACTACTAATCGAAGCAATAAAGGTATCTCCAAAGGATGCCAGTTTGAGAAGCTCTTTTATTGAACTGCTTTGTATTGATGGTGATTTTGAGCGAGCTGATGAGCAACTGATG
>NZ_JAWOTK010000101.1:0-1843 GCF_033338855.1 Vibrio sp. Vb0937 | reverse complement strand
GGATAACGATGGTCAAATCCGTTATATGGCGGTGAAAGGCAATCGTCGCAGCAAAGGCATGGGCTCACTGGTGTTGGTCGCATTGGAATCGCTTGCGCGCCAAGAAGGTGCGAAACGTTTGGTATGTAATGCCCGTGAAGATGCGATTGCGTTTTATGAAAAAAATGGTTTTGAACGTCGTGGTGAGTTGACCGATGAACGCGGTCCGGTCCGTCACCAACAAATGGTGAAGCCGCTTGATCCGATGGCGAATGTGTTACGTCGCCCAGAATGGTGCACGGAATTGCAGCAGCGCTGGGAAGCGCAGATCCCAATTGCGGACAAAATGGGCATCAAAATCAACCAATACACCGGTTATCAGTTCGAATGCAGTGCCCAGCTCAATCCGAATTTGAACCCGCACAATACGATGTTTGCTGGTTCGGCATTTACGTTGGCAACGCTGACGGGATGGGGAATGACGTGGTTACTGCTCAAAGAGCGCGGTTTGCATGGCGATATTGTTCTGGCAGACAGCTCGATTCGTTATCGTCATCCGGTGGAGCAAAATCCGGTGGCGAGTACCTCGCTTGATGGTATCAGTGGTGATTTGGACCGCTTGGCGTCAGGGCGCAAGGCGCGCATTGTCATCCATGTGGTGATTTACAGCGGCGATACGCCTGCGGTTGATTTCGTTGGCACGTACATGCTGTTGCCCAACTATTCGCAGCTACTCAGTTGCTAGTTCTTCTTCGGCTACGACCTCGTTCGTAGCCGGCTCTAACTCTTCTGCTATCTCCTCAACCAGCTCTTCTTCCGGTTGCTCTAGATTCGCCTCTGCAATGCCATGGAAGCTCGATTCCTCCGGCTGAGCATCGTTCGTTGGTACGTTCGGCGTTAAGTGGTCTGGCTGTTGTGGTGAGTCGCAGTCATTACGTGATATTTCACCATCGAGCAGATCGCCTATGACCATGCCACATTGATCCTTGAGCTGGAATGTCAAACCGCTGAGTGGGTTGTTGGCCATGTCAAACTCGCCGCTTAGCTGACCGGATATGACATTGCCGGAGATGTTTACAGGCTTGAGCGATACAGCGCCTCGCTGCGCGTGCACTCGAATAGGGGAAAACGTGATGCTCTTAAGCGACTTATCGGCTTGTGAACGTAGTGTCGTTTCTCGTAGGTTTGCTTCCACTTGCCCCGTTAAGCTGTACGCCAACATATTGTTGTCACCAGATAGACCTTGCAGGTCGAGGTTTAGGTCAGAAAATCCATCTACCGTGAATGCATCTGGCAGGTATGGGTGGAGCAGTTTGAGTGGAATGCCATCCGCACTCAAATTAAGCGCCCAAGGTTGGCTTGCCGTACTTAAATCAAGTTGACCAAAGCCTTCAATGTAACCTTGTTCTAGTGGAGCAAACAGACGAGAGAGTTGCCACAACCCTTGCTCACTTTGTGTCGAAATCGCAGCATGAGAAGACAGAACTTGGTCGTAGCTCGCATTCACGACACTCGCGTCGAGACTGCCATGCCATACGCCCCAAAAACGGTGCTGGCGCTTTAACTTTAGCGCTTTTCCTTCGACGTTTAAGCCCGAGAGTTGCCAGAATGGTTCGTGCGCTAATTGGATTATCTGACTACGTTCAATATCAAGTTCTTGGATATCCACTTCTTGTAACGTGCTGGTGGCAGCCTTCCACCAATCCTTGTTGTCATCAGACTGGATAGCCCATTTCAATCCTTGAACAGAAGCCGTGTCGAGTTGCCAGTGCGTCGGTTTGAATTGACCAGAAACCTGTACGCGGCCTTGCTGCCAATCTAGGCTCAGTTCTTGGAGCTGGATCTTCTCGGGCGTGAAAATGGC
>NZ_JAWOTK010000100.1:0-1864 GCF_033338855.1 Vibrio sp. Vb0937 | reverse complement strand
ATGCATTGCCAAAGCTCATAAACCGGCCCTTTAATTTGCTTGAGTCTTTCTAAACTCCAAACCACGTCGTCTATGCTCAGAAGCTCACCATCATGACGAAAAATGCCTGGCCTTAACCATAACATCATGACGTTTTCTTCCATTTTCCATTCATGCGCTAAAGCGGGCTCAATGCCACCATTGGAGTTTTGTGTTAGCAGCCCATCATAAACACTTTTGACCACGTGTAATTCGGTATGACGGAAGGTCTCTGCGGGATCGATATTTGAAACCCACGGATAAGAAGAAATAAGAATGGCGTTTTTAGACTCATTCAGCTCGTTCACTTTTTCCGATGCAATCGTAAGCGAACGAACCGCCGTTTGGCCGAACCAATCGATAAGCTTTGTTATCGAATTCATTCTGCCCCTAGCAAGCTCTTCCACCAAAAACTCGGTCATCGCTTGTTGCAAAGTAATGGTGATACTCAAGCGGCTTGGGTTGCTTCGCCCAATCGCCGGTTGCCAATCCACCCAACCGTAAGCCGCCAGCTTTTTCATCACAATGGAAACGTTACGTCTGGACGTGCAAATCACAGATTCGAGTTCGCTAAGCGTCACTAAATGATGCTTATGCGGTTCAAAATGTTTGAGCAGAAAATCTAAATATCTAAGATTTACATCGTTCACAGTGCTTCCTGAGCGTTTTTCTAAAAACCAAAAATAACACAGGAAGCTTAGTGACCAAACTTCCTGTGTCATATCTATATGAATTCAAACTGAGGGCTTAACTGAACAAACAAACAACAGCACACCGCTTGAGTTAAGCCCAAAGAACTTGAATAAAAATGCTTAGAAACGGTAGCTCATACCAACAGAGAACGCGCTGATTTCTGCTTCAACGGTGACTTTTTCACTGCCGAGTTTCGCTACGTCTAACTCAGGTTTCATGTATTCCCATTCAACCTGTAGTGCTAGATTTTTTGTGATCGCGAACTCAGCACCTAAGCCGTAAAGTCCGGTTACTGTCGTTTCAGAAAACGTCGTGTGGCCTTCGTCACCAGTTAGCACAGAATTGCTTACTTTAAATTCCGCGTTGAAGTAAGAAAGGCCCGCTTTCGCGAAAAGATTGAAACGGTCACCAATTGGCAGCGTTAATTTAGGTTGGATAGCCAAAAACTTCATGTCACCAACGGTAACGACAGAGCCGTCCAAAGCGTCGTAACCACCGATCGCACCTTCAAGAGAGATATACTCGCTGAATGTGTAACCACCAAAAACTTTGCCAGACAGACTTTCGTTGTCTTTAACTTCAAGTTTCTCGCTTGCGTTGTAGGTATTTGATTTGATTGAACCACTGATATCATCAAACGTTGCTTTACCGATCGATGCACCAATGTAAGGAGCGGCGTTTGCCATAGAACAAGTTGCTAGAAGGGCTGCTGTTAGCCATGTTTTCTTTAACATTGTATTTCACTGCCTGTTTTATTATTGAGTTTGTGTATCGCCCTTCCTTAAGCATGTCGCGTTATCCATCTCGCTTGGCGTTAAACCGAGCGAGATGTTAGTGAATAAAAACTCAATAAAACACGAAATAATTAGACACAACTTTTCTATTTTCCTTCTTAATTAAGAATATTTAATCTTAATTACAGACACTGCTGCTTTAACCAGTTGGTCAGTTTGACGATCTCGGCCTGCTTTGCTCGGTTCTTCTTGTGCACAAAATAAAAACTGTCGCCGGTTTCTAAACCATGAGATGGGATGTAAACCAAGTCTTGTGCTTTATCTCGCTCGTTCAACATGAAGTCATTGGCAAACGCGATGCCTTGATCGTACCTTGCAGCCTCGATCGCCAAGAGCATGTGGCTAAAATGCTGGACATC
>NZ_JAWOTK010000099.1:0-1880 GCF_033338855.1 Vibrio sp. Vb0937 | reverse complement strand
CACGCATCGTGGTGGAAACTGAACACTGGCTGGCGGTGGTGCCTTACTGGGCTGCTTGGCCGTTCGAAACCATGTTGTTGCCGAAAACGCACATTCGTCGCATGAGCGAACTCAGCGATGAGCAACGAGACGATTTAGCGCGAGCGATTAAGAAGCTGACCAGCCGTTACGACAATTTATTCCAATGCTCTTTCCCTTACTCGATGGGCTGGCACTACGCGCCGTTTTTTGACGAAGGCACAGACATCGACCATTGGCAGCTTCATGCACTTTTTTATCCGCCACTACTGCGCAGTGCCACGGTTCGTAAGTTCATGGTTGGCTACTAAATGCTGGCAGAAAGCCAACGTGACCTTACCGCAGAGCAAGCGGCGCAGCGTCTGCGTGATGTGAGTGATGTCCATTACAAAGAATGCTAAGTCTTTAAATTGGACTGATTACGAATAACGGGATAGCGCGACTTTACAGATAGAAAGTTAGGCTCAACGCGCTATCCCACACAAATTACTATTTTAAGAGAACGTCCCTATGTCTGAACTTATCCAAAATGTGAAAGCGTCATTTGAGCAAGTATTGGGCTACGCACCTAGCCATATTATCCAAGCGCCTGGTCGTGTGAACTTGATTGGTGAGCACACCGATTACAACGATGGTTTTGTCCTACCGTGTGCCATTAACTACCAAACGGTCGTGGCGGCGGCAAAGCGTGAAGACAATATCGTGCGTGTGGTTGCGATCGATTACGGCAACGCAGTGGACGAATTCGATATCACGCAAGCCATTACCTTCCAGCAAGACAAAATGTGGGCGAACTACATTCGCGGCGTGGTGAAGTGTCTTCTGGCGCGTGGCTACCAGTTTACTGGGGCGGATATTTCAGTCAGCGGCAACGTACCTCAAGGCGCGGGTTTGAGCTCATCGGCGGCGTTGGAAGTGGTGATTGGCCAGACGTTCAAAGTGCTGTTCAATCTTGAGATCAGCCAAGCCGAAATTGCGTTAAACGGTCAGCAAGCTGAGAACGAATTCGTCGGTTGCAACTGCGGCATCATGGATCAAATGATTTCAGCGGAAGGGCGTGAAAATCATGCGATGCTATTAGATTGCCGTAGCCTTGAAACTGAAGCAGTCTCTATGCCAGAAGACATGGCAGTCGTGATCATCAACTCGAATAAAAAACGTGGTTTGGTCGACAGCGAATACAACACTCGTCGTCAGCAATGTGAAGAAGCGGCGCGTATTTTCGGTGTGAAAGCTTTGCGTGATGTGACGATTGAGCAGTTCAACGAGAAAGTCGCTGAGCTGGATGAAATGGTGGCAAAACGTGCTCGTCACGTCATCACAGAAAATGATCGTACTGTGGAAGCGGCGCAAGCGCTACGAGCACACGACATGAAGCGTATGGGCGAGCTGATGGCCGAGTCTCATGCCTCGATGCGCGATGATTTCGAAATCACGGTAAAAGAAATCGATACGCTGGTGGAGATAGTCAAAGAGGTGATCGGCGATCAAGGCGGCGTGCGCATGACTGGCGGTGGCTTTGGTGGTTGCATCGTGGCACTTGTACCGCCAGCACTGGTTGATGACGTGAAAGCGGAAGTTGAAGCGAAGTACCAAGCGGCTACGGGCTTAAAAGAGTCGATTTATGTTTGCCAAGCCAAAAATGGTGCGGGTTTGGTTGAAGTGCTGTAAGGAATGATGATGAAAGCCTATTTTCAACAACTAGAACAAGCGATGGCGCAAACGCCGTCGTTTGATGGCCAAACTGCGACTCTGATTCATTTGACCAACGCGAATGGTATGACAGCGTCGTTTATGGATATCGGTGCGACGTGGTTGAGTTGCACATTACCGGTAAATGGTGAAAACCGTGAAGTGTTGTT
>NZ_JAWOTK010000098.1:0-1890 GCF_033338855.1 Vibrio sp. Vb0937 | reverse complement strand
TAAACAACTAGGGTGTGTTGAGACAAAACTAGATAAAAAGTTCGACGATTTTTTACTCATCCATTCAATCAGTTATGTAAATCAAACCATCAAAAAGCATTCTCCAAAACAATTTCCCTGAAAGTTTTTCACTCACCTTCCTATCTCTTAAGTTAAGCAAGCGGACAAAAACTGTGCATCTCAATCGCTCGTCTGCTTGCCCATCTCAACGTAAAGGAAATCATTCAGAGGAATTTATTATGAAAAAGTCGAATCTAGCTGTTACTGCTGCGGTTACTGGTTTACTAGCCCTTGGTGGCACTCTACTAACAGCAACACCTGCTGTCGCGGCAGAAAAAGAAAAGTGCTACGGCGTGGCAAAAGCGGGGAAAAATGACTGTGCGACGAAGAACAGCTCTTGCGCTGGCACGTCAAAACAAGACCACCAGAAAGACGCATTTGTGGTGGTTCCAAAAGGTCTTTGCGACAAATTGGCTGGCGGCAGCACCAGCGCATCTTAATTTCTCCGTTAATTGTTGTGGGCGTGTGATGGCTCAACTCACACCCCACAACCTCTTCTCATCTCATCCAGTTCGAAAAGGAGTTTCACGTGAAACACTACGATTTTCACCCTCTTGTTGGCGTTGGTTTACGGACTCCTCATTTGGACTTTTTTCAGCAACAACGCCCAGAACTGTCTTGGTTAGAAATTCACAGCGAGAACTACTTTCAACCCAATGCAGCCGAACGAAAATATCTACACACTTTGCGAGAGCAATACCAGATCAGCTGCCACGGAATTGGTTTGTCGTTAGGCTCTGTTGAACGCGTTAGCCAAGTACACCTAGCTCAACTGAAAGCGTTGATTGATGCCATTGACCCGATGTTTGTCTCTGACCATTTGAGCTGGAGTGAAAATGGTGGGCATTATTTTAACGACTTGCTTCCCCTACCATACACCGAAGAAGCACTGAACGTTTTTACTCGCAATGTGCTTGAAGTTCAGGATTATCTGCAACGCGAAATCTTAATCGAGAACCCTTCGAGCTATGTGACGTTTCAACACTCGACGATCAGCGAGTGGGAGTTTCTCGCTGAAGTTCAGCAGCGCACAAGTTGCCGGTTACTGCTCGATCTGAATAACGTACACGTATCAGCCTTCAATCACGGCTTTGATTGCAATACCTATCTGTCCGCCATTCCGGCAGACAAAGTGGATGAAATTCATTTGGCGGGTTTCACCATCAAGCAACTCGATAAAGGCGAAATTTGGATTGATACTCACAGCCGTCCAGTTAGCACGGAAGTCTGGAAGTTATATCAACATTGGATTGAACAGTATGGTCCGCGCCATACCTTAATTGAATGGGACTTAGATATCCCAGCACCGGAAGTGTTATTGGCAGAAGCGGAAAAGGCCTCGCTCCTTCTCTCCCAAATTACCACCCCGCTTAGCGCTACGAGGAAAGCCTCATGAAGCTAGCCACCTTACAAAACCAGTTTGCGAAAGCGCTTCACTATCAGGCATTGGGCGATGACTGTGATATTGCAAGCGGTCAGTTTACCGCTGACGAGCGCATGCAGATATATCGCAACAACTTTATCATCAGCTTGAGCGAAGTCCTTTCTGCTACTTATCCGATGGTTGAAGCGTTACTAGGGGAAACGTGCTTTGCCCAAATAGCACGCCAACATGTTTTAACGCACCCACTCCAAGAAGGCAGTGTTATTCACTACGGAAAAGACTTTCACCACACTGTGATGTTGTTTGGTCAGGTCATGGCTCAAGCGCCATACAGCCCAGAAGTCGCACTCTTTGAATGGAACATCGACCTTGCTCGCCAAGCTCGTTATGAGCATCAAGCAGACACAGCCGTGCAACCGCTGACTGAATTACCACACGTACCAGAG
>NZ_JAWOTK010000097.1:0-1897 GCF_033338855.1 Vibrio sp. Vb0937 | reverse complement strand
TAGCATCACTTTAACGGCTTGACCTCGGAAAGAGCGCTTGATGATGTTGGCAAAGATACTGTTAAAGATAACATCCAGATTGAAACTCTCTAGAGCAATACGGCTAGACTTGTTCTCATCCTCTAACTCCACAGAGATCCCCGCTTTGGCGAAATCGTCTCGCCACACATCCACCACAGATTGCGTAATTTGGCTTAGGTTGTAGTTTTGACTGCCGTTACTCGCATCACCTGGAGCACTTTTAAGCTCATTCAGCTGCCAGTAAGTTTTTGATACGTGATCCTCTGTGATGGAATCTCTCTCCACTGGCAATTTTGACGAGATATAATCGACGCTGGTTTTTATAGACTGAGCAACATGGTCAACTAATAGATTTCTAACCTGAATTTGCTTTCTTAACTGTTGGTTACTCGTCAATAATACGCGGCTTTGATGCCTTAGTTGGTTGGTCTTTAGAGTGACCTGAGCAGCAAGCTCTCGGTTTGCTTGCATAACATATCGTGAACGCCAGTACATGATAAGGCCGATAAGCGTAGAAATTGAGACGAAAAAGCCTAATATCGCAAGCTGGGATAGATACCATGGTTTGAGCACTTCAAAACGAGACTCTAAGCCAACAACGCCCGCCGTTACCTGTGACTCGTTACTCACTTGAAGGTGGTATTCCCCAGAGTTGAGGTGCTCTAAGGTTAACTGACCCCCTTCTAAAGTCTGCCATCGGTCGTCTTCGTTTAAGCGGTAGTAAAGGTTCTGGCTATCCGGTTTAGGCATGATGCCAAAGAGAAAACTCAGCGAAGAACCATAAGGCAGCTTAATCCCATCAAGGTCGGAACTCCCCACTTGGATTACATCGTTTTCAAGCATCACTTGGCTAACAATAAAGCGGGATTCTGGCGGGTTTGACACCAATAGTTTTGAAGCCTCTGCTTTAACTAATCCATATTTTGAGCCTAAAACAAGTTCACGTTCACCATCTTCTGTGCGTTTCACTACGCTACATATCCCAGGAATAAACTCATTATTAATCAAGCCCGATGCAGATGAATAGTGTTTAACTAACTCACCGGACAATCGGTAGTAACTCAACCCAACAGAAGATGCGAGCCACACACCTTTCGCATCACTGATCAAACACGCCGGACGAGCATTAGCAACACTCATCTCCAAGACTTGCTTGGCTTCGCCACCAGCCACTGTTTTAAACAACCCATAGGAAGAGGCAAACCACTGAGAGCCATCCGCCGCTGTCACTATATCTAGAGACTCGCCATATTTTTCCGAGAAACGATTGAAACGAATACGTTCATCATCGTATTCATAAATGCCGTGGTCCGTACCAATAAAAAGTTTATCTTCGGTATCATATAAGCGCGTCACTTTAGCTGGTAAGTACTGACTCACGATCCATTCGCTACCAAAGTTTCTGACGGATTGCTTGTCGATATCAACGTTGTAAAGTTGGTAACCGCTGGATACCCACAAACGGTTTGTGTCGTCTAGAGCAATGTGCTCAACAGCATGCCCAGCCATTACTTGTAAATAAGGGAAGCTAATCTTTTTCAGCCCCTCCAGTTGGAATATCTCCAAGCCTTTTGAAGTGGCAAGCCATAACATGCCTCGTTGGAACGCAAATTCGTTAATTTGAGAATCTAATTCTAAGACTTTTACAATCCCTTCCGCGCCAGAACGATACAGTTTGCGGTCATCGGCAAACCAAAGCACACCATCTGGCCCTGTTACCGTTTGTCTGATACGACCAGATAAGGTTTGCGAGTCATAACTACTAAAGGTGACTCGCTCAAATTTTTTGCTGAACAAAGAGTAATAACGAATGCCTTGGTTGGTCGCTATCCACATTCCGCCCATGTTGTCGCTAAGTAAGGAATAAATTTTAGTG
>NZ_JAWOTK010000096.1:0-1909 GCF_033338855.1 Vibrio sp. Vb0937 | reverse complement strand
TTACTGTTCGGCACAATGATGATCTGGTTATCGAAGGTGCGAATCGTGGTGTTCACTAAGCTCATGTGACTTACCTTGCCATCCACACCACCGGCGTAGACAAAATCACCCACATCAAACGGACGGTAAATCAAAAGCATCATACCCGCTGCGAAGTTCGACAACGTATCTTGCAACGCGAAACCAATGATCACACCGGCAATACCGAAACCAGTCAGAATTGGCGCTAAGTTCAAGCCAATCTGCGACAGGCCAACCATAATACCAATCACCCACACCACTTTACCGGACATGGAGATAAAGAAGTCCTGCATTAGGTGGGAAAGTTTCAAGTTCTTAGAAGACACCGCTTTGCTCACCACTTTGCGCGTGAGTTTAGCCAGTGCACGAGCAATCAATAAGATCAGCGCAAACACGAATAGCTGGAAGATATGCTGTGGTGCGTTTTCCGCAAACCAATCCACCGCGGAGTTTGACCAGTGACTGATGATGGACCACACCACTTTGGTGTCTAGCAAGTCGTGCGTGATGCTGCCTGTGATTTCAAAGATCTGACGCTTGTACTCCGACGTCTCAATACCCATTTTGTCGCCGATCGACATCAGGTTACGCAAACTTTCCGTTGCGATATTCAGTCTCTGCTTCACGATCAGCTGGCTAAGTTGCAAAGACGCTTTTTCTGATTCAGGGCTGGATGAAAGCTGCGTACCGATGATTTCTGCTTGTTGACGCAGATACGCCATCGATGCCGATAGCAAACGCATGCGCTTATCTAGCTTGTCTTGCAATTCCGCTTCCGCACGCTCATTTTGAACGCCTAATTGCTTGAGCCATGCCAAATTCTGCCAGCTCGAATCAAAGCTCACATCCAAGTAATGTTGAAGCTCGCGGTAGTCGTTAATAAGCGCGAGCTTTTCTTCGTCTTTCGCTTTGTTTAACTCTTCAATGACTTCTTTGGTTTTGGTCGTCAGATAATCGGTCGCGTCTTTTGAATACTTTTCTTGCGTTTTGACGAGCTTAATCAGCTTGTCACGAGGGATGGACTCACGCTCAATCGCGGACGCTAATTGATTTCTCAACTCTTCATTTTTTTGGAAAAGTTGTAGCTGAAGCGCATCACGCTCGTCACCTGCCGTTTGAGATAGGCTTTGCGATAAATCGACAATGTCGATGTTCAAGCTATCTATAGAAGCTTCTGCTTCAGAGATAATAGGAGGTTCCGTGCTTTCTGTGGCCTGCACAAAAATAGGGGTCATCATCGCGATGAATAAAGCGAATATCGCTACCCAAGGTGTCTGGCGATTTTTCAGGGGGAAATGAAACGTCATTTTTACCTCGTAGGAAACGAATCCCGATCGGAGCGATCAAGAATCGGAATGTAAAGCCTTGAAATGATATGCCCTAAGTTTACATCACTAAATTGCAAACCGAGCAGCATTTAGTTAATTAAGCGTCAGAGTTCAACAATGACCGTCGTTTTGTCATCACTTATGAGAATCCGGTCTTTTATTGACCCTAAAAGCAAACAAGCCTTTCACTGTTGGTAAAAGGCTTGTTTCAATTTGGCTATGGGCGATTTGGGTGATTCAAAATGTGGTCTTCCCAATCCACCACATCAATTTCGTACACCACTTTGTTGCGGACACTTTCGCCCGCCGCGTGCATTGCGGATTTCGAGCCCGTAATCAACGGGTGCCATTCTGGTAATGGCTGATTTTCGGCTAACAGACGGTAAGCACACGTGTGCGGTAACCAAGTGAAATCGTCGATGTCTTCGCGTGTCAGCTTGGTGCACTCTTCGCCAGAGGTAAAGCGATTTGGGTAGTCCTTACATGAACATGTTTTGCTGTTCAGCCAGCTACACGCCACATTGGTGTAGTAGATTTCATCGGTATCTTCATCCATTAGC
>NZ_JAWOTK010000095.1:0-1911 GCF_033338855.1 Vibrio sp. Vb0937 | reverse complement strand
CATGGCGTTACTTAGTGGATCTAGACCACAGTAACAACCGAAAATACCAATGAATGTACCTACAAGGGCAGCGGCTACGTGATAGCCAATGAGCGCAATAGAACCATCTATGGCTTGCATAGTGATGATGATGCCACCAACTGCGGCAAGAATACCGAAACCAGGTAGTGCTTCTGCGGTACGCTGTAATGAGCGTGAAGGCAGCAGCAGTTCGTTCTGGATAGCTTCGATTTCTTGTTCTAACAGTCCCTCTAATTCATGAGGCGACATTTGTCCCATCGCCATTAAACGTAAATTATCAGTAATGAACGAAATCAGACGATGATCCTCAGAAACTAGCGGGTACATCAGGAAGATAGAGCTTTGTTCTGGTGCTTCGATGTGAGAATCCAAAAACTTGAAACCACGGCTACGCGCTGTTTCTAGCAGGTTGTTTAATAGCGCCATCAGCTCCATGTAGTACTCGTACTCTTCAGTTGGACCTTTGATGGTTGCTGGCACTTGTTGGCGCATCTCTTTCAGCACGTGTGGTGGGTTACCAATAATGAGAGAACCCGCTGCCGCGCCGATGATGATCAGAAATTCTGCTGGTTGCCAAATTGCACCTAGCTTACCGCCAGCCCACATGTATCCGCCGAAGACACACACAAGGATAGTGAGGACTCCTAAAAACTTTTGCATCTTGTGACTCCTAAGAGGACATTAATTGGTTGAGTTGTTTCAGCGCTTGTTTATGAAGCTGACAAATTCGAGGTGGCGTCAGATCCAAGACGAGGGCTATTTCGTGTAAATTGAGTTCGTGTTGATAAAACAGCGTCAGTAGCAATTGATCTCGCTTTGACAGTCGGCCTAGTGCGCTGTCTAAGCTACGACGAATGTGCTCGTGCTCCATGCCGTCGTATTGACCACCAAAGTGGCTGTCGGTGCTGTTTTCCATCAGTTGATCGAGACTTTGCATTTCACCTGCAAGCGCCGCGTTTTGACGGTTGTAATAATCTTGCTCGTCGGTGCCGAGAGCTTTGATGATTTCTGAGTCCGTTGGCATACGACCTAACGAGCGGGTGAGGTCACGAGTGACGTCGTTAAGCTCATGGGCTTGCTGACGTGTCTTACGTGAGCGCCAGTCTAAACGGCGCAGCTCATCTAAGATCGCGCCACGTACGCGGCAAACCGCAAATGCCGGGAAGTGAGTATCGTCAATGTCTCCATAACGACGTCCTGCTTCAACCAGCGCGATAAGACCAATTTGCTGCATATCTTCGATACTGCAATGGGAAGTGGCATGAACGCGAAGTTGGTTAACTACGCGTTTCACCATCACTTGATGACGTTGCAAAAGTGCGTTTTCATCAATCGGGCGTGATGGTGTGTTCACTTCCTCTGGTGCGGTGTACGTTTCTTGAGGGTTCATGTCTAACATGGTTGTGCTCCGTTATTGCACAACGTATTTCGTCAGCAGTACATCATCGATATCACGCACGATGTCAGTCTTCGCAAAGGCTACCAACAGCGTTTGCTTCACTTCGTTTTGCAGAATATCGATCGCGCCTGTCTGTTGCAGTTCATCGAAAGTTTTGTCGCTAAACAGCTTCAAAAGCGAGTTTTGAACCATTGGCATGTAGTTATCGATGTCTTTAATACGTTCTGGTCGACGGGTCTCAATAGCCAGCTCTAGCATGACAAAGTGCGTCTGTTTCTTGCCTTTAATGCTCAGCACAACTTTGTCTAGAGGGTGAAAGCTTGGGCCTTTGCTGGTTGGTTGTTCAGTCACAAGAAAAGACAAAGGAGAGTTCTCAAGCAGTGAGCTGGTTTCACCTGAATCTTGTGCCTGTTTATTGAGATACCAAATACCACCCATGATGGTGGCGGCCGAAACGAGGGCGCTGGTGATGATCATGGCGATAAACATGG
>NZ_JAWOTK010000094.1:0-1919 GCF_033338855.1 Vibrio sp. Vb0937 | reverse complement strand
TTTTCTAAAACGTAATCTAGCTTACGTCACTCCACTAAATAAGAGCGAAAACACCCGCCAACATTACTACTGAGGCGATACAAGTGCGAGCAATGATGCCGAAGTGCGACGGTTGAATCATTTCGTTATGCATAAATAATCTCCTGTTTGTTATGAACAGCCAATTTACTTTGGCTTAATAACACTATGTCGAATATCCATTTTTTTAACAACCCATACAAACATTAAATATTTATGACACCAAAATCATCTTTTGGAGATCGGAATTACTTTTGGGAGCAGTATCACACATAATTCACATGGAAATATCTTCATCGATTATCGCTATTTCTCAGTCAAAACCTCCGGTTCCCTTATATTGCGATTAAAATTATTTCCCAACTTATAAAAAGCACTTTTCTTTATAAATCAAAAAATTAAATCAAATCAATCAATTATACTCGCCTTAAAATCCCTTATTCTTGGGGAATCCATAAGCACTTAATAGATAAGAAGTGATAGACTTAGCAAGTACTGCTACTTAACGAGATCACAATTTATTAATAAGCTCATGCACTTTCCGATTAAAACGCTGTCTTGCGCTCTATTAGCGGTGATTGGACTCTTCTTCCAGACTGGTTATGTCTTCGCCAATACAGATAAACATATCTATCTCGAAGAACACATTTCGCCCGAAAGCCAACCCATGTTGAGTACCTACTTCCGTTCTATGGGTAAGCCTCGCTCAATCAAAGAAAATGTGCTCACGGTTCCGCAAGATGCTTCGCCCGAAACGCTCGCCCTCTACTATTTTGCTCGTATTTATTTAGAACGCTATGAAGGTGTTCCCGGCTTTGTTGCTTAAATCGATGGAACTAAATCTAGAAGCTACGATCTGATCGGCTACACCCATCAATCGTCGTAGCCTCATGCCTAAACCTCGTTACAAAACAACTAACTGGAAACAGTACAACAAAGCCTTAATCAACCGTGGTTCTCTGACCTTTTGGATTGATGAGGAAACGATAGCTGAGTGGAAACAAAACAAACAAGGCAAGCGTGGTAGACCTCGTCGATTCAGCGACTTAGCCATTACTACAGCACTGATGGTAAAACGCGTTTTCTCTATGCCGTTGAGAGCGCTACAAGGTTTTCTAGACTCTGTATTTAAGCTGGCTAACATCCCGCTTGTTTGCCCGCACTACACCTGTATAAGCCGCCGAGCTAAGGAAGTTGAGGTTTCATTTAAAACCAAAACCAGAGGAGCAATACAACACCTAGCAATTGATGCCACTGGCCTCAAGGTTTATGGCGAGGGTGAATGGAAGGTCAAGAAGCATGGTACTGATGGGAAGCGCAGAGTCTGGCGTAAACTGCATATTGCAGTAGATACAAGCACTCACGAAATAGTCGCAGCAGAGCTGAGTTTATCTAACGTAACCGATGCCGAAGTGCTCCCCAACTTACTCAAGCAAACGCGTCGTAAAATAATTGAAATATCAGGTGATGGTGCTTATGACACAAGGAATTGTCATGATGCGATAAGGATTAAGCAAGCGGTTGCGCTTATCCCACCACGAGAAGGGGCTGCATTCTGGGAACAAGGGCACCCTCGTAATTTAGCAGTAGGTTGTCAAAAGCTCTACGGCTCCAACAAGAAGTGGAAAAAGCGGTATGGCTATCATAAGCGCTCTCTGTCAGAGACCGCAATGTACCGAGTAAAACAGCTGCTAGGTGGGAAATTAAGCCTAAGAAATTACAATGCTCAGGTTGGCGAGACTTACGCTATGATCAAAGCGCTGAACAAGCTTACAGGGCTTGGTATGCCTGAAACTCAGTGTGTTGTATAAGAATCACTCAATTGCAGGCAGTTTGGTTCTCTGACCGAATTACGCAACAAAGCCCCTCGGCTTTAGTGGTTACGGCACAATGTTTGAAGT
>NZ_JAWOTK010000093.1:0-1929 GCF_033338855.1 Vibrio sp. Vb0937 | reverse complement strand
TCTAGAGATTGAAGAGCGGATTAAAGCGGAAGAAGCGCGTGAAGAGGCGATGCAGGATCTAGAAAATGAGGTTTTCCAGCGTGAGCGAACGCAATTAGAGTTAGCAGAGCGTACCGCTTTGTTACGTTCATTCATCGATGCGTCACCTGATTTGATTTATTACCGTAATGCTGATGGCGTCTTCTCCGGTTGTAACCGAGCGATGGAAGAGTTAACGGGCAAGAAAGAGCATCAACTTGTCGGCTTGAGCCCGTGGGATGTCTACAGTAAAGAAATTGCGCAGCCAATCGTAGATACCGACCAAAAAGTCTTTAGCGACAACCAAGCGATCACTTACGAGCAATGGTTGGAATACCCTGATGGGCGAAAACACTATTTTGAATTGCGCAAAGTACCATTCTATAGCAAAGACGGTCGCCACTTGGGGTTGGTTGGTTTTGGGCGAGACATTACTGAGCGTAAGCGTCACGAAGAATCTCTAGAAAAAGCCAGCAGAGATAAAACGACGTTTATCTCCACAATTAGCCATGAACTTCGCACACCGTTAAACGGCATTGTTGGCTTGAGTCGAATGCTGCTTGATAGCCCGCTGACGGAAGAGCAGCGTAAGCACATGCAGACGATCAACGTGAGTGCGATTACGTTGGGGAATATCTTCAATGACATCATCGATATGGACAAATTCGACCGTCGCAAGCTTGAACTGTTACCTGCGCCATTGAACTTTGAAGACTTTGTCGCCGAGATAGAGAGTATTTCGGCGCTCATGGCGGAACAAAAAGGACTGCGTTTCGACTTAGAACGTTTGAGTGACCTACCAAAAGCGATCGAGGTGGATGCGACCCGTTTACGTCAGGTGATTTGGAACCTAGTCAGCAACGCGATGAAGTTCACCAAAGAAGGTGGCGTTGTGATGACAGTCAGCGCTGATGTCGAAGAAGACTTCGCGACTATCATTATGGAAGTCGAAGACACTGGCATCGGTATTCCTGAAGCTGAACTGGATAAGATTTTTGCTATGTATTATCAAGTTAAGTCGGGCAAAGACAACTTGCATGCGGTAGGTACAGGCATTGGGTTAGCGGTTTCGAAACAGCTGATCAATATGATGGATGGGGACATTACGGTCACAAGTGAAGAAGGCTTTGGTAGTACTTTTACTGTGTCGATTCACGTTCCTATTGTTGAACTCGAAGAGCCGGTAATCGATGCGAAGCGCGACAATGTGCATCTCAACATCTTTATGGTTGAAGACATTGAACTTAACGTGACGGTGGCTAAGTCGCTGCTAGAAAGTTTGGGGCATTCCGTGACGGTCGCGATGACTGGGGAAGAAGCGTTAGTCAACTTTGTGCCGGATCAATACGACCTTGCGCTGTTGGACATTCAACTGCCAGACATGACAGGGTTTGATGTGGCGAAGTACTACCGTGAGCATTATGACCACTTACCTCCGTTGGTGGCGTTAACGGCGAACGTGATGAAAGATCGTCGAGAGTACTTAGAAAATGGAATGGATGACGCAATCAGTAAACCATTAGCTGTGCATGCTATTCAGTCAGTGATAGATAAGTTCTTTGTTGATCGAGTCGATAAACCCGCGGTGATTGTTAAGCCTGAAGTCAAGGAAGAAGCGGCGCCTTCTCCTGTGATTGAGACACATCTACTGGATCTGGATATGCTAGAGTCTTATGTGGATATTGTCGGCGTTAAACCCGTGTACGACAGCATCAAGATGTTTGAAGACATGATGCCAGATTACATTGAGGTATTAGACTCAAACATGACCGCAAAAGATCAGGATGGCATTGTTTCTGAAGCGCATAAAATCAAAGGTGCGGCAGGATCTATTGGTCTTAAACGCATCCAAAGCGTCGCTCAAAAAGCGCAATCCCCGGATATGCCGGCATGGTGGGAAAATATTTCTGA
>NZ_JAWOTK010000092.1:0-1950 GCF_033338855.1 Vibrio sp. Vb0937 | reverse complement strand
ACGAAGTTGCTTGTCCAACGCGCCCAAAGGCTCATCCATCAGGACGAGTTTCGGTTCAAACACAAGCGCTCTCGCCAACGCGACACGTTGTTGCTGCCCGCCAGATAACTGCTTTGGATAACGGCTGGCAACGTGCCCCAACTCGACCATGTCCAGTGCGCTCTGTACTTTATTTTGAATGGTTTGATTATCGAGCTTGCGCACTTTTAGAGGAAAAGCGAGGTTCTCCGCAATCGTCATGTGAGGAAACAGCGCGTAGTTTTGAAATACCATTCCGATGTCGCGTTTATGTGGCGCGAGATTGTTTACCGGAACGCCATCAATGTAAATCTCCCCGCCTGTTGCCGTTTCAAAACCCGCCAGCATCATCAGACACGTTGTTTTGCCTGATCCAGAAGGCCCCAACATGGTGACAAACTCTCCGGGTGCGATGTCTAAGTTGAAGTCTTTAACCACCAAGTTTGCACCGTCGTAGGTTTTCTTAACATGTTGAAAGCTCACATAATCCTTGTTTGCTGTGCTCATGGCATCCCTCCGTTCATTTTTGTATAGCGAAAATAAGTAGAGCGCCACAAAGCGCCCTACTCACTAGCTCAATTACAGATTGTATTTTGATAGGTCTAAGCGGGTAGCAAGCGCGTGCTCCACCATCTGGATCACTTGTTGACGCTCCTCACCTTTAAGCAGTTGGCGCGGTGCACGAACTTGCTCTGAACCACGGCCACACACTTGTTCAGCAAGCTTAATGCACTGAACCAGCGTAGGAATGGTGTCGAGACGCAGCAGCGGTAAGAACCAACGGTAAATTTCTAACGCTTCTGCATAACGGCCTTGGCTCGCCAGCTTGTAAATTGCAACTGATTCTTCTGGGAACGCATTGGTTAAGCCAGAAATCCAGCCTGTCGCTCCTAACATCAGCGACTCAAGCGCAATATCATCAACACCGCTGAACACGGTAAAACGATCATCGAACTTGTTGTAAAGTTCAGTGATACGACGCGTGTCGGTAGTCGACTCTTTGATTGCAACAATGCTGTCAAACTCAGCCAGCTTCGCCATGATATCGAGATTTACATCGACGCCGTACGCAACAGGGTTGTTGTAAATCATGATAGGCATCTCTGGTGTCGCTTCTGCCAGCGTGCGGTAGTAATCATATGTTTCGCTTTCAGACGTGCGGTAAACCATCGCAGGCATCACCATACACCCGTCGATACCAATTTTGTGCGCGTCTTGCATGTAATCGATAGCCGCTGTGGTAATTGACTCTGCCGTACCAGCAATAAGAGGAACACGACCATTAACCACTTCTTTGGCAGCTTGTAGCACCTGACGCTTTTCTTCCGGATATAGCGCGCAGTTCTCACCGACCGTACCAAGGCAAATAATGCCGTTCACACCATCTTTAATTTGGTTATCGATAACGGTTTGTGTTGCGTCTAGGTCAATGGACTGATCTTGACGAAATTGCGTACTGACCGCCGGATAAACACCTTTCCAATCTACTTTCATGAACTTCCTTTCCTTTATGTATATTGTATGCAATTTATAAAGACGAGCGAAAATGCTCAAATTTGGCTTTCAACGCCATGTTTTAACAACACCGCTTTTACTGCGGCTAAATCAGCCAAGGCACTGCCAACCGATTTATATAAGGTAATCACCTCGTCACTTTGACGCCCTTGCACTTGCTGAGCGCAAAGCTCAGGCAACTCCCCATAAATGTCTTCAGGTGTGAATACCCCCGCTTGTATTGGGATCAGCAAATCTCCCGCTTCCGCCAACACATTAATGCGACTGTCGACATACACATTCGCTCTTTGCACCGAGACAGAATCGCATTCACGCTTGTCTAAGTCGTGATTACCGACCAGATCAATGTGTGTTCCCGGCTGCACATCAGAGCCATTAAACAAAGGCTGAGCAGACGCAGTAATGCAACTGATGATG
>NZ_JAWOTK010000091.1:0-1992 GCF_033338855.1 Vibrio sp. Vb0937 | reverse complement strand
GTAGGTTTTAACTAAATGCGACGAAAGGCGATACGCACAGCAAAATACCAGTAGCAATAATCAAGTAAAGCGACGCGCCTTTGTATTTGTGTAAAGAAGGCACTTGATAGACAAGGTAAGCTGGAATCAAACAGCCAATCAAACCAAAGATAGGGCTACATACTGATGTGAAGCTCAGAACTGGTAGATTCAATACAATTGCACCCCACGCCATGAGAATCGCAAAGAGAATGATTCCTTTGGTGACCAAGTCTTTATTGATCTTCTCTTCAGGCATGACCTTTTTTAGAGCCAGCATCGCTAGACCTTGGCAAGAATCGCGGAAACCCAAGTACACACCAAAAAACGCAGTCATTACTGAGAAAATATTCAGCATTAAACTCATTAGTTTTAGCGTCGTGCCGTCCATACCTTGCGCAACCATCGCAAGAGCAGAGATGTTCTCTTCTGCTGCTTTAACCGCTTGTTCATGTGACATCGCAAGCGTAAAGGAAATCGCGTAGAAGAAGACCGTCACAAACAAGATACCGAAAGCAATTTTCATTGCGCGCATGGCTTTAAAGCGAGCAACCTCAATCGATTTTTCTTTTGAGCGGTATGAGATCACCATTGGGCTCAAGCTTTGAATAAAGAGAATAGACGTTAGAGTAAACGGCAGTAGCTCAATTGCATCTTTCAAACCAGCGCCTGTTTCTGGAATCGCACCGACATTCGCTACATCCCATTTTTCGATCATCATGACGCCAAGTAATGCGACGGTACAAAGTTTAATCAGTACAAGACCAGTACTGACCTTAAACAAAATCTTTTCACCACGAGATGCAATAGCGACCAGCGCGCACACTAAAGCCAGACCATATAGCGGGTTTTCAGACAATAAGCCTTCCGTGATGCCAAAACTATGTAGGAAAGATGCCGAGTCATTGTTGATGGCTGTTGAGTAAACAAAGACCCAAATCACCAACATGATGAAGTACAGCACACCTAATAACGCCCCCCATTTGTTACCAAGGTAACCGGAAATGACGCCAGCGTAATCTTGGCACTTTGGTGAACTTGAGAGAGTGTTGATGAAAAGGCGTTGGAACAAGTACATCGCCGGGTAGCCAATCACCGCGGAGGCAAGAAATACCCATATACCAAGTACGCCCACTTTTACTGGAAGAAAAACAATACCAGCACCGATTGCCATGCCGATACTCATGATCACCCATCCCCAGTCTGTGCTATCAAACTTGGTCGCGGCTTTCCACTCGTCTAGGGCCATGCCTGCTTTTACGTGCGGTGGCTCTTTACCGATAGGTAAGGTTTGTGTAGGTGCTGTCACGCTCATTTTATTGTTTCTCTTGTTAGTATGAATTTTTCTCAAATTTAATTGAGAAAACATATATCACCAATTTTTTTGTGGAAAATTCAGATAAATTTGAGATCTTGGCGAAAAAGTTCAAATAAATTGGATTTTTTGACGAATTTTGTGATCTGTTCTAGTTGTTTGATTCATATTTAATTGAAAAAATAACGCTAATACGGAAGTTAAATTAGAAGCTTCTTAATAAAAAATAAAATTTATGTGAGGATTTAAAAATGAAAGAATTGATTTCATCTGAACACGCGCCTGCTGCTATCGGACCTTATTCACATGGCACTAGCTATGGCGATTTGATTTTTACATCTGGTCAATTACCCGTTGATAAGGCAACAGGAAAAGTAGTTGAAGGCGGCATCAGTGCACAAAGTCATCAATCTCTTACTAACTTGAAGCACGTTTTAGAGGCTGGTGGTGGCAGTGTCGATACTGTTTTAAAAACAACGTGTTACCTATCGAATATTAATGACTTTGCCGAGTTTAACAAGGTCTACGCAGAGTTTTTCCAACAAGATTGTCCGGCACGCAGTTGCTTCGCAGTGAAAGATTTGCCTCTTGGCGTGTTAATTGAAGTCGAAGCGATTGCTCATAAAAAGTAATACGGAGAACAGAGCATGAACCAGCAA
>NZ_JAWOTK010000090.1:0-1995 GCF_033338855.1 Vibrio sp. Vb0937 | reverse complement strand
TGCAGATAACGGCGCACGCTGCCAGTGCCGTCATGCCCGAACTTACGGAAAAACTCTTCTAATCCCGGGAAGTCATTCGCTTGCGGACCAAAGTAACTGATGTGTCGGCCTTGCTCGCGGGCTTTGCGAATTTCGATGTCCATTTCAGGGCGAGTAAAGCGATGGAAGCTGTCTCCTTCCACCCATGCCGGCCTGATGTTCATCATATTGAACATTTTGCGGAATGCTTCAGACGTCGTGGTTGTGCCGGCACCGGATGAACCAGTAACCGCAATGATTGGGTGTTTAGCTGACATGACAAACCTTGTCGAAAATTACGTACCTGTAAAGTGCAGCAGCGAACCGCTGCACGGTCGATAACCCACTATAGCATGTAACAACGACTTGTCATCGAGTGGGATACGGTAAAAATGTGAACGTGCTAAAACTTTGCTTTGAGTTGAATATCAACCGTTTCATGCAGTTCTGAGAACACGATGACGGCTTCACCTTTTTCTAGTTGCGTCTTCACTTGATCGATTTTGTTTTGCAGTGAAATTTCAACCGCGCCATAGTCGGTGCCTTCGCGTAGTACGAACTCACGAATTAGATTTTCCAGTGTTTCTGGCGCGATGTCTTGCCAAGGAATGATCATAAATACCTCAAACTTTTATGATGAAAGGCTAGTTTACTGTGTTCGCGGTTTGGATACAGCTGAAAGGTACTCTGCCGCGACACTTTCGTAGTACGCGGGCAGGGCTTCCTCTAACCAGAACTTTGGTTTTAATGCCGTACCAGTCAGAAAACCAACGTGTCCGCCGTGCTCAAACAGACGGTAATCAATGTTATCTGGCAGAACAAATTTGGGGATCACCTCTTCGGTCATGAACGGGTCGTCTTTGGCGTGGATGATCAAAGTTGGCAAGGTGATCTGCTGTAACTTGCTCAATCCTGAGCATTGATCGTAATAATCTTGTGCATCCTTAAAACCATGCAGAGGTGCAGTGATCAAGTCATCAAATTCGTACAGACGAGTGACGCGCTTGATGGAGTTGTACGACAGCGCCAATTCGCCATGCAGTAAATGATGTTTTTGTAGAGCATTCCGTTTGAGCGAAGAGAGTAGGTAACGGCGATACACTTTGGAAAAGCCCTGCTCAATTCGATTGGCACAAGCCGCCAAATCCAGTGGTGCAGAGACGATGGTGGCCGCTTTTAAAATCGGGTCATCTTTGTATTGTGCTAAGTAGTTCGCCAGCATATTGCCACCAAGGGAGATGCCGACGGCGACTTTTGGATTGTTTGGAAAGCGCAGATGAAGGTGTTCCAAAAAGAAGCGAGCATCCGTTACTTCTCCTGAATGGTATGCGCGAGCTTTTTTGTTCGGTTTGCCGCTACAGCCACGAAAATGCATCATCACCGATAACCAACCAGATTTCGCAAACGCATTCATCAGGCCGTTTGCATACGGGCTGTAGAAGCATCCTTCCAAGCCATGAAACAAAACGAAGATGGGTTTGTTCTGCGCGGGTTCTTTGGTGGGATCTTCACTCCAAGCGAGATCGAGGAAGTCGCCATCGTCGGTATCCAGCGTCTGCCAAATAGGCGTAAACAGCGCTTTTTTACGAATAAAGCGCGGTAAAAGGGTCTGAAGGTGCGGGTTCTTGATCCCGGCGGCTGCGAAAAATTGTGTCATACCTAACTGCTCTTATATGGTCCTTCATGTCAGTTGAAGAACTTATTAATATAATCCTTTATAAAGATTATAGGTATTCTACAGCGTTATGAGTGTTTTGGTGGGTGAATGTTTGGCACAGGGATAGCAAAGGCTTGTTGCAAATGCTCTCCACCAAGCTGACGACAGTATCTGAGCGTGAGTGGATCGCCATCGTTTTTAATCAGTGTAAGTGAGTTAATACAGTCGACCAAATCGGCTTGTTGTTGCTTTTCGAGTTGCAGTTCAAACTGCAGGCTTTCTCGATACAACGCATCGTTCACTTGGGATTTTAGATGACG
>NZ_JAWOTK010000089.1:0-2031 GCF_033338855.1 Vibrio sp. Vb0937 | reverse complement strand
TGTCTTCAAACTCGCTGTAGCCAACCAAAGCCGTCAGCTCCTTTTCTAGTTTACTGGCTTGATGAACGCCAAACTGAGTAAGGTCACTCAAGTCCTGTCGTAGCAGCGACGTCATAGGATCAAAAATGGGTGCCGTGGACATTCGAAATACATAGAAATCGCCCATCATGCGCGCTTTTTTGATGAATTGAATTCGCTCTTTCACGCTATTAAATTCTTGGTGCAGTTTGGATTCGATAGCAGTGATCTTATTGCCGATTTTCGCCGCACTAATGTAGATGTCTTGGTGTCTTGCTTGTGCTCCGTCGACACGCTTAATTGGTTCTGCGATCAGCGTGCTAGAGCGGCCTTTAAAAATTGGCTCTAAAGAGAATTTTTGATCGTGACCTAAGCGCGCAAACAACTCAATGTGTTTTGGCAACGGCAGGTTCACCCCGACCACCGGAGTTTTTAGTGCCGACGCTGTACTTTTGCTGATAAAGATGGGTGTGCTTAACGTCCTTGATAGCAAAACGCTGTGCAGTCTTTCCAGTAATGCGTTGCTTGGTAACATCTCTTTTTGTGGGATCAGCTTATCTTGGTTGTGTTCAATGATGCTGTTGAAGAAAGCGATCACACGGATCGTTTTGCTGTTTTCATCAATAACCAATTGTACGCTGCAACCGTCAGGGCTGACTCGAATAACGCGATATGGAACGGCCATGAGAGGCAGCTTTTTATCGTAAAGTTGTAACTCACGAAAGTTAACTTGCACTTCTTGTCCCGAGCGTAACATCGTTGGCTCATCTAAACGAATCCCCAAGCCTCGCTTAGAAATATCAACGGTTGAACCTGCTGCTTTTAACTCACCCGAACTGAGTTCAAGCGGCGTTTTGAATCGATAGCGTGGTTCTTTACGGCGCGATTGAGCATCGAAATAGATACCTTTGGGGTTGCCAGTGATTTTTCGAGGATGACGAAAGGCATTTAACGTGTTGGCTGGCAAACGCGGCTTTTCTGTTAATAGGTAATCTTGCCCCGACTTTTCGTCAGCGATTTCTTGCAAAATTCCGATATGAGTCAGTGACTGAGAGGTTTCGGCTAACTCTGGAGAGAATAGTGCGAGATCTTCTTTCTCTTGCTCAGATAACTCAAAAATAGAAATTCGAAACGCACGCCAACTTTCTCGCTTAGCCCCTAAATGCCAAAACAGCTGGCGTTGTTCGCGAGTCGCTTCGGGTCTAAGCATCGAGTAGAAGTACGTTTTGTTTTCATGTTCATGAGTAAACGAGTACAAAACGTTACTGGTGCCTTTCACGCCTTGTTTGATCAAAGAAGCGACGCGTTGCTCGTTAAACAAGGAGCCAAAGACTTGTTGATTTCTCTCATCGTGCCAGTACTGCCACAACTTTTGGTTGTTTGGTGTCAGCATCGCTAGCTTGAGTTCGTTACCATCAAAAAACAGTGGTAAGTTGCTCGTGTGTTTGAGTGCAATGTGCTCATAACCGCGTGTGCGTGCACGAATGATTTTATCTTGGTTGTCATGACGTGCGCGTTTGGCGGCACTGTTTAATGCTTCGTCGATGACGCGCGCAACGACATTGGTTTCCGTTAGACGAATGGTTCGTAGATAGCGCACGGCATCATTTTCATAGCAATCGTCCACGGCCAATACTCGATACGACAGTGGCTTTTCGATGCCTGCAACTTGCGACTTGCCTGCAAACTCGGTAAATGAAACTTGAATGATTTCACCAAGGTTGTATTTAAATGCGCTCGGGACTTTAAATTTCGCTCCAGAGCTCGACAAATCGATGCTTAATCCATGAAGGATTTGCCCTTTGGTGCGGCGAATTTCTACCTGAGACTGAACCTTCAACCGCTTTTCTTGGCCTTTTAAGTCGTAACCGAGGTGAACCGGTTCTGCGAGAAAGGGGCTTTTAGGATCGGTTAATGAATGAGACTTTTCCTGTGTGGCGAGCTTGCTCATCACACGAAAGTTATTGCGCGTGTTGACCAATGCTTCCCACATGCCTTCGGTGTAGGTGCCAA
>NZ_JAWOTK010000088.1:0-2041 GCF_033338855.1 Vibrio sp. Vb0937 | reverse complement strand
AATCACTTGATAGCCTTTGTTTTCAATCAGCACTTTAGTTTGCTTCATGATTTCATGCCCACGCATGGTAATACTGGAAGCTAATCGAGTATCAAAGAAACGACATCCCGATGAGCCCAATACGCCATAAAACGAGTTCATGATGATTTTGATTGCTTGAGAAAAAGCTTTCTCGTTGTTTTTCTTCGCAACATCTCGTGCCGCCCAAAGCTTTTCGATCATCTCTGGCAAAAAGTGTTTCGAACGATGAAACTGACCACCACGAAAACCAGGCACGGCTTGATCGTCATCCTTACCAATGTCCAGTAATAAACCTTCGACCAAACCCATAGGGTCGATCAAGAAAGAGCGAATAATAGAGGGATATAGACTCTTAAAATCCAGCACTAAAACTGAGTCATAAAGGTTAGGGATAGAGTCCATTACGTAACCGCCGGGACTCGCAATCCAGTTTTCAGGGTGCAAATTGGGTGCGACGTAACCTGCTCGATGAATTTGTGGCAAATAAAGATTGGTGAACGCCGCGACTGAGCCTCCGACGCGATCCAACTCAACCCCCGTCAACCTCGACCGTTCAATAGCAAACGCGAGGAGATGAGTGTGTTCGAAGATTTTGTTTACCAGCACGCAGTCTTGCAGGTTGTATTTGGCAAGTGAAGGCTTATCGGAGCGATACATGCGATTGATTTCGTCCATACGGTCATGCACGTTATGGATCTCTTTGCCTTCACCGAGTAATTCTTGTGAAACCGATTCTAATGACCAAGACCGAAAGTGATAAGTCGCGGTTTTTAGTGTATCGATGCCATCGAGTACTACACGTCCGGGAATTGAGATAAACCCCTGTTGGCTTTGGGATGAGCTACGAAAGAAGCTTGGCTGATCGGCGCGACCCAACATCAACTTCATGTTGTGCCATTCCGCACGTTTATGAAGGAGACGAAAATCGAAGTCGATAACGTTCCAACCAACAATAACATCAGGATCGAACGACTTAAACCAAGCAATCAATGCTTCGAGTAGTGCTTTTTCATTTTGAACCCATTGAATATTTGTTTCAGCTGGTTCTGGTTCTCCAATCATAATGACTCGAGAGTCATGAGGGCTATCCAAACCGATGGAGTAAAGAATGCCTTTTTCTGAACACTCCAAGTCTAGCGAAACGACATGCAACTTAGGCTCATAGTCACCACGTCGACACTTTGCATTCTGGATACGATGAAAGCCATTTCGCGATTGCTGATGACCTGTAAACTCCACACTCCCTTTAATAAAGCGCTCCATTAGATAGCGGTCAGCGAGTCGTATATCGCCTTCGTAAGTCACGATATCTTGCTGTGAGAGCAGATCTTGTAATACGAGTGCTTCTTTGGTTACTTTCGTATAGCAAGCTGCGAGAGGGGTATGCTCGAACGTTTGCAGTTCAAGAGTTCGAATTTCAACTTGAATACTTTTCGATAGCGCCAGGTTTTGGGTTTGCTCAATGTGCTCTTGAGCGATGAAGAACACGGGTTTCTCACCATTGATCAATAGTTGAGTCGGACCTGCTTCTGTCGCGAGCCACAACTCTATCTGAGTTTGGCCTTTGATGTCTCGTGCTTGGCGAGTAAGTAGGAAACCTTGTTGGATGTTCAAAAGAGAGAAACCTTATAAATTTTTCAAGTCGCCATTCTAACATTATGGACTGTAAAAATAACCAGTAATAGAAAATGGAATTAGATACTTCTGCATAGTTACTTCTGGCTTGTTTAATCGGAGGTTTTTAGCAATTACAAATGGCTTAAAAAAGGATTTCTAGTTAACGATTTCTGTATATTAAATCACCAGATCTGCCAGTTGTTTTCTCGTTTGCAAGTTAAGTGATTCTCATATATCGAGGTTATATGGATATAGATCCTTGATTTGTTGGGGGTAATGTTGTTAATTAGTTTTTCCTAGATTTCGGCTCTGCACATCACGCTCTGAAATAATAGAGTGGTTTATGAATAAGTTCTTGCTAAAGTTTGCGTTTCAGCACATATTCATAGAAAGCAATTTTTTG
>NZ_JAWOTK010000087.1:0-2059 GCF_033338855.1 Vibrio sp. Vb0937 | reverse complement strand
CGAGAACGGTTCGCGGGAATCCAAACGGCGTGAAACCTTATTTAATGTTATGGGGTGCTTTTCCGAACGGAATAAAGTTATTTGGGTAACCACTCTATAAATATCACTCCCGCAGTACTTGTCAAACTATATTTACAAATCAGTTTTTATTTTATTTTTCGAATTTATTGACTTGATTAACCCTGTTGGTTTTGGTGTTTTCATTGGTCGCGAAATTAAAATGCGTTTTGACTGAGCCCTCGTTATAATCGCGGCGTTTTTATTTTCTAGAGATCCCACCCATGGCAATGCTTGAGTACAACCCACCGACTGATCCTTGGATCGACATCGTTTTTGAGGACGACCATATCTTGGCTGTGAATAAGCCGTCTGGTTTGTTATCAGTTCCGGGACGTCTTGCAGAGCACCATGACAGCATGTGGAGTCGTTTACAGGAAGAGTACCCAGATATCCAAGTCGTGCATCGCTTAGATATGTCGACGTCGGGATTGATGGTACTGGCTAAAAACAAGCGAGCAGAAAGTGCGTTGAAAAAGCAGTTCCAGTTCCGCTTAACGCATAAAATTTACTACGCACGCGTTTGGGGTCATGTCGAGCAGGAAGAGGGCGAAATCGATCTGCCATTGATCTGTGACTGGCCAAACCGTCCGCTGCAAAAAGTGTGTTTTGAAGATGGTAAGCCATCAAAAACTCTCTTCCAAGTCGCGAAGCGAGAAGAACATGAAGACGGCACAAAGACGACCATCGTACGTTTACTGCCTATTACTGGCCGATCACATCAATTGCGTGTGCACATGCAAGCGTTGGGTCACCCTATTGTTGGTGACGAGCTCTACGCGACCGAAGAAGCCAAAGCCTTCTCTGAGCGTTTGGAACTGCACGCTTCTGAACTGAGCTTCTACCACCCGAAAAGTCACTGGCTCCGCAGTATTTTTGTTCCGTGTGACTTTTACCCGGAAGCCGAAGAGATGATCTTTGACTATTTCGATCCAGAGCGTAAATTACCTGATTACAAAACACTGCCACGCCCATAAATAGATTTCATTAGGCAGTGAACAAGGAGCCGTTATGTCACTGCCTAAAGTGGTCTTTCTCGACCGCGCCACCATTCCCAATCACATTCAAGTTCCGCGCCCTGAGTTTCCTCATCATTGGATGGAGTATGCACTGACACCGCCTGAGTTCGTGGTTGAACGCTTGGCTGATGCCGATATCGTCATCAGCAATAAAGTGGTGCTGGATCAATCGGTACTTTCGCAGCTGCCTCAGCTCAAGATGATTGCCGTTGCGGCGACAGGGTTTAACAATGTCGACGTGAACTATTGTGCTGAACATGGCATTGCAGTCGCGAACGTACGTGGTTATGCCACTCGATCTGTGCCTGAGCATGTGATCGCGATGTTGTTTGCTTTGCGTCGCAACCTGTTTGGGTACCATCAAGACATTGCGGCTGGTGAATGGCAGCGTAATAAGCAGTTCTGCTTTTTTACTCATTCCATCGGGGATGTTGGCGGCAGTACACTAGGTGTCGTCGGTAGTGGTGCATTGGGACAAGCCACGGCGAATCTGGCTCAAGCGCTAGGAATGACCGTTTTATTTGCGGAGCGTAAAGGAGCGGCAGAATGTCGACCAGGTTATGTGCCATTTGAGGAAGTGTTGAAACACTCTGACGCGTTGACTTTGCACTGTCCGCTTAACGAGCATACGCAGAATTTGATTGGCAAAGCCGAGTTACAGCAAATGAAACCAAACGCGATTCTAATCAACACCGGTCGAGGCGGTTTGGTTGATGAGCAAGCGTTGGTGGATGCTCTAAAACAGGGGGAGATCGCAGCAGCAGGTTTTGATGTATTTACTCAGGAGCCTGCCGATGAGAGCAACCCTCTGATCGCTAATATTCACTTACCGAATTTGCTGTTAACGCCTCATGTTGCGTGGGGAAGTGATTCGTCGATTCAACGCTTGGCTGACATTCTGATTGAGAACATTAACGCGATTCAGCGCGGAGACCTCCTCAATCGCCTCGCTTAATGGGCGTTGATTATCCGCATTAACAAAG
>NZ_JAWOTK010000086.1:0-2065 GCF_033338855.1 Vibrio sp. Vb0937 | reverse complement strand
ATTACAGCATTGCCAACTCAACGTCGAGCAAGCAATCTGGGATCGCAAACAACCACCAGCAGAGTTGCTCACTCGCTTGGCTGATCCTTCGCTGTACCCGGTGATTTTATTCCCAAGTGAAGAAAGCATCACACTCGAACATGTGGAAATGCAAAGCCAGCAACAAGCCAAAATGCCGCTGTACATTATTTTGGATGCCACCTGGCAAGAAGCACGCAAGATGATCAATAAGAGTCGCTGGTTAGAAGGTATCCCTACCATGGGACTTTCCGCACTCGCCGATTCTCAATATCAACTGCGACGTAATCAGCAACAAGGCAACTTGTGCACCTTTGAGGTTGCTGCCCATTTATTAGGTCAACTTGGTGAACAAGATAACCAACAGCAAATGCATACGTTCTTTGCTCACTACCTTGCGCTGTTCCAAGCCGAGAAAAGTGGCCATACTATCAAGCAGTCAACACACTCTCTCGAGTAAACCCAATCGACGAAACAAAAAACGCAGCCAAGGCTGCGTTTTTTTATTGGCATTGTTTCACGTGAAACACGACTAAAACAGACGCGTAGGTTCACCTAAGTAGTAGCCTTGCAGATAATCGACGCCCATATCCTGCGCGATTTTGCACACCTCTCGATTGTGCACAAACTCTGCGACCGTTTCTGCATTAAACACCTGGCACAAACGCACCAACTGAGAAGCT
The DNA here is from genome assembly GCF_033338855.1 of Vibrio sp. Vb0937. NCBI lineage: Bacteria > Pseudomonadati > Pseudomonadota > Gammaproteobacteria > Vibrionales > Vibrionaceae > Vibrio > Vibrio sp. Vb0937. The sequence goes on along the minus strand of NZ_JAWOTK010000086.1, from coordinate 1,364 downwards.
ATTTTGCGCTGCTTTAAATCCTTATCGATGTCTCGAATCAAGCTGCCATCCAGCTTTATCACTTCCGGCTCTAGCTTTAAGATCTCATCAATATTGGAGTATCCAGAACCAAAATCGTCCACGATAATGCGCGCACCCAGTTTTCTGAAATGGCTGCACACTTCTATCATACGACCGTAATCTTTAATCTGTTCAGACTCCAGTACTTCCAGCCCTATCCGCGTCGGGTCATTCAACTGGCTGATTTCATGCTCCAGCAACATCAACGTTTTGTCGCTCAACAAATCTTGCGGAGACAGGTTAATCGAGAAATCCCCTTTCTTATCTCGCATGTAATGCAGCGTCGAGCGGATCATGTGACGACTCAATCTGGTGTACAAATGCGTGTCTGAGATGATCGGTAAAAATCGCCCCGGCGCAATCACTGTTCCATCTTCTTCTAAAATCCGCACCAGACATTCTTGGCTGGCAGGAAGATGACTGTAAGCGTGCACAATCGGTTGGCTATACGTAATGATGTTCTGCTTAAGAATCGCGCGACTGACGCAACTCAACCACCCTAGTTGCTCTTTACGTACATCTTCACTGACTTCGATGTCTTTAGCGTTGCAAATATGCGTGTTGCTGCGAACGCCAGAACGACGCGCTTCTATGCCTTTTAATAAGAGCTCATCAGGAGAAGCCGAAGGAAAATCACGACGGCTAACCAAGCCACCACACAAGGAAATAGACAAGTAATCAATTTCGCGCAGGCCGAGCGGCTCAAAGTTAGTTTGCTCAACCGCATCAGCAAAACGAGTAAAGTGCTGTTTTATCGTCTCGCTACTTTGTTCAGCCTTAAACACAAAAGCCCACTCACCTACACCAATGCTGTACAGTTGCAGCGCCGCTGGCATGCCTAAGCGCTTTCTCAATCGATTGGTAAAATGCATCGACAGATCTTTGAGCAGCTGGTCTCCGACTCGATACCCGTACTTTTCGTTGATGTGGCTGAAATTGAGTAGCTTAAGCGTTAACAAATGCTCGTCACAATCGATGTGACTTAAGCGCTCTTGCAGCGCCACGCGATTTTGCAGCCCCGTGCGACTGTCACGACGGTAGCTTTCTTGTAACTTGCGAGTTTGACGATCAAGTTGATAACCCATGTGAGCGTTCATATGATTCAAATCGCCAATCGCATTGCGTATTAAGCTAAACAGCGGTGAAATCGAAGCGCTCACTTGCGGTTTAGGCAAATTCAGCGATTGCACCTCATCGCCTTCGCGCATCGCAAGGTACGTCAAACTGTGGTGAAGAATTTCTGGCTGGCCAATGTCACCATGTATTTCACCCATGCAGTAGCTGCCAAAGGTCGCGGCAATATC
>NZ_JAWOTK010000085.1:0-2091 GCF_033338855.1 Vibrio sp. Vb0937 | reverse complement strand
AAAAAATAAAGATAATAATCATGGAATTTAAAGCAGTATTCGACAAGCTGATGCGATCATCTGGTGGTGGTCGCTCTTGCTTTTTGGTTATTCAGCCAGACGCAGTTTATTTATCATCACCAGCTAAAAGTGGCCGTCCGTCTCAGTTTGAAATTTCTGAATCAAATTGGGAACGCGCTGTTGAGCAAGCGTTAAGCGTTGCCGCGAGCGCTTATGATTCTCTGACCGTAGTGCTGTCACACAACTACTATCAGATGTATCAAATCGACAAGCCAGCCATGCCACGCCAAGAGTGGTCGGCGGCGCTGCCGTTTTTACTCAAAGAGCTTATTTCTGAGCGTGCCATCGACATCATCGCTGATGCGGTAGAGCTACCAAACTCAAGTAAAGTGCAAGCTTATGTTTTATCAAGAAAGATGCTTGATAAAATTGTGCTACTGGCTAGTCGTGCTCAATTGCCGTTAGAAGCGATCATTCCGGAAGATGATGTTTGGGGTGATACCGCTGGTGAGCTTGGTAACTTTTTGTTGCTGCAACGCAGCGCGCGTGGGCATTTCCGCATCAGTGCTTTTGTTGAGCACACCATTGCATTTCATCGTTCGATTCGTAGCGTGACACCTCCTCTTACTGGCGTACCGTCAAGCGAGCTACAGATGGACAGTTTGTCTCTGGAGCTGCAACGTTCGATAGATTACCTCTCTGCTCAGCTTCGTCAGGTTCAGTTACACCAATTGAAAGTGTGCTGTGATGAAGAAGATGAGAACGAATTGGTTCAGTCGCTTAACTACCGCTTAAGCACCAAAGTATCGTCACTACTGCCTGAAGAACATGAACTCTCTGGTCATGTGCTTGCGGATGCGGCGGCGGCGTCTACAAATCGACGCGTCAATCTATATCCTGATCATTTAAAGCCGAAAAAAGATCTCCTTACGCTAAAAAATGTGGCGATTTCTTGGGGCGCGGCTGCGGCTGTGATTCTGTTGTCTTACGGCTACGTGTCTTGGCAAAGTGAAGGTTTGGAAGATGAAATCGCGATTGTGAAAGGCAAGGGCGATATTCTTAAATCTGACTTAGATTACTACCAAGTGAAGCTGCGTAAGCATCAGCCTGATCCAAATAAGTTAGCGGCCAAAGCGCGTCTAGAGCGTGAAGTCAAAGCTAAGCGAGACTCCTTGAAAGCGGTGGGCAAGTACGATGATTCGCAACGCACGGGTTACTCAGGTGTGATGCAGTCATTAGCAAAATTGGGCAACCAAGAAATCTCTTTATCCGAAATTCGCATCAACAACAACACCTTGGATTTAAAAGGCTTAGCGAAAGCTCCGAGTTCAGTGCCGAGTTGGGTAAGCCAGTTCAAGAATGAGATCAGTCTTGTTGGGCGAACATTTGACGACGTGAAAATCGGTCGCAATGAGAAAGACATAGTGACGTTTGAGTTGAAAACGCGCGAGGATAAAGAGAAATGAACGAATTCTGGAGCTCATTAGAAGAGCGCTTTGGAGACATGAGCGCGCGCGAGAAAATGCTGGTGGCGCTGTGTGGCTTCGTGACCGTAGTTATGTTGCTGTTTACGTTGGTGCTAGAACCTAAGCTCAATCAGATCTCAAACAATGAAAGACAGCTGAGTAACTTAAAGCAGTCAAACCAAAAAACAGAAATTGATATTTTACGTGTTAAGGCTCAATTGAAGAAAGATCCAAACGCAGATATTGATTTGGAAATTTCCAACCTGTTGACGGAAAGTCAGCATCTTTCGATGCAGTTGTCACAAATTATTGAACACTTGGTAACGCCTTCACAAATGGCGGGCGTATTAGAGAGCGTATTAGAGCAGCAAAGTGGCATTCACTTGGTGTCATTGCAGACTCTGCCATCTGAGCCGATCACAGAAGATAAAGAAGCATCACAATACTCTGGCTACTACGTACACCCAGTGCGTATGGAGCTAACTGGTGACTACTTTTCTATCGCCAACTACTTAAACAAGTTAGAGAGCTTACCTGCCAGCTATTTTTGGCGTAGCTTCAGTTACAAAGTAGAAGAATATCCAAAAGCGAAATTAGTGCTTGAAGTGTACACATTAGGTTCTCG
>NZ_JAWOTK010000084.1:0-2103 GCF_033338855.1 Vibrio sp. Vb0937 | reverse complement strand
GAAGCGCATGGCACCAAGTGTCATCATGGGTACACCGAGCACCGAATTAGCGCTTGCCGACCAAATCATGACCGAGCATCAAATCCAGTGCTTAACCAAACCGCTATCTCGCCGTAAGCTGCTGCAAAGTTTGATCAATGAACATGTTGAAGCACCTCAAGCTATTGCCGCTCCTGTTGAAACAGAAGAAAGCGAACGACTGCCACTGACAGTGCTCGCGGTGGATGATAACCCTGCAAACCTAAAACTGATTTCAGCACTACTGAAAGAAAGGGTTGAAACCGTAACGGCTTGTAGCAATGGCCAGCAAGCCGTAAATCTCGCTACCGAGAAGAAATACGACCTGATCTTTATGGACATCCAAATGCCATTAATGGATGGCGTGACAGCTTGTCAGAACATCAAAGAGCTTGAGTTAAACAAAGACACACCAGTTATCGCCGTTACCGCGCACGCCATGGCCGGGGAGCGCGATCGTCTGCTCGCCGCAGGTATGGATGATTACCTCACCAAACCAATTGAAGAGCATGTACTGCAACAAGTGTTGGTCCACTGGAATCCGAATACCTGTACAGAAAGCATAGGGAAAGTTGCGCCGTCCTACGTCGATGAACCAGCAAGTGAAGCACCTGCCACAGCTGAAAATACACAACCTGATGTGATTATTGACTGGCAAGCCGCATTGAAACAGAGCGCTAATAAGGAAGACTTAGCCAAAGATATGCTGCGTATGTTGATCGATTTCATTCCAGAAGTAGAAGAAGTTGTCGACCACGCACTTGAGCAAAACGATTATTCGCGTGAAGAGTTAATTCATGTGATCCACAAACTGCATGGCAGTAGCTCTTATTGTGGCGTACCAAGGCTAAAATCTCTCTGTGCTACGCTTGAACACGCACTTCGTTCAGGAGCCAGCATTGAGGAAATTGAACCTGAAATGTTTGAACTGCAAGATGAAATGATTAAGGTCACCACCACCGCAAAACTTTATCTAGAGCAGTAGCATTCTGACTAAACTTCATACAAAAAAGCCAGAGCATTTGCTCTGGCTTTTGTTATTCAAATTAAAGGGTTAGGATTCAAGAATCACGGTCGCAACCGCGTAGTGACGTTCATCAGAAATAGATAAGTGAACGTGATTAACGCCCATCGTCTGCGCCATTTTTTGAGCCACGCCAGACAGCATTAAAACTGGCTTACCCAACTCATCATTCGAGACGGTAAAATCATGGAAAGTTACGCCTTGAGCAATCCCTGTACCTAGCGCTTTCGATGCTGCCTCTTTAGCGGCAAAACGCTTAGCAAGATAACGCCCTTGCTGCTTAAGTTGCGAAAACTTTGCCATTTCATCCTCAGAGAGAATACGTCGAGCAAAAGGTTCACCACTGCGGCCTAGCGCTTTCTCTATACGCTCGATTTCAGCAATATCGGTTCCTAAACCTAAAATAGCCATTCGCAGAACCTAGTTATTTGCGTGCCGCGATCATCAGTGCTTTCATCTCTGCCACTGACTTTTCTAGGCCATCAAACACTGCACGGCCAATGATAGAGTGACCAATGTTCAACTCGTAAATTTCTGGTAGCGCAGCAATTGGTGCCACGTTGTGGTAAGTCAGACCGTGGCCAGCGTTCACAATAATACCAAGGTCATCAGCGTAGCTTGCACCCGCAGCAATCTTCTTCAATTCTGCTTGTTGCTCTTCTTCTGTTTCTGCATCAGCGTAATGACCAGTATGAAGCTCGATAAATGGTGCACCACACTGCTTCGCCGCTTCAATTTGCTGACGATCCGCATCAATAAACAGAGAAACTTTAATGCCCGCTTCCGTTAGCTTTTGCGTTGCCGCTTTTACTTTCTCAAGTTGGCCAACCACATCTAAGCCGCCTTCAGTAGTGAGCTCTTCACGCTTTTCTGGTACGAGACAAACAAACTCTGGCTTAGTTTTTAGTGCGATCTCAACCATTTCCTCAGTGACCGCCATTTCTAGATTCATACGTGTTTGAATCGTCTCACGTAGAATACGCACATCACGATCCAAAATATGGCGACGGTCTTCACGCAGGTGGATGGTAATGCCGTCCGCCCCAGCACGCTCTGCGATT
>NZ_JAWOTK010000083.1:0-2124 GCF_033338855.1 Vibrio sp. Vb0937 | reverse complement strand
TACGCACATCAACCATGCTAATGAGATTAACGATGAACTGCGCCAGGCAATGAAAAAACTAAAAGAAGCCAATGTCACCCTGCTAAATCAGGGAGTTTTACTAAGAGGCGTTAATGATTCCGTTGATGCCCTGAGCCAGCTCAGCGAGGCCCTGTTCGATGCTGGGATCCTGCCGTATTACTTGCACGTGCTAGACAAAGTCCAGGGAGCGGCCCACTTTATGGTCGATGACGAACGAGCCCGACAACTAATGGCAGGCTTATTAGAAAACGTCTCTGGCTACCTGATCCCGACCCTCACCCGTGAAATCGGCGGCCGAAAAAGCAAAACGCCGCTCGACCTACACCTCGCATAACCATCTATAACCCCTACAAATCATGAGATTTTGTGTCGGTCGAGACGCAAAATCTTACGATTTCTCTCTGATTTTTGTTTATTTTCAGAAAACTCAATAAAAAAGACACCAAACCGTTCTAAAACATTTAAGTCTCATGTAGTCTCTGCCGCCTAGATTATTTGCGACACAAAATATGGAATGAAAATCACACTATTGTGATGAAAAATGGTCGAGTTTACGACATCCATATTCAACCAAACTGAAGATGAAAGACGTTAAGAACGGTAGCCAGTAAACGTGAAGTCTACGCAATGGTAAATGCCTTCATCGCCTTTAAGGCAGCCCTGCGGAAAGTTAACCCGTCCACCAGAAAGTATTGCGGCAACCATTACCTAGCTGAAACCGATGATTCGGGACGTAACCAAGCATTCTGTCGACCAGGCCAACGCCTCACTTAACGGTTTACGCAGCGAAATATCAACCGTTACCAAAGCATGGAAGAGAGGACTGAATCGGTCAAAGAGAGACCTTTTCCTGCGAACACTTATCATTCAATCTTGCCGCACTGAGCAACAGTGCCGAAGAAAACCGATTATCTGCTAAGGACGCACAACAAGGGGTTGAAGAGCGGAAACGCAAGGCTACTGCGCTACGCGACGTTGTGCATCTATTTACACTTTAACTTCAACCAACAAGAAGAAAAAACTCATAACAGGAGATATCCTTTGAAACTGAAACTTAGCCTAACTGCACTGGCACTGATGGGCCAAACAGCCGCACATGCCGCTCCTCTGCTAGTTGATTTTGATGACAGCGAGCGCGAAGAGCGCGTTCAGGCGAGCAACGCTTGGCTGGAAATTGATACTCAGGCATTTTCAAATAATATTCAGTTGCTTCAGAAGGATCTAAAGGGCAACACTCAGATCTGTGCCATCATGAAGGCTGACGCGTACGGTAACGGTATCGCAGGCCTGATGCCTAGCATCATCGCGAACAACGTTGCATGTGTGGGTATCACCAGTAATGAAGACGCTCGCGTAGTGCGTGAGCATGGCTTCGAAGGCAAGATCATGCGTGTCCGTGCGGCTAGCCGCAACGAAATTGAAAACGGCGTACAGTACGAAATCGAAGAGCTGATTGGCACTAAGATGCAGGCGGATCAAATCATCGAGATTGCATACAACTACAATACCGTTATTCCTGTTCACCTTGCTCTGAATACTTCAGGCATGGGTCGTAATGGTCTGGATCTGACAACGTATGAAGGTCAGGTTGAAGGTGTGGAAATCGCAAGCGATCCTAACCTAAAAATCGTAGGTATGATGACCCACTTCCCGAATGAAGGTCTTGATGAAATCCGCCGCAAGGTTGACCGTTTCAAAGTAGAAACAAAGTGGCTAATGGACAGCGCAGGTCTGAAACGTAAAGACATCACACTGCACGTGGCTAACTCTTACATCACGCTAAATCTGCCTGAAGCACATCTGGATATGGTTCGTCCTGGCGGCATGCTATACGGTGACTACCCTGCAACCCTACCTTACGAGCGCATCGTGTCTTTCAAAACACGCGTAGCATCACTGCACCACCTACCGAAAAACAGCACTGTGGGTTACGACAGCAGCTTTACAACCACTAAAGAAAGCGTAATGGCGAACCTTCCTGTCGGTTACTCTGACGGTTACCCAAGAAAAATGGGCAATATGGCAGACGTGCTGATCAATGGTCAACGTGCAAAAGTGGTTGGCGTAACGTCAATGAATACAACAATGATCGACGTTTCCGAT
>NZ_JAWOTK010000082.1:0-2138 GCF_033338855.1 Vibrio sp. Vb0937 | reverse complement strand
ACGACATTAATGACGCCGGGATCCTGCCAAAAGGGCGAGGAATGGACTTGCGAGATGCGATGGAGCTTATCTACATGGTTCGAATCCGTCACCAAGCCTTGGATATTGAAAATGGCGATGAGCCGGATAACAACATCGAGCCAGAAAACATGTCCGATTTCGAACGTCGTAATCTAAAAGCGGCATTCCAAATTCTAAGCAATGCGCAGAACTTCATTACGTTCCGCTACCAAAGAAGCAGTAAATGATGTGGTTGGCAAAAAGTAAGGCGAGTACACCGCTGCTCGATACTTCGCAAACGCCGGAGTGGTCAGTATTGTTTGAGCAGTTGGCAGAGCAAGCGCAAGATCAACGGTTGAAGCGATACTATTCGACTCCTATGGTGAATGGGGATACGCCATTAAAAGAGGTGCCGTTTGTCTCGGTAGATTTTGAAACGACGGGCTTAAATGCAGAAGACGATGCCATTCTTACCATTGGTCTTGTGCCGTTTACGATTGACCGAGTGCAGTGCAGTGGTTCAGCGCATTGGATTGTAAATCCGAACCGAGAGCTTAATGAGGAGTCTGTCGTTATTCATGGCATTACGGATTCTGAAGTGAAAAACGCGCCCCAATTAAGGCAAATACTAGGTGATATTTTGGATGCACTCGCTGGCAAGGTGGTGCTGGTGCACTACAAGAATATCGAGCGGCAGTTTTTTTATAATGCGCTTTTAAACACCATTGGCGAAGGGATTCAATTTCCCGTCGTTGATACATTGGATATCGAGTACGCACTTCAACGCCGAGAATGTTCAGGCATTTGGAATAAGTTAAAAGGTAAGAAGCCAGGGTCAGTGAGGTTGGGGCATGCTCGGGAACGATATGGTCTGCCTGCTTATCAACCGCATCACGCATTAACGGATGCATTGGCGACGGCAGAGTTGTTTCAAGCTCAGTTGCAATATCACTTTAACCGAGACATGCCAATTTCTGCTATTTGGCAATAAAAGTTATTTACCTTAAACACAAAAACATCAAATGATCGATGGAGGTGTTTCCTTTTAAGATGCTAATGAGAGCAACTACTTTAAGAAAATACATATACTTAAACTTGTGCTTGGTGATGTGAACTAATCATCACTCAAACTCCTACAAAGTATTTAAATTTGGTCACGTATTGTTAAGGAGAGTATTCGTGAGCACCGACAATAATGGTGGGATTAAACGTCCCGATGGAAAGGTAAACGCGATAGATACTGACTATCAGATTGGTCAGGATAACGTTGCGTTAAAAGTCGGCCCATTCGGCTTAGACATTCACAACCGAGTTTTCGCAATTTCTGGGATGGCTATCGTCCTCTTTGTTGTGGCAACGCTAACTTTTCGCCAACAAGTTGAACCATTTTTCGCTGGCTTACGTGCTTGGCTAGTATCCAATCTTGACTGGTTCTTTCTTGCTTCTGGCAACGTATTTGTCATTGTCTGCTTGGTCTTGATTGTGACACCGCTTGGCCGAGTTCGAATTGGTGGTACTGAAGCGACACCAGATTACTCTTATGCAGGCTGGCTAGCGATGTTGTTCGCAGCCGGTATGGGCATCGGATTAGTGTTTTTTGGTGTGTCTGAGCCAATGTCGCACTTCAGCTCTGCACTTGGCGGCGTGAACATTGAAAATGGTGTGCGCACCGACTGGGCTCCACTTGGTGGTGCAGTTGGTGATACAGATGCTGCATCTGCACTTGGTATGGCTGCGACCATTTACCACTGGGCACTTCACCCTTGGTCGATTTATGCGTTGTTGGCCCTTGGCTTAGCGATTTTTTCGTTCAACAAAGGGTTGCCACTGACCATGCGTTCCATCTTCTACCCGCTGTTTGGCGAACGAGTTTGGGGCTGGGTAGGGCACATTATCGACATTCTTGCAGTTGTTGCGACGGTATTTGGTCTGGCGACATCGCTCGGCTATGGCGCTTCACAAGCAGCAACAGGTTTGAACTTCTTGTTTGGTGTGCCAATGACCGACACAACTCAAGTCGTGTTGATTGTTGTGATCACGGCATTGGCGCTGATCTCGGTGGTTGCAGGCCTTGATAGTGGGGTAAAACGTCTGTCTGAAATCAACATGATTCTGGCGGCGATGTTGCTGTTCTTTGT
>NZ_JAWOTK010000081.1:0-2140 GCF_033338855.1 Vibrio sp. Vb0937 | reverse complement strand
TAAAACAGGCACCTAAACCCGCCGTAACCCTATATCCCTAGTGTTACTAGGTGAAATGAGGGTGTTTTTTAACTCATCAATATCCATTATTAATGTGTGAAACTAGTCTAGTATTAAATCAGTAGGCGTTCGTAACACATGGAAAGATGGATGCTGAGATTATCAATCAAAACACGTTTAGCGTTGTTAGCGTTATTACCCGCAGTGGTGATCGTTGCTTTTGCGATCCACCAGTTTTATGCCAATTCGGTGCGAGTCGATCATCTCAATCAAACCGTAAGCAACATACAGGGATTCCAGCTGATATCTCAGGCTTCGCACTTTATCTACAGCATGGAAAAAGACAGACGCCAATACGGTCAGGAAACGCCTTTAAGTATCGAAGTGGATGTCCAAAATAATGTGGTGCTCTCCATGCATCATAAATTTTCCACTAATCCACACACTTCCGAGTACGCCGATGATTTAAAAGAGGCGATGCTTGGTATGGTGTCTGGGGATCTTACCAACACGGATGAAGTGGGTGATTGGGCGTTTCAGTTATTGCAAGAAATGTCGCTTTCCTTGCTACAAAACTATCAGCTGTATGGAAATAGCGATGGGCACGCCATGCAGAACTTTATTGCTTACCTTGCTCAATTATCTTATTGGACGCAAAAAGAGGCTTGGCTGACCTACCGTTTAGTGATGGATCCAGATGCGAAGCTGAACCAAAGCGTTTTTTTTCAAACCATTGATCGTCAGCAGCAAAATCTAGATGCATTTTTGCATTTGGGGGCATCTTATGCGCATGTCGATAAACTGCTTGGCCTTTTCAGCTCCCCCCGCTATCAACGTAATTTGGAATCAAGAGCGAGGCTGATGAATGGCGACATGCCACGCAGCGATTATGCGGCTTACCTTGACGAACTCGATTTTCGGGTTCAGCGATTGCAAATGATGATTGAAGGATTTACTCGTCAAGCTGAGCAATCCCTACTTACTCAAGTCAATGAGCAAAAACGAAATGTATTGCTCATTACCTGTGGTGTTGCGGTAGTTCTTCTCTTGCTTGGCTGGTTGGGCTTTGCCACTTGGTATCGTGTTAACAGTAAGATTGGCGCAATCATTCATGCTCTTAATGCCCTTGTTAACGAGGAAGAAAAAGCGAAAAAAGTCGCAGTCGATGGTAGTGACGAGTTCACTCTCTTTGCGCAGCAAGTCAATCGTGTGGTGGAAGAAAAGCAAAGGCAAACTCACGAAATCCTGCACGCCAAAGAGTCGGCAGTGGCAGCCAATAGAGCAAAATCTGTATTTCTTGCCAATATGTCCCATGAGATTCGAACGCCGCTGAATGGCATCATGGGGATGACTGAAATTTTGTCGCAAAGTGAGCTATCGCCTCATCAGCAAGAAGTCGTGGATGACATCGATACCTCTTCCCACACTTTGCTTGCATTGCTAAACGATATTCTAGATTTGTCTAAGATCGAGTCGGGGCGCCTCGAATTGTCGTTGGTTGAAGCTGACATTCGCGAAGTCGTTTATCAATCGGTGATTTTGTTTCAATCTAAAGCCACGTCTAAACAGCTTGAACTCGATATTTCATTGGATGAAAACATTCCGGCTCGCGTGATGGTCGATGATCATCGCATCAAACAGATCATTACTAATCTGGTTTCCAATGCCGTTAAGTTTACTGAACAAGGCTATATCTCAGTCGACGTTAGCTACGAAGAAGCGTTAGAGCAAGGGCGAGGTTCGCTAACATTTCTTATCAAGGATTCGGGCATCGGCATCGAAAGGGACAAACTGGCGACCATTTTTGAACCGTTTACTCAAGAAGACGAGGGTGTTTCGAGACAGTTTGGCGGAACAGGGCTAGGGCTTGCGATTTGTCGCCAATTAGTGTCAATGATGGGAGGCAAGCTAGTGGCAACCTCGACCAAGGGGGTGGGCACATGCTTTGGTTTTTCAATAGAAGTAGAAGCGTTACCTCTCTTTGGTTGGCATTCCGATGTGGTCAAAAGAGGGCTCTTTATATGTGATAACTATGCTTATGCAGAGCAAATTGTCCAAGAATGTCGTTTGGCTCAAATTGAGCTGGTAGGCGTTAACTCACTTTCGGAAGCAAAAGCGCTAGATGAAGATTTCGATGTCA
>NZ_JAWOTK010000080.1:0-2149 GCF_033338855.1 Vibrio sp. Vb0937 | reverse complement strand
TGATGGCAAACTTGGGACAAGACTACTGTATTCGTCATCAAGCAGGTAAAGGCGCAGCGCAAGAAGTGCAAGCTGCTTATCAAGCGAACAATGTTGCTAATGCAGAAGTGACCGAGTTTATCGATGATGTTGCACAAGCGTATGCGTGGGCAGATCTGCTAGTGTGCCGTTCTGGCGCATTGACGGTATCTGAAGTCTCAGCAGCAGGTGTAGGCGCGATTTTTATCCCGTTCATGCATAAAGACCGTCAACAGGCACTGAATGCCGACCACTTAGTGGAATGCGGTGCTGCGAAGATGATTGAACAACCTGATTTAACCGTGGAGTCTTTGACTCAACAGATCCAACAATTGGATCGCCAAGCTTTACTTTCAATGGCTCAAAAGGCACGCAGTGCCGCAAAATTAGATGCTGACAAAGTTGTCGCACAAGCCATTGTCGCTTTGACCGAAAAGCGTTAACGAATTATTGAGAATCGAATTAATGACTATCCAACATACACAAGACTTAGCTCAGATTCGCGCGATGGTACCAGAAATGCGTCGCGTGAAATGCATCCACTTCATCGGTATCGGTGGTGCGGGCATGAGCGGCATTGCTGAAGTTCTTCTAAACGAAGGTTATGAAATCACGGGTTCAGACTTGTCTGAAAACCCAGTAACCGAGCGCTTAGTGTCGAAAGGGGCAACCGTATTTATTGGTCACCAAGCAAGTAATGTCGAAAAGGCTAGTGTGGTAGTCGTTTCCACCGCGATTAACGAAGAAAACCCTGAAGTCATGGCGGCTCGTGAATTGCGTATTCCTATTGTTCGCCGAGCAGAAATGCTGGCTGAACTGATGCGATTCCGTCATGGTATCGCTGTTGCGGGTACACATGGTAAAACCACCACCACAGCACTAGTCACACAAATCTATTCCGAATCAGGCCTTGATCCTACGTTTGTAAACGGCGGTCTAGTAAAGAGCGCGGGCACCAATGCGCGCTTGGGCTCTAGCCGTATTCTGATTGCAGAAGCGGATGAGAGCGACGCCTCTTTCTTGCACCTGCAACCTATGGTGAGCATCGTTACCAACATCGAAGCTGACCACATGGATACCTACGGTGGTGACTTCGAAACGTTGAAACAAACCTTCATTGATTTTCTTCACAACCTGCCGTTTTATGGCCAAGCCATTGTCTGTATCGATGATCCAGTGATTCGTGAGTTGATTCCGCGTATTAGCCGTCAAGTGATCACCTACGGCTTTTCTGACGATGCGGACGTACGTATCGAAAATTATCATCAAGAAGGTCAGCAAGGTAAATTTACAGTAGTACGTAAAGGTCGAGCTAACCTCGATATCACGCTAAACATTCCAGGCCGTCACAATGCGTTGAACGCATCAGCAGCAATAGCGGTCGCAACGGAAGACGACATTGAAGATGACGCGATTCTAAAAGCGATGGCGGGCACTCAAGGTACTGGCCGTCGTTTTGATCACCTTGGTGAGTTTGATACAGGTAACGGTCATGCGATGTTAGTCGATGATTACGGTCATCACCCAACGGAAGTTGACGTAACCATTAAGGCAGCACGCAGTGGTTGGCAAGATAAGCGATTGGTTATGATTTTCCAACCACATCGTTACAGTCGCACTCGTGACCTTTACGATGATTTTGCAAACGTGCTTGAGCAGGTTGATGTATTGATCATGCTTGACGTGTATGCCGCGGGTGAAAAACCGATTGCCGGCGCGGATGGACGCTCTTTGTGCCGTACGATTCGCAGCCGAGGTAAAGTAGATCCGATTTTTGTTCCAGAAATCGAGCAATTACCATCAGTTTTGGCTAACGTTATACAAGACGGCGACCTAATTTTAACGCAAGGTGCTGGTGATGTTGGTAAAGTTGCCAAACAGCTGGCTAATCTTGAGTTAAATATAAACAAGATGCTTGGATAAGTCAGAGTGATGACGCAAAGGACAGATAAGACTCAGATCTCGATTTTGCGTCAAGATCGTTGTGATTTATTGTTATCAGTGTTTGATAGTTTACAAGAGCTCAGTATAATCCCAAGGTTAAAGTCAATACTTTTGCCGATACGATATTATGCGGTGAAAAGTACACGACAAAAGTCAGGAAACGAAGACGTTGTTGAATATTGCACTT
>NZ_JAWOTK010000079.1:0-2154 GCF_033338855.1 Vibrio sp. Vb0937 | reverse complement strand
TGCGGCGGTATGCCGATGGGACCGCAAATTGGTTCGTTAGAGCATGGTGCGCATATCCTAGTTGGTACTCCGGGGCGTATTCTGGATCACCTTGAGAAAGGCCGTATTAACTTGGAAGAGCTGAATACACTGGTGCTGGATGAAGCCGATCGTATGCTAGAAATGGGCTTCCAAGACGCTTTGGATGCGATTATTAATGCGGCGCCTAAACAGCGTCAGACATTGCTTTTTAGCGCCACATTCCCAGAGAAGATCGAGAAAATCGCTCAGCGTATTATGAAATCGCCAGAGATGATCAAGGTTGAATCGACTCACGATACTTCCAGCATTGCTCAATACTTCTACAAAGTAGAAGGAACTGAAGCGCGTGATGAGGCGCTAGCCAATCTTCTTTTGACTTACCAACCAGAGTCGGCGGTGGTGTTCTGTAACACGAAGAAAGCGGTTCAAAATGTCGCGGATGAATTACACCATCGCGGCTTTAGCGTGATCGATATTCACGGTGATCTTGAACAGCGTGAACGTGATCAAGCACTGGTGCAATTTGCGAACAAGAGCGTTTCTATTCTTGTGGCAACGGACGTGGCGGCACGAGGTTTGGATGTGGACAATCTTGATGCTGTGTTCAACTTTGAGCTGTCTCGTGACCCAGAAGTGCACGTGCACCGTATTGGCCGTACTGGCCGAGCAGGCAGTAAAGGTTTGGCGTTCAGCTTCTTTGGTGAAAAAGACGGTCTACGTGTTGCTCGTATCGAAGAGTACTTAGAGATGGATGTGGTACCCGCGACCTTGCCAGCGAAATCAAATCAGCAGCCATACCAAGCGAAGATGGTGACCATCAACATTGATGGCGGCAAGAAGCAAAAAGTTCGTCCTGGCGATATTCTTGGTTGTTTGACTGGCAAAAATGGCATCCCAGGTGCGCAAGTGGGCAAGATTCATTTGTTCCCTGTGCGTTCTTACGTTGCTGTAGAAAAGTCTGCCGCGAAGAAAGCATTGCAAATTATCAGTACGGGTAAGATGAAAGGGCGTCAGTTCCGAGCGCGTCTTCTTAAATAAGTCATTAGATTGAACAAAGGCTCTTCGTTGGAAGAGCCTTTTTTTGTTTGGTGCGTCTCTTATTTGTTGTCTTTTGCTAAACGCGCTTTAATACGGCTTAAGCTGATAGCGGTAATGCCGAGGTAAGCCGCAATTTGGCTGTCGGTAATGCGTTGTTCTAAATCTGGGTAGTGGTGGCAAAATAGCTGATAACGTTCCTCAGGCGAATACAACAGCATAAAACGTTCTTTATTCTCTTTGTTCATCAACTGCGTTTCGAGCAATTTTAGGTAAATTGAGTGCTTTTCGGCGCGCCATTGATGCAATGCCTCGATAGGCAAACAGAATAAATGACATGCGGTCAGCGTTTCCAATAAGTACGGTGAAGGTTGACCTTTTATCACGCTTTCAAAGCCGATCACCCAGTCCTTTTCCCAATAAAACTCTTTGCTGAATTCTCTGCCTTTCTCTGTGAGATAGCTTGCGTGACATAACCCCTTCAGAATGAAGTAGATGTGTGAACTAAATTCACCTTGATGGCTAAGAATGTGTCTAGTGGGTAATTCTAACTCTTGTCCATAGACCATGAGTTGTGAGGCTTCGTCTTCTGAAAAGCCATGTTGAGTGAGATCGAAAAATACGTCGTTTTGCATGAAGGTTATCTGCAGTGAAAGGGTTAGCGCATTTGAACTATCTTAACTGCTTTGCGCAGTAACAAAAAGCGGCTCACAGAGGAGCCGCTAGTTTGAACATGGAGTCGCTTATTTGTTTAAATCGATCTGATAAATCGCAAAGCCCACTTCGTCAGTTGCGACGCGTTTCATCGGGTATTGGCCTTTGTCTTGGATAAACTTCGAAGCTTTTTCGCTCGGTGAGGTTTCAAAGCGAATATCCAGTTTTTTGTCTGACTTAATTGGTGCGAACGACCAGTTATTGTCAGCGCTTGGCGTGACTTCGCCTTTTTCCTCACTGACGCGAGAAATGTACGCAGCAACCACAGAGCGGTTTTCGTCTGGAGAGTCAAATGCAATGAAGTTCGGACCAGTGCCAGGGAAGGTATTGCTGTACGCGCGGTAATTGTTAGTCGCGATGATGAAATCTTGTTTCGGATCAACT
>NZ_JAWOTK010000078.1:0-2251 GCF_033338855.1 Vibrio sp. Vb0937 | reverse complement strand
TGGAGTGGCATATTGTTTGATCCCTCGTTTGCAAATTACTGATGAGCTAGAGCAAGGCTCGTTAATTGATATTACGCCTGGCTTCCTGATGTCTTATCGTATTTATTGGCATCATTGGCAGCTGGAAACTGGCGTATTGCAGGAGATTTCACAAGCGATTGTCAATTATGCACAGCGTCATTTACCACAGTAGTGATTGAATAGACGACCATTTCTGACGAATATTAAATGACGAATGGTTGAAATTACACCAAAGTTACACAGTCAAAGTTGTGTTAGAAGTGAAGTTAGGAGCTTGGATAATCACCGGAAGTTTCTATTATGAAACCACTTACTCCTACAGCTCGGCGACTTAACAAAGTCGGTGATTCTGATTTGTGGAGACACTTCACTATTGATATGGATGGATTTGTCGAATGAAACTGTATTCGTGTTTGCTGGCTTCAGCTCTTAGTCTTAGCAGTGTTTCAGTCTTGGCTGATGTGCCTGAATTTGCTCACGTAACAACAACGGGTTACGGTGAGGTGGTCGCAACACCAGACATGGCGACCTTTTCTGTAAAAGTGGTGGATACCACCATGACAGCGGAACAAGCAAAACAATCAGTCGATAAAACAGTCGAAGATTTTCTCCAATATCTGTCTGATGCTGGTTTATCAAAGGACAATATCACCAGCTCAAACCTGTATCTTGCGCCTCAGTATCACTACCCTAACTCGGGCAAAGCGGAGTTGGTTGGATACAGAGCATCACGCAGCATCAATGTAACAGTGACAGATTTAGCCGATCTTAACCAGTATTTGGATATGGCGTTGAAAGCTGGCATTAATCAGGTCGACAACATCCAATTGAAAGTGAGCAATCAAGCGGAATATCAACAAAAAGCGCGCATGGCTGCGATCAAAGATGCGAGAGAAAAAGCGGCATCGCTTGCATCTGGCTTTGATAAAAAACTCGGCGGCATCTGGCAAATTAACTATAACCAAATGCATGTACAGCCTGTGTTGATGCGCTCAATGGCGATGGACAGCAAGCAAGGTTCGAACAGTTACCAAGACTCGACTCTTGTAATTCGTGACCAAGTGGATGTGGTTTACAAATTAAAATAATTTGTTTTGGTAACACAAAAAGAAAAGGCAGGGATAATCCCTGCCTTTGTTGTATGGATTCTTCTTAATGAAGAATACGAGCACGAATCGTGCCTTCAATGCTTTTCAGCTTAGTTAGTGCTTCTTCTGAACGCTCAGTTTCCACATCAATAACTACGTAGCCGATCTCAGCTTCAGTTTGTAGGTACTGCGCTGCGATGTTGATGCCTTCTTCTGCGAAGATGGTGTTAATTTGAGTCAGAATACCTGGGCGGTTTTTGTGAATGTGCAGCAAGCGAGAGCACTCACGACCGTGTTCAGGCAGAGATACTTCAGGGAAGTTAACGCTTGATAGTGTTGAACCATTATCTGAATATTTCGCCAGTTTACCCGCTACTTCCACGCCGATGTTTTCTTGTGCTTCTTGAGTAGAGCCGCCCACGTGTGGCGTTAGAATGACGTTATCGAATTTCTGTAGTGGAGATTCAAACGGGTCAGCGTTTGTTTTTGGTTCAACTGGGAATACGTCGATTGCTGCGCCAGCTAAGTGACCTGCTTCTAGGCTGTGGCAAAGCGCAGGAATATCAACAACGGTACCGCGAGCGGCGTTGATGAAGATTGCGCCAGGCTTCATGCGAGCAAATTCTTCTTCGCCCATCATATTCTTCGTTTCAGGTGTTTCTGGTACGTGCAGCGAAATAACATCACATTTGTTTAGCAGCTCGCTCATCGTATGGATTTGCGTTGCGTTGCCAAGTGATAGTTTGTTTTCGATATCGTAGTAGTAAACGCGCATACCTAAGTTTTCAGCAATAATGCCCAGCTGAGTACCGATATGGCCGTAACCAATGATACCAAGGCGTTTACCACGCGCTTCGTAAGAGTTGTCTGCGCTCTTCTTCCAAATACCACGGTGTGCCAAGGCGTTCTTTTCAGGAATCCCACGAAGGAGCAGAAGAATCTGACCAAGCACGAGTTCTGCTACACTTCGTGTGTTTGAAAACGGTGCATTGAATACAGGAATGCCACGTTTTGCCGCCGCACCAAGATCGACTTGGTTAGTTCCGATACAAAAACAGCCAATCGCAACCAGTTTGTTTGCCGCATTGATCACTTCCTCGGATAGATTCGTTCGGGAGCGGATACCGATGAAGTGCGTATCT
>NZ_JAWOTK010000077.1:0-2259 GCF_033338855.1 Vibrio sp. Vb0937 | reverse complement strand
AAGGCGCACAAAACGCAATCGCTAGACTATACGCCGTAATAAAGAGTGTCACCTGGCTCGGAGGAACACCAAGATCACCTCCGATAGGTTCTAAAATAGAGCCAAGCAGCAATTCGTCAGCACCTACCAAAAATGCAATAAAGAACAACGCTATCGACTGAATCATGCTTCAACCTCCGCTTGCAACGAAAGCTCCGCTAAGGTCGCGATATCGACGATTCTGTCTGGCCAATCTTGGATAAATGCCTTCTCGTGTGAAACCAAGATGACACTGCCCGCAAAACGTTGTAGCGCCTGCTTCAACGCATCTTTACTGCTGGTATCAAGATGCGTAGTTGGCTCATCAAGAATGAGTACATTGCAGCCTCGTGTTGCTAAACAACAAAGCTTAACGCGAGTTTGCTCCCCACCACTCAACGCCTCTAAGCGACGTTGTGCTTTATCACCCTTTATCCCGAAGCGTGCTAACAGCTTACGAGCCGATTTACTATTGATTGAAGAATCGACCGCACACACCTCTTGCTCCGGTGTATGATCCGGATGACGCCAAGATAGGTCTTGAGCGAAGTAACCGATCTTAAGACCTTGTGCAAACGTCATTTCACCAGAGAGTGGAAGCACCTCCCCCATTAGCGTTTTGAGCAATGTCGACTTCCCTACGCCATTAAAGCCCTCAATCACCAACTTGTCTTCTCGCGCGATAGTGATATCAATCGGTGACAGTAAAGGCGTTTGATAGCCAATGCTCAACGCCTCGGCACTAACAACACTTTGATGTCCAATAGGCGCATAAGAAAAATCAAATTCAGTCACGGCATCTATTCTATGCAACTGAATCCTTTCAATTTTATCTAATTGTTTCTTACGGCCCTTCGCAATGCTCGCATTCACACCTGCGCCATTTTTCGCAATAAACTGTTCCAGTTTCTTAATCTCAGCTTGCTGTGAGTGGTACTCTTTTTCCAACAGCGAATTGTTGTGTCGCTTTTGCGCCATTGCTTTGTGGTATGAGCCGGTGTATTTCTGGATTTTTTGATAGTCGATATCACAGATGCAGGTAGTAACCGCATTCAGGAAACTCACATCATGAGACACCAATAGTACGGTTCCTACATAAGCATTGAGATAATTCTTCAACCACTCAATATGAGTTGCATCAAGATAGTTAGTCGGCTCATCTAGCAGTAAGACGTCTGGTTCACGCAACAATAAGCGCGCTAATAAGACCTTATGGCGTTGCCCACCACTTAACGCACTCATTAGAGTATCCAGTCCCAACTGCTGTATACCAAGCCCTGCGGATACACTTTCAATTTGGGCATGTAAGGCGTAAAAGCCTTGGGCTTCCAATTCCGTTTGTAACTTAGCAACTCGGCGAAGCAAAGAAGGCGATGCAGATTCAGCCATCTCTTGATACAAAGAAAATAATTCACGTTCAGCTTCAAACAACCCATTAAATGCCGATTGTAAACATTCTCTAATCGTCTGAGTTTTATCTACCACAAGATGTTGATCAAGATAGCCAATCTCTAAGTTTGGCTGCCAATGAATATCTCCCTCATCGGCAGAAATTTCACCAACAAGCAACTTTAACAATGTACTTTTTCCTACTCCGTTTGCACCGGTGATTCCTACATGCTCTCCAGCATGAATAGTGAAGTGGGAATGGCAATATAGGTGATGACCAACAACCTGATAGGACATATTTTTAACGTGTAACACACTCATGTTTTTCACCAAATAAAAAGGGCCGGTACTTACATACCGGCCCCTATTTCAACTATGGGTAACTTCATATCTGATTTCAAACTTCAGATACAAAAAAGCCGGTGATGAAATATCACCGGCGGTCTCTTGTCTTTACTCAGATGCAATACAACCTACGCATTTTCCAGCTTAGCTGTGCACGTATTTCCACATCTGATGAAGATAATTTATGACTCCGAGCAACACTTCATCGCGTTTTTTGCACGGAGTTCAGCCTTCTTACGAAGTTTTTAAACAAGAGATATAACATGAATTTTTTGTCTCAAAAATATACAGGCAAGAGCCTACACCCGCACGAAACAAAGTGCTATAAAAATTTCACTCAAACAGCTCAAAAGCTAACACACACAGATTAGCTGAATCGATAAACCATTATGTGATCCATATTGATTGTGTCATCAATACAAACCTATATAATCGGCTACTTGCCGAGAAGAAGGAAAGTAACCACATGATTTATAAAGAAAGGGAAACATGGTTAGAAGCCATTTT
>NZ_JAWOTK010000076.1:0-2278 GCF_033338855.1 Vibrio sp. Vb0937 | reverse complement strand
AAAACACATTCCAACAACTGCTAGAAAAAATTGAGCAGTGGCACCTCTTCATTGAACAAACCGATAACGAAGAAGCAATTCCAGAACAATTACCTGCTGGGATTTTCATTTAATCCCGCTAAAAACGACCATGTTTAGAAATGAGTTTATTTTATGTCGACAATTCAAATTAATAGTCAACATCGAGGTAATTTAGACCTCGCAGATATTCAAAATATCAAAACCAATGCGAAAGAAGGCGATACCGTTAAATTTGGCTCTGTATTTGGTAAAGAATACAGCGTTACCAAAAGCAATGATGGTGAAATTAGCCTCAAACAAAAAGAAAATCGCAGCTTTTTTAATCGCTTTTTTAGCAAAACAGATTCATCGAAAAACAGCGACTTAAAGCTGAACTTGATGAACCAACAACTGCACAAAAAAGAGAACAACGGCAACGTTAAGGTCCTGACGTTAACGTACAACCAAGCCAACCAAAAGATGCCTGAAGAGACGAAGAACTACTTCCAAAACCTTATCCAAAAGGGTGACTATGATGTGGTCTTATTTGCCGAACAAGAATCGAAATTGCTTGCTAACGACCTAGAACTCGATGGCATGAACCTGCTTAGCCAAAACAAAATGAAAGTCATGACTAAAGGGCTTGGTGAAGGTATCAGCTACACTTCGATGTCTGTTTTTGCGAAAGATGGCGTCGATATTAACGTGAAAAATGAGTCTGAATATCGTCACGGCATCGGTGGACGAAACATGGAATTCTTCATGGGCATCACGGGTAATAAAGGCGGCGTGAAAACGGCTTTGGAGATCAATGGACAACCTTTAAACGTCATTTCTGCACACCTGGATTCCAACAAAGAAGTCAAACGTGAGTTCGAAGGCAACAAGTTGATGGAAGGCATTAATCCAAATGAGGAAGTTCTGATCACTGGCGATCTCAATGAACGTGAGAAGCGCGTTGCTGAAGGCTCTGATGTGCTGTACGACCCAATTGCCCACGATGATACGCACTTAGCGAAACATGGCTTTAAGTTCAAACCACTCGATAGCCATACTTACATGCAGTTAGATAAGCACACTGGCAATATTAAGCAGAAAGAAGGCCGAGATCGCCCTGACTTCGGTGAGCTGGATAATACTGGTTTAACCAACAAAACGGGCAACTTACAGAACCACCAAACCAGTGTTATCACAGATGGTTTTGAGAATGTCAGCGACCATAAGCCAGTGCAGTCAACATTCGAAGTCAGAAGCTTTTCTCAAAAGTTGATTGAAAATGCGTTTACTCAAAATGCCAATGACTTTAAAAATGATGCCGCCTATCTGAAGCCAGGCACGAACCCAGCTAACGCAACGTTTGATGATGTAACCTCTGCTAACCAAGCACGTCTGGGTTTAGAAAACTTAAACCCGAATGAACAAGCATTCGTGAAAGAGAATTTTGCGAGCTTTATTATCGGTAAAGACGCGATCTTCAGCCAGCTAACTAGCGGCTTTATGGAGGAGATGGGCCAACTTCATGCCTCTGATCTTGCTAAGAACCCAACTCATCTACAAGCGCAGCAAATTGCGTTGAGCGAAAAATACGAACAGCTAAGCGATAAAGTAAACGCTGAGTTTAATAAACAATTCGTGGCAAATCTTTAGCCACAGTGCCGTATTTATCTCTGTTCGATATTGAAAACATAGAAAGTTAAAAGCACAAAAAGGCCCTCTTCTCGGGCCTTTTTCATGGCGATCATTTGTTCGGCTTGCCTCCACCTTTTCCGCCGCCCTTACCACCACCAGAACCTGCAACCGTGATGTTATCGCTCCATCCACTCCAGAACAAAGAACCATCGCTTTGCTGAATGGTGCCAACACGATAATGCACTTCGCCATTGGCACTGGAATCTTCAAACGTCATGACCGTTGGGTCGAGAACATCCCAACTGCTTAGGCTTTGCCATCGATTACGTTTTGCATTCCAACTCTCGCGTTCGACTCTAAAGCCTGCAATGGCATCTTGATCCCCCAAATAGTCCCAAGTGAGAAAGACAATACTATTGTAGATCGAGATGGAAAGAGCTTCTGGTGCCTTAACGACTAGAGGAGGAGGTGGCGGTTCCGAAGGTGTTGCAGTCAGAGCTCCCACCAAATTCAGTCGTCCGTATTGAGAGATGCTCTGTAAATCTTGTCCATCAGCACCTATTGGATCCGCTCCTTGTTCCAACATCATACGAATCATCTGGTTACAAGGTACGCCAGAAGCGTCTTGGCAAGTTGCAGGATCGGATAA
>NZ_JAWOTK010000075.1:0-2288 GCF_033338855.1 Vibrio sp. Vb0937 | reverse complement strand
GTGGTGCCCGGAGGCGGAATCGAACCACCGACACGAGGATTTTCAATCCTCTGCTCTACCGACTGAGCTATCCGGGCGACGAGGTGTATTAAAAGGCTTTTCGGCTTTCAGGTCAACAATAAAATTAAAATAAAATATCGTTTGATGAATTTGTGCTCGGAGTGGGCTGTTTTTATGCGTTTTTAGCAGCAATGCGCCATGCTTTAAGCGATGTTTTAACATTGATAGTGTGTTCACTTGCAAAATAAAGGCGATAAAAACAAAAAAGCACGTCTGAAAACGTGCTTTTTATTGAACAATTGACTTTAAACTAGTGCTTTACTGAGAACTTGTTTACCCAACCTTCTAGCTCATTCGCTAGTGAAGCTAAACTTTGAGTACTTGATTGGCTCTCGGTTACGACAGAGTTGAGTTGGCCTCCGCTTTCCTCGATAAGGTTTATGCGTAGCGCAATATCATCGCTAACCTGCGTCTGCTCAGCGGCAGCAGTAGCGATCTGCTGGCTCATTGTGGTGATAGATTCTAACGCCGTTACAATTTGCTGTAGAGCTTCAGAGGCATTCTTAGACTCTGTAACAGTGCTTTCACTAGTTTCTGCACATATTTCCATTGTGTGAATGGCATTGCGAGAGCCTTCTTGCAGATTGGAGATCATATACTGAATCTCTTTTGTGCTGTCTTGTGTGCGTCCTGCTAGGTTGCGTACCTCATCAGCAACGACTGCGAAGCCTCGGCCTTGTTCTCCAGCACGTGCTGCTTCAATGGCTGCATTGAGTGCCAATAGGTTTGTTTGCTCTGCGATATCACCAATCACATCGAGCACTTTTACAATATTATTTACATCCTGATCTAGATCGGCGACCGCTTTACTCGCAGTATTTAATTGAGAAGCTAAACCTTGAATGTTTTCAACCGTGTTATGAATGAGTTTCTGAGTATGTTGGCTTTGTTTGTCAGCCTCGTCCGTATTGTTTGCGGTGTCGCTTGCTGAATTGGCAACATGGTTGGCTGAAGATGCCATTTCAGTCATCGCAGTGGCAATCATCGCCGTTGATTGCTGCTGAGATACGGTAAGATCGGCAATCGTATTTGATCGAGCTTCTACGGCAAACAACTCTGCGCGCAGTGCATGCATAGACTTCTCTAGGTTTGTCACCATAGTAGCTAGTGATTGACTCATATCTTGCACGGCACGATAGATACTTCCTCTCGGTGCCACAGTATCAAAACTGGTCTGAATGTCTCCTTGAGCGACAGCTTGAACTGCTTTGCGCACATCGTTAGGCTCTCCACCAAGTAGATGAAGCATTTTGCGAATCGAAATGATCAGGCCACTTAGAATGCTTCCCGCGATAATCAGACATAGCACAAGCTGCCATTGTGCTGTCGACCAAAAACGTGCGTTAACTTCATTAAAGCCAATACCTGTACCGACAACCCAGCCCCAGTGTGGTGTTTTTTCTGCTATCGAGTGTTTTTCTTCAATGCTGCCATCTGCTTGTTTTTGGCTCCAGGTATATTCAACGATCTGACCTGTTTTGTGCCCCAATACATCTAGAATGAGTTGGCCTACGCTATTACCACTGCCATCTTTAAAGTCATGGAAGCTGGTACCGTGCAGTTGAGGGTCTAGTGGTGCGGCGATGAACATCATATTTTCATCTGCGACATAAACGTATTCGTTGTCTTTGTAGATATTGTTACGAAGTAGGCGAGTGGCTAATGCTTTCGCTTCGTCATCCGGCATTTTGCCTTCGATAGCCATCTTTTCTACTTCGGTAAGTATGCTGTACGCACTTTTAAATAGCTCAGTAACTCGAGCTTTGTTATCAAGGTTACTTGCGACGCGAAGTGTCCATAAGCCCGTTGCGGTCAGAGCTAGGAGAGCTAGCAATATGATCGCAGATAATAAATAGGCTTGAGTTTTTAGTTTCATATTTAGCTCACAAATAAAGTGTTATCACTATGCAAGGCATAGCTAAAAGAAGAAATGTAATAACTCGGGCATCTTAGTGAAGATGAATATGCTCGGATACTAATGCGTATTGAAATTACGATGAGGATTAAATTTTTATCGTGAAATAAGTATTTTTGAAGAAAGGATTTAATGTTCGCTGATGTTTAGAAATGAAGTGCAGATAAATGGGAAAACGAGAAATGACGTATAAAGCAGATACAAAAAAGCCGCATCAAGTGATGCGGCTTTAAAAGTGGCTCCTCCTGCTGGGCTCGAACCAGCGACCTGCGGATTAACAGTCCGTCGCTCTACCAACTGAGCTAAGGAGGAA
>NZ_JAWOTK010000074.1:0-2303 GCF_033338855.1 Vibrio sp. Vb0937 | reverse complement strand
TCTACTTCAAATTTAGTGTTTACGGTACAATGCGTTAGGTTGGGTGGTGGCGTTGTTCACCCCTTAATTGGGCGTTATATTTCAATTTGAGATTAGCAACTATGAATGAAGAAGAAAAGTTGGCAGAGAGTTACTTAAAATCGATATCCCATCATAGTTTAATATTTGAGCCAGAAGGTAATGTTCCCCCTGACTTTTTACTTAATGAAAATATTGCGATTGAAGTTACTAGACTCAACGACCACTACGAATATCAGGGAGCTTTGAGGCGCTATGATGATGACAGGATGAGAATTCTATCCTATTTGGAAAATAGCCTTAAAGCTTATGATTGCAACTTATGGGACGTTGGATTTTATGTTCACTTCAAAATTAGAAGACCGTTTGGCAATTTGAAACGAAATGGCAAGTTATTACTGGAACTACTCCATTCATTTGATACAGCTGAGAGCGTATTTAATAAAAAGCTTTATATTATATCAGATGGATTGTCTGTGAGTTTCGATCGCCATGAACTTAAAGACAATCAGCAAGTATTCAAATGCGGGGTATTCGACGAGTATGAAGAGGGTTGTCTTGTTGTGGAAGAAATGCTTAAAAATGCTAAGTACTGCATTGAGAGAAAATCCTCAAAAATAGCACCTTACTATGATAATTATGAGCAATGGTGGCTGATATTAATAGACGCGATCAATTACGGGCACTATGAAGAAAGTATAGATATATTGAAAAACAAAATTGATAAAAGTGTGTTCAATAAAGTGGTTTTTCTTGAAGCAGTCAATGGTTCATACATATTTGAAATATAACAAACTGTTTAAGAGTGATTCGCAACGCGTGGCATTTTCACTATGCGTTGCGTTTAGTGTTTAAGGTGGTATGCGGAGGCATCGGTATTGCGTTGCTCACACCTTAACAGGGCGTTATAAGGCTTGGAGAAATATGGAACTAAATTGTCTAACTGATTCAGAGTTACTCTCGCTTAATCAAAGTTTTGATGATACCTATATTGAAATACTATTCCTTTTAGAGTCTGATCAGAAGGTCAAACTCTTTGTCAGTAATAAGCAAGGTAAAGCGATAACTGTTCGTTTTAAGGGAATGCAGCTATCTGCTAGAAAGACGACTTTAAGTGACATTCCAACATTAGGTGAAGTTGAAGGAGTCTCTTATTTACAAGGCTCCCTTTCGTTAGAAGGTGACTTCGGGCTAATTGAAGTTGATGGTCAGGATATTATCCTTGAGCCCGCCTTATAACAAATTGTTCAAGAGTGATTCGGCACGCGTGGCATTTTTACTATGCGTTGGTTTTAATGGTTAAGGTGGTATGCGGAGGCTTCGGTATTGCGTGCCTCACACCTTAACAAGGCGTTAGCCGTCTTTGGGAGAGATAATCATTGCGTTGGTATATAGGTAAAACGATCAGTAAGATCAGCGAATTAGGGAGTGTAGATGATGATTTTTTGGTACGAGCCTCTGAGTCAATTCAGAAAAAATTTAGGCTGGTAAACTACCATAGTAACAAAGCTAAAACCTCACTTTATGCCTCTATACCTGATAATGATTGGAAAGCGGTAAATCTAGCATCTGCGTATTTAGGAAGTATGGCTACTTGGTCTTCTGTCTCGGATGAAGAAATAGATAATGCCGTTAAAAATGTGTTTGAAAGCGAGGCGCATATAGAGTCGTTTGCCTCACAGTTACATTCGATTGCTGATAACTTATCAGTGTTAGTTTATTGGGCAATCCCTTACATCCAGAATAAAATTGGTGACCAAAGTAAGGTGTCAATCTACAAGGTCAGAGACAGCTTGGAGTCGCATCATGCTGAGCTAAGAAAGGAAATACTGTACCTAATTGAAATGTATGAATATCAGTACTTAGTTGCTTTTACCAATCTAGGCAAACATCAATCTCTAGTGGATCGTAGTTTTCTATGCAATTTTGAAACGAGTGAAGAGCACCCTCATCAAGTCGTTTTTAAAAGCTTCGTATACAAGCAAAAGGCATACGAATCAATAAAAGCATTCGATTTTACAGATAGTTATGGGCGAAAAATAAAAGAACAGTATTTAAGAATAGGTGCTTCTTTAGAACGTGAGCTTTCAAACGGCTAACAAACTGTTTAAGAGTGATTCGCAACGCGTGGCATTTTTGCTATGCGTTGCGTTTAGTGTTTAAGGTGGTATGCGGTGGCTTTGGTATTGCGTTGCTCACACCTTAACAGGGCGTTAGAGCGCTGGAGAAAAAATGTGAATATGACGGACATAATTGAATACATTTCATATCTTATCGCAGGCATT
>NZ_JAWOTK010000073.1:0-2335 GCF_033338855.1 Vibrio sp. Vb0937 | reverse complement strand
TCTGTGCTGTGGATAGAGAAAAGCATGCCGTAGACTTCAGAGAACTCGTCTTGTACTACGCTGATCTGCGCGCTGGAAGGCAGCTGCAGTTTTACATCGTCCACTTTGCGTCTCAATAAGTCCCATTCCTGCGGAAGTGCTTTGGAATTAAGGCTCTCTTTGAGGTCAACAAAGACCATAGACAAACCTGGGCGAGACAATGAGCGCAAGCGATCCAACTCCGCCATTTCCTGCAATTTGGTTTCCACGGTATCGGTGACTTGGTGCTCGACTTCTTCGGCAGACGCACCCGGATAAAGGGTCACGACTACCGCAGTTTTTACTGTAAAGCTCGGGTCTTCCAACTTGCCTAAGTCGAAGTAAGAATAGATGCCAGCGATCACGCTCAATACGATAAAGAACAGAACGAACTTACGTTGGCGAATCGCGAATTCAGCTAAATTGATCATGGATTCGCACCTACAACGTCTTGATGGTCAGGTTTGGGGCGGCATCGCCCTCGCTCAGATAATGGCTACCGCTGATCACCACATAATCGCCTTGCTCAAAACTTCCGGTCACACACGCTTGGTATGCGTCGATAGAGTCAAGGTTGACCGGCTCTGAATGAATAACCGCATCACGAACCACATTCACGTGCAGAGTTTGTTTCTCACCCAAAATTGCAGAGTAAGGAAAGCAATGGCTTGAGTGACTGGTGTTGAGCGCGGTATTAACCGTGACTGCTTTACCGTTGAATAGCGCACTGGAAATCGAATCGATGTCTAGCGTGACGGTATAGGTTTGTTTGAGCAGGTGCTTCTTCGGCGCGATTTCTGCCACGGTTGCTCGGTAGGATTGCTCCGAATCATACCAAGTCAACGATGCTGGCTGACCTAGTGCGAATTGCGCAATCATATTTTCCGGCACGTCGATGTCCACTTCCCAGCTGCCTTCTTGCTGAATTGACACAACACTGCCGCCCGGCAAGGTTTGTTCATGTGGATCAACAGAAACGTCGGCAACAATGCCAGTGAATGGTGCACGTAGAGTGGTGTAACGCAGGGCATCTTTTGCACGTTGGATGTTTTTCTCAACCACTTTGACGGCAGAGAGGCTACGTTCGTAGCTGCTGATGGCTCGGTCTAAGTTTACGCTGGCAATGGCATCATCAGAAGTCGCTTGTTTTACGCGCTTTAACTCGGCTTTCGCGAGTTTGTGGGCTGATTGTGCTTCTAACATGCGTGCTTGTAATTCTTCTAGTGAGACTTGGTAGTCGTGCTTGTCCAGCGTGGCAATGACTTGGCCTTTTTCTACCACGCTGCCTTTATTTACGAACACGCTTTCCACGTTGCCGGGTACACGAAAAGAGAGTGAGGCGGTTTCTTTTGCTTTTACGATCCCGCTGAATGATTTATTGAGTTCTTCATTCCTTTCGTTGACTTCAATCACTTGAACGGGTCTGGATGCGCTTGGCTCCTCAACCTGAGGTTGAGCTTGATTACAGCCGAGTAGAGAGAGCGCGATAGTGCTCAGCGCAGCGGTTTTGATTTGATGATTCATAAGATGGCTCCATAATTTCGGCGCCATCTTATAATTCACAGATGTTCAGATAATCATGCGTGCGCATGATTCAATGTCACAAATTTTATGACAATAAATGCAAACTACAAAAGTTTTGGGATTTTATTGCACAAATGTTCAATAAGTAACCGGCTAGCTTGGTTCAGCGTTTTCGGTTGAGGATAGAGTAACCACCCCGTTTCTTCCGTGACAGCATATTGAGACAATACTTGCACCAATGCACCGGATTCGAGCTCATTTTTTACCAACAGTTTTGGGATATAACTGATGCCGCGGTCAAGCACTGTGGAGCTTTTAATAAAGCCGATGTTGTTGGAAATGAGTTTTGGTTTGAGCGCTACGTTTTGTTCCTGAAAATGCCAAAGGTTGTCGACATTGCCATTTGGCCAACGAAAACAAATGCACTGATGATCGCTCAACGCTTCTAATGTGGCGGGCGTGCCGTGAGTTTGAAGATAGTTCGGTGAGGCAACGACACATCGGTCTAGCGTTAAGATCTTTCTCGCGACAATGTCTGAATCAAACAGCATGCCGCCGTGCAGCGCGATGTCCAACCCCTGCTGAAACATATCAATAAAGCCATTGTTGATATTGCGAATGTCGAGTTCGACCTGCGGGTATTGATCCTGAAATTCAAACAAAATGGGTTGAAGATGTTCATAGGTTTCTGGCAGAAGGCCAAGTTTGATTTTTCCTCTGACCTCGATGCTTTCGTTACTGGCTTGCTGGTTTGCCGAATCAAGCAAGGTGAGTACTTTTTGTAGATCTTGGT
>NZ_JAWOTK010000072.1:0-2410 GCF_033338855.1 Vibrio sp. Vb0937 | reverse complement strand
GTGATTGATGCGTGCGTAATGTTGGGTTACACCACGTTAGCGGCGCAGATGGGACGCTTTATCCGTTCAGACAAGATCATGGGTAAAATTAACAAAGTATTCGGTTCAATGTTTATGGGTTGTGGCGCATTATTAGCGGCTGCAAAATCCTAAGCCATTTATAGGTAGTTCTATCGCATGAATACAACGTATGTCGCTCGTCAGCCGATTTTTAACCGTAAAAGACAGACGCTGGGTTATGAATTGTTATTTAGAGATGGGGAAAGCAACGCCTATCCCGCTCATATCGAATCAAACCGAGCGACATACCGATTAATCGTCGAGAACTTTCTATCACTGGGTACTAACCCAGTAATTGCTTCTTCGCGATGCTTTATCAACTTTCCTCATCAGAGCTTGGTACGTCGTTTGCCTCGCAGCTTGCCAAAAAACAAAATCGTCGTAGAAGTCTTAGAGACTTGCCAACCTACCGATGATCTTCTCGATGCAATTCGCGAGTTATATCGAGAAGGTTATTTGATCGCGCTGGATGATTTCACTTTAACGCCGGAGTGGCGTCGCTTCTTACCTTTTGTGCACATCGTTAAACTCGATATCATGGCGATGGGGCTAGAAAAAGCGTGTGAGCTGGTTAAAACCCACCTCGCTAAGCGCGTCAAATATCACTTTTTAGCGGAACGCGTCGAAACCGCAGAAGAGTTTGAGCAAGCCAAAGCGGCGGGTTTTAAATTCTTTCAAGGCTACTTTTTTAGCAAGCCATTGGTGTCGCAAACCAAATACGTCAGCCCGGAGCAGGTGTTAGCGTTACAACTGTTTAGGCACGTCTGCGCGCCAGAGCCGGATTTTGACCGCATTGAAAGCATCATTACGCAAGATGTGGCCTTGTCGTACAAGTTACTGCGTTTTGTGAATACCCAGATCACCACATTAGAGGTGGAAATCAGCTCGTTCCGTCAGGCGCTGATTTACCTTGGTCAAGACAAGCTGAAGCAATTTGTCTCTTTGGTGGTGGCGTCTTACATCTCAAGCAACAAACCGCGTGAGTTGTACAACCTCTCTTTGCAACGTGCCCAGTTCTGTGAGCTGATGTCGCGTTACCAACCTTTTTCTCATCTCAATGAGCAAGGCTTTATGGTCGGCTTATTGTCGATCTTAGATGCCATGCTCGACTTATCGATCGAAGCCCTGGTGAAGCAACTGCCGTTGAGTGATTCTGTGCAGCAAGCGTTACTGCATCGTAAGGGTGAGTACGGCGTGCTGATCTCGCTAGAAGAATGCTACGAGCGAGCTGATTGGCATGGCGTCGAAAAGCTCTCGGGTCAGTTGGGTTTGTAATTCGACGAAGTCAAAGCCTCGTTAAGCGAAGCGGTTCGCTGGAGCCAAAGCGTCGTCGCGGTCTAATTCTCTCTATTAGTATGAAACTTTTATGAAGGCAAGAGCGTGGCTCTTGACGCCTTGGCACAATTAAATAAACATATACGCATATCCATATATAGGTATGTTAACTATGCTTCCACATCAGTTTTTCAAGCTTTTATCTGACGAGACTCGTGTGCGCTGCTTAATGCTGGTGGCCCGCGAAGGAGAAATTTGCGTAGGTGATTTGGCGTTTGCATTGCAAGAGAGTCAGCCGAAAGTTTCTCGTCATCTTGCTCAGTTAAGATCGAGTGGCATTTTAGTCGATAAGCGTCAGGGACAATGGGTGTACTACGAGTTATCGCAGCAATTGCCAGGATGGATGCGCAAGTTGATTGAAGACTTAGTAGCATCGAATTGCTTGAAGCAAGAATACCAAGACGACATTACACGCTTGCACGATAAAAGTCGTGAGGCTTGCTGTTAACAGCGAACAAAGATTCAAGGTTGAAGATTAAAGGGTAAGACTATGACGATTAAAGTAGGGATTAACGGGTTTGGGCGCATTGGGCGTTTGGCGCTGCGCGCGGCATTCGATTGGCCAGAATTGGAATTTGTGCAAATCAATGATGTTGCGGGCGATGCAGCAACGTTGGGCCACTTATTGGAGTTCGACTCTGTTCAAGGCCGTTGGCACCATGAAGTGCAGGTTGAGGGAAATGAACTCGTCATCAATGGCAAGCGCATCGCGACGACACAGCATCGCGACATCGATGCAGTGAATTGGTCTGGTTGTGATGTTGTGATTGAAGCGACAGGCGTGCACCGCAAAACATCGTACCTTGACCAATATCTCGATCAGGGCGTGAAGCGAGTGGTGGTTAGCGCACCAGTGAAAGAAGAAGGCATTGCGAACATCGTTGTTGGCGTGAACGACCACATTTTCGATCCTGACAAACATCGTATCGTGACATCGGCTTCGTGCACGACTAACTGCATCGCACCAGTAGTAAAAGTCATTCATGAGAAATTGGGCATTGAGCAATCCTCTTTC
>NZ_JAWOTK010000071.1:0-2414 GCF_033338855.1 Vibrio sp. Vb0937 | reverse complement strand
TGCCGACTTAGCTCAGTAGGTAGAGCAACTGACTTGTAATCAGTAGGTCACCAGTTCGATTCCGGTAGTCGGCACCACTTATTAAAATTTGTTCCTCCTTAGCTCAGTTGGTAGAGCGACGGACTGTTAATCCGCAGGTCGCTGGTTCGAGCCCAGCAGGAGGAGCCATATTAGAAGAAGCCGCATCACTTGATGCGGCTTTTTTGTATTAGTTTAAAGCTAAGCTCTCTCCTACCCCATAACGAAATAACATAAGCGCTTTGATTATTAAAAACCGCTTACCGCAAGCTAACTATCGACTCACTAAGTAACCAGAAAATATTAACCACAAACGCGCGTGGCAAATGGTATGCCTTTCAACAAAAAAAAAGCCAGGTAAAAACCTAGCTTTTTAATTCAATCGGCTATCTCTGAAATCAGCTTAAACCACCAAGGCAAATATACTTTGTCTCCAGATATTCATCGAGTCCTTGCTTAGCACCTTCCCGTCCAACACCCGACTCTTTAACTCCACCAAATGGAGCCACTTCAGTAGAGATGATCCCTTCATTCACTCCAACCATGCCATACTCTAAACCTTCACTAAAAGTAACAATACGCTTCAAGCTATTCGTATAGAAATAGCAAGCCAAACCATATTCTGTATCGTTAGCCATTTCGAGAACTTGATCATCATTTTCAAAGGTAACAATAGGCAACACAGGCCCGAATAGCTCTTGCTGAACAATCGACATATCCTGCATCACACTATCCAAAAGAACGGGCTCCATAAAGCGACCAGGCCATCTCTGTGGAGAGTTAGCAATAGAGGCTCCTTCTTGTACA
Source organism: Vibrio sp. Vb0937 (assembly GCF_033338855.1). Lineage (NCBI taxonomy): Bacteria > Pseudomonadati > Pseudomonadota > Gammaproteobacteria > Vibrionales > Vibrionaceae > Vibrio > Vibrio sp. Vb0937. The sequence goes on along the minus strand of NZ_JAWOTK010000071.1, from coordinate 1,589 downwards.
GCTTGATCGATCACCGCCTCTAGTCGATGCTTAGAGGCCATCGTAATAACAGGACCTAATGTGACACCTTTCTCTAAACCATTGCCAAGCTTTAATTTGCTTAACTTCGACAATACTTTATCAATAAAAGCTTGTTTTACATTTTTATGAACATATAGCCGATTGGTACAAACACATGTTTGCCCTGCATTACGGAACTTCGACGCGACAAGCCCTTCCGCAGCCGCATCTAAGTCTGCATCTTCAAACACGATGAAAGGCGCATTACCACCCAACTCCATCGACACCGCCTTGACTGAATCACTGGCTTGCTTCATCAAAATTTTCCCAACGCGCGTAGACCCCGTAAAAGAGATCTTCTGAATCCTAGGATCAGTACTTAGTACTTGACCAAACTCAGCAGCCTGCTCCGACACCACGACAGAAAGCAGTTCTTTAGGGATACCAGCCTGATAAGCTAATTCAACAACAGCAATTGCAGTGAGAGGGGTAAGCTCTGATGGCTTGATCAACATGCCACAACCTGCCGCTAGGGCTGGTGCTGCTTTTCTTGTAATCATCGCAATAGGGAAGTTCCAAGGTGTAATTGCAGCGCATACTCCCACAGGCTGGCGAATTGCAGATAGACGTCTATCTGTCGTGGGGGCAGGAATAACTTCGCCATAAGCACGTTTTGCTTCTTCTGAGAACCACTCGACAAAAGAGGCACCATACATCACTTCCCCTTTGCTCTCAGCTAAAGGTTTACCCTGCTCTAAGGTAATAATCGTGGCTATGTCTTCTGCATTATCAAGAAGTAGTTGATACCACCCCCTCAAACGACGAGAGCGCTCTTTGGCACTTAATTTAGCCCAACGGACTTGCTCCGTTTTGCACTGACCAATGAGATCATCTAACTCATCAAGAGTACTAGGCTTTAACCGAATTAACTCTTGCTCAGTTGCAGGGTTGATGACCACAATTCCCTCTTCGGAAGACCATTGCTTAAATACAGATTTCAGCGTTTCATTTTTTATTTGTTGCATCATCAAACATACTCCTCAAGAACTCCTCTTAGGTTAATCGCTACTAGCAAGTTCAGCAAAGAAAACAAAGTTTTCTAAAAGGCATTAATTTTCGGAAGACTTAGATCTCTTCCTCACTATACTTCGGGAAATTGCGCAATACACGCAACGACGGCCCCGCTCTAAACATGGAAGCAATGAATGTTTGAGAAATAAGATGTAGAAAATTATTGTTTAAGAGAGACGCTAACAAAACACGCAGTGAGGAAGACTATTCATTCTACTACGGTTGAGGGCGAGTGTTATAAAGACTCATTGTTCAAATGACCAATCTTTCAACGAGGACATGATACAAACTCGGAGTAATTAGAAGTGCAGGCAGCAGGCTCATCTTCCTGAGAAACTCATGCGCCAATAGGGTAAAGAAAGTCGTATTGTCTCGCCTTCAATGTGTAAATGCATTTCTAGGGGACACGACCAAACGAAAAAGCCCCAGTCTTTCGACTAGGGCTTAATATAAGTGGCGGAGTGGACGGGACTCGAACCCGCGACCCCCGGCGTGACAGGCCGGTATTCTAACCAACT
>NZ_JAWOTK010000070.1:0-2512 GCF_033338855.1 Vibrio sp. Vb0937 | reverse complement strand
TTACTTTGTTATTTACCTTGCAACTCAGTCAAACCCTAGGTCGCAAGAGGCTAACAAACAACAACGTTAGCCCGAGGTATTCCATGGCGTTTAGCCATTAGTACTTTCAAAAATTTTGTCTGCTGATGCTGCAACAAATCCTGGGTACAACTCGCCATTCTCCATTGGGTAACGTTTAGCAAACTCGTAAAAGCCACCTGGAATAATTTCCGAACCTTCTTCGAAGGTCACTGGCACTTTGTCTGCCATCGTCGACGATTGCTCAAGCAGCACTTCCGGCGAGCCTTTCACCTCACCGCCCGACTCATTGATCACAAACCCTGCTTGACGAAGATGGTCGTTAACCTGTTTGACTTCATCGTGTTGATTCAGCTGATTCACACTCACCGTAAAATGATTAGCACCATAACCGTGCGCGGCCAGCCAAGACGCATACTCGCTCTCTTTAGCCAACGTTTGGTAATCAGCAAAGCTTAGATCCCATAAGCGACCGCCATGCAGAAATGCACTGCCCGACAGTTTGTCAGCATCCACTTGCGCAACCAGTTTCGCCACAATAGCCTGCAGCTCTGGCGAACACTCTTCGACTTTCAGCTCACTGATGAAGACTTTAGGCTGCTTCGGATCTGGGTGCTCATAGTGTTTTGCGACCAGTTTTTTGCTCTCAAATACGTAGTCCCCACACGCTTTATAGCCAGCAGCTAAAAACGGTTTCGCCAATGTCTCGATACCTAGCGGTTCAACATTGAAAGTGCGTAAAGCAATATGATCATTAATCAGAGGCTCATCTTCTTGTAGAAGTTGATGCACCTTAGCAGCAGAAGGACAAAGACGTTGGATGTAGTCTTGCCATAGCGATTCAAATAACACATCGGGCGTCATAACGACTCCTTGTTACGAGATGTAGGATTAAGATAAGAGTGTGGTCGCTCGTTCACAGCCCAAAAGCTGTCCAGAATAATGAACGAGCAACCATCAACCTGTGACGGTAAATGTCAGTCAGTCAAACACGCTTTTTGAGTCTGTGCTCACTTGCCGTGTAATGCCAACGCGTACTACCCAAACCTAAATGATGCGTCAGCACATTGGGCCACGATGCATGGTCGTGACCCTGTTATTGAAACTTAAAGCGTCACGCCTGGGCTCAATGTCGCAGGTAATTCCGTCTCCTGCCCTTCCATAGATGCCATAGGGTAAGCACAGTAATCCGCCGCGTAGTAGGCGCTTGGACGAAGGTTGCCTGATGCACCAGGGCCACCAAATGGGGCGTCACCACTTGCGCCCGTCAATTGACGGTTGCGGTTTACGATGCCTGCGCGAATGTGGTCAACAAAGTATTCCCATTCTTGATCGTCTGTTGATACAAGACCTGCCGACAGGCCAAAGCGCGTGTCATTCGCCAGCTCTACGGCTTTACCCAAACCTTCATAGCGCACGACTTGCAGCAGCGGTCCGAAGTATTCTTCGTCTGGCAACTCAGCAATGTTAGTCACATCGATGATGCCTGGAGAAACAAACGCCGCCTCTCCTGCTTTCGCTTCAATTAAGCTTTCACCGCCTAGAGATTGCAGGTTTGCTTGCGCATCAAGTATGAACTTCGCCGCAGCCACAGAGATTTGTGGGCCCATAAATGGCGCAGGTTCTGCGAATGGTTGATCCATGCGAATGTTTTTCGTCGCTTCCACCAGCTTAGTGATCAGAGCATCCCCTTTCTCACCAAACGGCACGTATAGACGACGAGCACAAGTACAACGTTGACCAGCACTGATGAATGCCGATTGGATGATGGTGTACACCGTTGCATCCAAATCACCGTAGTTATCAGAGATGACCATCGGGTTGTTGCCACCCATTTCTAGCGCTAACATCTTGCCTGGTTGACCTGCAAACTGACGATGCAGAATGTGACCCGTGTTCGCACTGCCCGTAAACAGAATGCCATCAATACCTTTCGCATCAGCCAGCGCAATACCGGTTTCCTTCGCACCTTGAACAAGGTTGATCACGCCTTTTGGTAAACCCGCGTCTTCCCACAATTTCATAGCTAGCTCGCCAGTCCAAGGCGTTTGCTCAGATGGTTTGAACACAACTGTGTTCCCCGCTAGCAAGGCAGGAACAATGTGGCCATTCGGTAAGTGACCAGGGAAGTTATATGGCCCAAACACCGCCATTACGCCAAGAGGGCGATGTCGCAATACAATCTGGTTGCCCGCAGCTTCGCGAGTCGCTTCACCAGTACGGTCATGGTAGGCACGAATAGAAATAGCGATTTTTCCAGCCATTGCAGCCGCTTCTGTGCGCGTTTCCCAAATTGGTTTACCCGTTTCTTTCGCGATCACTTCGGCAATTTTTTCACTGTTTTCTTTCACTTTTTCAGCAAAAGCCAACACAATTGCTTCGCGTTCAGCGAATGGACGCTTTTTCCATTCGACGAACGCAGCACGCGCTGCAGCAACGGCTTGGTCAACTTGTTCCGCCGTTGCACCGTTACCGCGCCAAATTACTTCTTGGT
>NZ_JAWOTK010000069.1:0-2516 GCF_033338855.1 Vibrio sp. Vb0937 | reverse complement strand
ATTTCAGATCAAGTGTTAGCAGAAGATTTTACGATCTACACGATTGATTTAAACGACGCATTTAAAGACAGCGACTCCGCACTGAACTTTTCAGTGTCCGGCAACAGCAACGTGTTGGTTTCGATTGAAAATGGCATCGCGACCATTAGCCCAACGGCAGACTGGAACGGCTCAGAAATCCTAACGTTTACGGCTACCGATCCAAGCGGTGAAAGCGTCAGCCAAACGGTGAACTTCACAGTAGCGCCTGTGGCGGACATCGTGGCAGATAAAGCGACGGTGGTGGAAGACACGCCGACCATCATCAAGGTCTTAGGTAACGACACGTTCGAAGGCGACGACAAAGTGGTGTCGCTGGATACCAACAACGGTCCAGCTAACGGCACGGTCTCGGTCAACCCGGACGGCAGCGTAACCTACACGCCAAACGACAACTTCCACGGTACAGACAGCTTCACCTACATCGTTACCTCCGGTGGGGTATCGGAGTCCACCACGGTGAACGTCGATGTCACACCAGTCAATGACGCGCCAGTGGCAAAAGATGATACAGCTGTTACTGACGAAGACACGCCAGTGACAATTGATGTTCTGCCAAACGACACCGACATTGATGGCGATACGTTAAGCATTGATTCGGCGTCCGTGCCGAGTGACCAAGGGAAAGTTGAAATTGTTGATGGCAAACTGGTGTTCACACCGGCCGAGAACTTCCATGGTGACGCCGAAATCACTTACACCGTCACCGATGGTGCACTGACTGACCAAGCGACGGTCAACGTCACCGTAAATGCCGTAAACGACACGCCAGTGGTTGAGAGCAGCATTGCAGACCAAACCTTGGCGGAAGACTTTACGCCATACAGCATCGATCTGAATACGGCCTTCAGCGATGTGGATAACGTGGATGGCGAGCTGAGCTTCAGCGTTTCTGGCAACAACAACGTGTTGGTGTCGATTGAAAATGGCATCGCGACCATTAGCCCAACGGCAGACTGGAACGGCTCAGAAGCGTTAACCTTTACGGCGACCGATCCAAGCGGTGAAAGCGTTAGCCAAACGGTGAACTTCACAGTAGCGCCTGTGGCGGACATCGTGGCAGACAACGCGACGGTTGTGGAAGACACGCCGACCATCATCAAGGTTTTAGGTAACGACACGTTCGAAGGCGACGATAAAGTGGTGTCGCTGGATAGCAATAACGGTCCAGCGAACGGCACGGTCTCGGTCAACCCGGACGGCAGCGTCACTTACACGCCGAACGACAACTACCACGGTACAGACAGCTTCACCTACATCGTTACGTCGGGTGGGGTATCGGAGTCCACCACGGTGAACGTCGATGTCACACCAGTCAACGATGCGCCAGTGGCAAAAGATGATACAGCTGTTACTGACGAAGACACGCCAGTGACGATTGATGTCCTACCAAACGACACCGATATTGATGGCGATACGCTGTCTATCCAATCAGCGTCTGTGTCGAGTAACCAAGGTACAGTTGAGATTGTTGATGGCAAACTGGTGTTCACACCGGCTGAGAACTTCCATGGTGACGCTGAAATCACTTACACCATCACCGATGGTGCGCTGACTGATCAAGCGACGGTCAACGTCACCGTGAATGCGGTGAACGACGCGCCTGTGGTTGAAAGCAGCATTGCAGACCAAGCCTTGGCGGAAGACTTTACGCCATACAGCATCGATCTAAATACCGCTTTCAGCGATGTGGATAACGCCGATGGTGAGTTAACGTTTAGCGTCTCTGGTAACAGTAGTGTCAATGTCTCAATAGAAAATGGCATTGCTACGTTCACTCCAACCGCAGACTGGAACGGCTCAGAAATCCTAACGTTTACGGCTACCGACCCAAGCGGTGAAAGCGTCAGCCAAACGGTGAACTTCACAGTAGCGCCTGTGGCGGACATCGTGGCAGATAAAGCGACGGTGGTGGAAGACACGCCGACCATCATCAAGGTCTTAGGTAACGACACGTTCGAAGGCGACGACAAAGTGGTGTCGCTGGATACCAACAACGGTCCAGCGAACGGCACGGTCTCGGTCAACCCGGATGGCAGCGTCACTTACACGCCAAACGACAACTACCACGGGGCAGACAGCTTCACCTACATCGTTACCTCGGGTGGGGTATCGGAGTCCACCACGGTGAACGTCGATGTCACACCAGTGAATGATGCGCCAGTGGCGACCAATGACAATGCCGTTACTGACGAAGATACACCAGTGACGATTGATGTTCTGCCAAACGATACTGACATTGATGGCGATACGCTGTCTATCCAATCAGCGTCTGTACCTGAAGCACAAGGTACAGTTGAGATTGTTGATGGCAAACTGGTCTTCACACCGGCTGAGAACTTCCATGGCGACGCCGAAATCACTTACACCGTGACCGATGGTGCACTGACTGACCAAGCAACGGTCAACGTCACCGTGAATGCGGTGAACGACACGCCTGTGGTTGAGAGCAACATTGCAGACCAAACCTTGGCAGA
>NZ_JAWOTK010000068.1:0-2518 GCF_033338855.1 Vibrio sp. Vb0937 | reverse complement strand
TGGGTTGCCGCGCCAGCAGGAGAATACGGGCAAGACTTCCCTGCGATGGTCACAACTGACCTGATGGGATGTGAAGAAGGACAAAACACCAGTGACGGCCTTGGTATTAATGGTCTACACGGTGGTACAGAGCTTGACCCGAACTGTAATTATACCAGCACCATGAACGGCACATCATCGGCTGCGCCGAACACTTCTGGTGCAATCGCCGCTATCATGTCAACCAACCACGCTTTATCTGCCCGTGATGTTCGTGCGTTGCTGGCAGAAACCGCACGCGTTACCGATGCCGAGCATCCGGGTGTTCAACTTGAATTTACCAATGATAAAGGCGAGTTGGTGAGCTACGAAGCAATCTCACCTTGGCAGAAAAACGCGGCTGGCGTGAACTTCCATACCTTCTATGGTTTTGGTGCCGTTGATTTGGATGAAGCGATGAAACGCGCTCGCATGACAAATAATGTTCTGCCAGCGCAAATCATCACACCGTGGGCAAACAATGCAACAGAAGTCAGTGTGCCCGATGCAAGCCTTGCTGGTGGTTCGTCAAACATCGCAATTACTGACGACATTACCGTTGAGTCTGTACAGGTACAGCTGACGATAGAACACTCGCGTCTACCTGATTTGGCAATCGAGCTTGTTTCCCCATCAGGCACTCGCTCCGTATTGCAAACACCACGTAACGGCCTTGTTGGTCAGTCTCTTGCTCCAAACATTACGGGTTACGAAAACCAACTGATGTTGTCTAACCAATTCTACGGCGAGAATGCCAAGGGTGAATGGACACTGAGAGCTATCGATACAAACGGTGATGAAGTCTTCTCATTTATCGCTTACTTCAACTCATCCGCTATCTATGATGTACCGATGGCGAACAACGCAAAGCCAGGAGTTATCAAAAACTGGTCTATGCGTATCTTTGGCCACTAAGGAGTCAATCACATGAAATATCAGACATTTTCTATTTTGGCTCTTTCACTAATAGCCAACGCAGCCTATGCCGAAACGCAGTTGTCGCAACAACCAAGTCCCGAGTTGTTTGTTCCTTCTGATGCAGTTGAGGTGAATGGTGAAGCGTATCGTAAAGTGCAAACGAACACAGTGAGCAATCTCTCTGAAGCAGTTAAACTGCAAGCCGGTGACGAGGTGTTTAAGAACGCGTTTGGCAATGTGTCTAAAGCGACGGGACTTATCTACATCACTGTAAACAACGCCGCTGATGCCAAAGCAGTAGCAAAAGAGTTAAAGCTAGACGTTGTGTTTGCAGATGGTGAATCTGCGGTGCTAAAAGCTTCTGAAGGACAAGACTTGCTTAGCATCAGCGATTACTTGAATGCTGACAGTCGCGTCAAAGCGTCTAAAATTGAACTAAACAGCGGTAAATACCGTGCACAATAATTCTCTAGCAAGAGAAGTTGGCTTCTAAAACAATGCCTCAGCAATTGCTGAGGCATTTTCTTTGTTCTTTCGTTTACAGAGTAACTTCTAACTTATCTTCGGCTAAAAAACATCTCTTATTGAAGATAGCCAATCAACTTATTTGCGATATCGGTATTGTTCTGAGAGCCAACGAATGCTTGTGACCCCTTACCATAAGCAAACACCTGAACATCCACCGCGGTGTGCCCTTTTGTCGTCCAACCTGTGAGGCTTTGATCGTTGATTATTGACTTTACGGCTTGATAAAGCGCTTTCGCGGGCTCTTCACTCTTCTTCGCGTCAATGAGGAGCTCAAATTGCACATCTGATAGCGCCCAATCTACTGATTCTGACCACACTTGTTTGATGTCTGAACCCTTTGCAAGTGACGTTGCTAATGGCCACGCCGTTTGATGCACGCCTTTGATCACATCCGTTTTCCAGTCGTATTCTCCATTTGCGCCGATAGTTAAACCTCCCGTGGAGTGATCGGCGGTGACAACGAGCAAAGTGTCAGGATGAGCATCAACATACGCCTTGGCTAAAGCAATCGACTTAGCAAAATCATCCATTTCTGCCATCGCGCATGCTATGTCATTCGCATGACCGCACCAGTCGATTTGGCTTCCTTCGATCATAACGAAAAAGCCATGCTCTGAGCGCGACAATAACGACAGCGCCTTGTTCGTCATCTTCTCGAGTCGGTTGGGATTCTCATCCAAAGCAAACGGAAATGCTTTGTCGGCAAACAACCCAATCGCAGGCAATGTTTGCAACGAAGGCAAGGTATCAAAATCCGTTAGGTAGTGATAATCCTGCGTTTTAAATTCTTCAATCAGGTTTCTGTCTTCACGCTCAAAGTATCGAACACCACCACCAAGTAACAGATCGACGGGCAGCTTTCCATTTACTTTGTTATCCAAGTAATCGTCTGCTATCTGATCATAATTACGACGAGATTCGTTGTGCGCGGCAAAGCTTGCGGGCGTCGCGTGGTTAACTTGCGAAGTCGCCACTAGAGCGGTTGTCATGCCCTGCTCTTTCGCTACTTCCAACATTGTTTTAACTGGCTTTTTATGGGTATCGACAGCGACGG
>NZ_JAWOTK010000067.1:0-2524 GCF_033338855.1 Vibrio sp. Vb0937 | reverse complement strand
TGCGTTGGTTTTAGTGTTTAAGGTGGCATGCGGCGGCATCGGTATTGCGTTGCTCACCCCTTAACAAGGCGTTAGTTTGCAAGAGGGAAAACGCGTCTATATCGCAAGATCTAGTGGTAAAAGCTTAAAGTCTAAATTGTCGTATCGGCACTCAATTTCAGTGTTAACTTGCGTGGTGTAAACTTAAAATTGGTATCGTTTCAACGGTTGATTTGTTCTTTAGTGCGGCGACTTTTGGGTTAACTGAGGTGAACTTTTTTGCTGCAACTCTGCTCGTTGAGTTTGTTGGTATAAAAGCCGATCTATTCGCTGAAAAGACGCTTTCTTTGGTGTGGCAAGTTCCACGTGGTTTCAGTGACTTTGTTGAAAGTCCGCATTGTGAGATTGGTTTTCCAAAAGCGCTTTTTGGTGTTGTGAGTTCGTTTTCTGCGTCGTTGTTTGTTCCACGTGGTTTCATGGAGTAGTCGCTTTGAGACTACGCCTGACTTAAGTGCATCAAAGCACATAAAGTTTGTTGTTTTCAAAGTTTAAAATAACCTAAAATCAACGCTTTGGGTTTGCAAACTAACAAACTGCTCAAGAGGGATTCGCAACGCGTGGCATTTTTACTATGCGTTGAGTTTAGTGATTAAGGCGGTTTGCGGCGGCTTTTGTATTGCGTTGCTCACCCCTTAGCAGGGCGTTAACTGGCGCAGAAAATATGAAAGCGCAATGATACAGTTTCTAGGTTCAGAGATTTAGCGTGTTCGGTCGGTTTCCTTAGCTGAGCTAATGTGACTAATTTCAGTTTGATACTTAAGTTTACTGATGTGAAAGGCGGCACAAAGCCTTCTAATAATATAAGGCATTCGCGATTAGTCCGGCATACTTACATCGCCGAAGTATGGTGTTGTGAGACGCATTTCAAACTAAAGATAAACGGTAATTTTTTGGTTAAATACAAATTTGGGTTAGCTTTGCTAATCATTAATTAGCAAAATGAGCTTTGGCGAAAGTGGCTGAAAGAACGGCGAAAACTGAAAGGCGCTCAGTTAACAAACTGTTCAAGAGGGATTCGCAACGCGTGGCATTTTCACTATGCGTTGGCTTAAGTGATTAAGGTGGTATGCGGCAGCATCGGTATTGCGTTGCTCACCCCTTAACAGGGCGTTAGTACGGGGTTGGCACCAAAGGTCATAAGTTTCGGTGTTTATCTGTTTTGGTGTTCGTATTTACACCTTACAGTTTGTACCTTTCACGTTCTTTCCGGTGGCACTATATGCGGTGTGTTCGCTTTGATTTCACCGTTTACGGTTTCCAACTCTTAGCCTATTTCTTTGGTGCTTCTTCTCTTTCGTGGTTTTTACTAAGTCAGAATTGTCTTTCTTTGGTGTTGCCGTCGAAGTGCGAGGAACGAATCCTTTTCTAATTTGAAGCCAGTAAAAGTAGGGCAGTTCAGTGCGTTTTTCTTCTAGCCAACTTTCGCCTCTTAACCGAGTTTAAGTTTTGTAGCTGCCCGTCTCACTTCAGTGTTCAAAGCCTTTCATATCATCTCAATTTTCAATATTTTGGAGCGCATAAATAGAAGTAGCGCATGTACTAACAAATTGCTTAAGAGTGATTTGTAACGCGTGGCATTTTTACTTTGCGGTGGTTTATGTGATTAAGGCGCTGTGCGGTAGCTTTTGTATTGCGTTACTCACACCTTAGCAAGGCGTTAGTTCCCCGGAGGAAGCAATCAATCCGTAGGGAATTTTTGTTTCTGGTGGAGTACACGCATAACTCTGATGATATCGCCCTCAACCCAGTAAGAGACAATCATCGAAATCTCAGGAATAATGAGCAATCGTCCGCGGATGCCATCTCGTTGTACACCCATTAAAGGTTGTTCAAGCAAGTTTTCTACTTTTGCTTCAATGAGGTTGTCAGTTTTTTCTGCCGCATCAGGGTTGAAGTCATAGAGAAACTCGAAGATCTTTTCACGATCATTAAGTGACTCTTCTTCCCATAAAATCATTGCTTACCTCGATTACGGATTCTGGCTTTGCGCTCTTCCATTCGAGACTTAGCAGTTTGGTGTTCAAGGAAAACGGATTTTCCTGAGTCAAACTTCTCAAATGCTAGGTTTACTTGTTCAGTTAGCCATGCATCGTGAGATAATGTTTTTCTTTGTTGTTCAGCGAGTTGCTCAGTAAGTTCACGGCAAGCATCACTTAGAGTTCGACCTTGGCTCTCAGCCATTTGTTGAGCTAGGCGTTTTGTTTCTTCATCAACACGAAATTGAATTCTAGTGTCCATGATGTATTCCTTTGTTGGTGTGTGTACAAATGTTAGCACTAGGCTTTGAGGTGGGCAACTAACAAACAATTTAAGAGTGATTCGGCACGCGTGGCATTTTTACTATGCGTTGGTTTTAGTGATTAAGGTGGTATGCGGGAGCATCGTATTGCGTGCCTCACACCTTAATTGGGCGTTAGCTTTCTATAGGAGAATGGGGTGAGTCAATATTTGATCGAACCTGAAGTCCCTGGGGGATTTGGTAAAA
>NZ_JAWOTK010000066.1:0-2538 GCF_033338855.1 Vibrio sp. Vb0937 | reverse complement strand
AAAGATCTGCAAGAACAGAGCACTTCACATCTGCTTTCTGTTCGTGATACCAAACAACAACAGATCCTCGACTACTTCGAAGCGCAAGAAACCGAAGTCATGGGATTTGTAGGCTCTGAGCTCGCGTATGCCAGTGGTGGTCGTTTTTACGGCCTCGTCAATGCATTTAGCCGTTTAGGCAATGATATTGAAGAAGCACGTGAAAATGCTCAGCAACGTTATATCGAAGGCAGCGGTGACCAAATCAAAACATCGATTTTGCCGGAGTCCTCAAATTATGTCGGCAGTGAACGTTATCGCTTACTCCACAAACGTTATCACTGGGCATATCTGGAGCTACTCAAACGCTCAGATTTTAATGATATTTTGCTGGTCGATATTAACGGCAACGTGACTTATTCCATCAACAAAGACGACAACTACGGTACTAACCTACTAACGGGGCGCTACAAAGACTCGGCATTAGGTAAAACCTTTAAACGTCTAGCTGATGACGTCAACGAACGCCGCAAAGTGAATGAAGATTATACGCCCGTCATTATTTCTGATTTTGAACTGGAACATGGTCGACAAGTCGCTTGGCTTGGTGCACCTATCGTTCAGCAAGGCTATTTGCACAGCTATGCTATGTTCCGTTTACCAAACAACGGCATTACCAAGCTGATCGCAGATAAGAACCGTGAATCGTCCATCAACACTCTACTGGTCGGCAGCGATCAGCAACCACGTACGATTAATACCAAGCAAGACAGTATTCAAAACAGTCTTGAAGTCATCGATAAAGCTTTAGCGGGACAAACCGACGTTGGCACCTACACCAATGGACTTGGCGAAGAAATTATCGCTGCATTTGCCCCAATTCAAACACGCGGTATTACATGGGCGCTCGTGGTTCAACTTCCAGAAAAAGAGGCGTTTTCACGCATTCATCAACTGGAAAAGCTCTTCGTTATCGCCATGCTAATCGCGATCATTCTTGTGGTGATTGCATCGCATTATTTGTCCAACTTCATTACATCACCACTGCTAAAGCTGACTTGGGCGGCGGAGAAAGTATCCGCTGGCGACCTCGACGAAACGACATTCAATACCGAGCGTAAAGATGAAATCGGTCGCTTGGCTATCAGCTTCGAACGTATGCAGCGCTCGATTCGAGAAAAAATCCAAACCATCAAACAGCAAAACGAAGAACTTGAAAGCAACATCAAGCTGATTCAAAAGCAAAATGATGAGTTGCAACTGGCTGATAAACTGAAAGATGAGTTCCTCGCAACAACCTCGCACGAATTGCGTACACCGCTACATGGCATGGTTGGGATAGCAGAAACCCTTGTGTCAGGAGCAAATGGAGTCATTCCCGCCAGTCAAAAATACCAACTTGATATCATTATCAAAAGTGGTCAACGCTTAGCTAACCTCGTAGACGATTTATTGGATTACCACAAAATGCGCTATGGCAGCATGGATATACAAAAATCGGCAGTAAGCTTAGCCAGTGCAACACGCTTGGTGCTTGAGCTTTCTAATCACCTGCTAGGCAATAAGACCATTCGCATCATCAACCAAGTACCAGCCGACCTGAAAGCCGTTTCGGCCGATCCTCAACGCCTCGAGCAAGTGCTGTATAACTTGATTGGCAATGCCATTAAATACACCTCAGAAGGTAAGATCGTCATTTCCGCTACCATTGTCGACGATCACGTCCGCGTGCAAGTGGTCGATACTGGTCAGGGGATTCCAGCAGAACATCTTGAGCATATTTTTGAGCCTTTAATTCAAGCTGGTCAAGATGCAAGTCGCTATCGTCAAGGTGCGGGACTGGGACTATCGATTAGCCGCCAACTGATTGAGTTGATGGGCGGTTCACTTTACGTGAGCAGCCAGCCGATGGTCGGCACCACGTTTAGTTTCACACTGCCATTGGCCAGCGAAGAGGAAATCCAAGCAACTCAAACCTTAGTGGCGCGTGGGCACTTCCAAATTCCTGAGATTAATTTGGAAAATGGCGACGACTTATCGCTACCCGAGAACCCTGATGGCCCACTGCTTTACGTCGCAGATGATGAACCCGTTAACTTGCGAGTACTGGAAAGCTTCTTACGCCTAGAAGGATACCGCGTTCGTACCGTTTCAGATGGCCCAGAAACGCTGGCGCTGGTTGAACAAGAAAAGCCGGAACTGCTGTTACTCGACATTATGATGCCCGGCATGAGCGGCTACCAAGTTTGTAGTGAACTACGTGAAACCTATGATCATGCTGAGCTACCTATCATTATGCTCACCGCTCTCAGCCAAACAGAAGACCGTGTGAGAGGCTTTGAAGCAGGCGCGAATGACTACTTATCGAAGCCATTCAACAAACAAGAATTGGCGGCACGTATCCAAGCGCATTTAACAGCAAGTAAAGCGGAAATGCGCCATATGGAAAACAAAGTGCTGGAGTCAGAGCTTAGACAGCGAGCTGTCGTCGAAGCAAGCCTTCTTGAAACTCAAGGTCGTTTGTTAGAACAGCTAGAATCTGCTCCGGAAGCTAAGATC
>NZ_JAWOTK010000065.1:0-2570 GCF_033338855.1 Vibrio sp. Vb0937 | reverse complement strand
GTTTTGCGGAATTAGCGGACGAAGCAGGGATGACCGTTCCAGAAAACCTCAAACGCGATAAAGGCTGGGTGGGACAATTGCTGGAATGGCATTTGGGCGCTCCTGCGGGTAGCAAACCTCAACAAGACTTTTCCAAACTTGGTATCGAGTTAAAGAGCATTCCAATTGGCTACAACGGACGACCGTTAGAAACTACATTTGTATGCGTTGCACCCTTAACTGGTGTTCAAGGACTGACATGGGAAACCAGCCATGTGCGCAATAAGCTCTCGCGCGTATTGTGGGTTCCTGTAGAAGGTGAACGAGAAATCCCCCTTGCCGAGCGTCGTGTAGGGACGCCTCTTATTTGGTCGCCAGATAAAGAAGAGGAGCAGATCTTACGAAATGACTGGGAAGAACTGATGGAAATGATCGTCTTTGGCAAATTTGATCAAATTTCAGCCAGACATGGCGAAGCGCTTCACCTGCGCCCAAAGGCCGCTAATGCCAAAGCACTAACTGAAGCCTATAGCTCCAACGGGAAACCAATGAAGACGCTACCACGAGGCTTTTACCTGCGAACACAATTCACCGAACAGATCTTACTGAAGCACTATATCAATGTGCAATCTGAGTAACTCATCTGTTCACTCTAATGGGTAACCAACGATAATTCGATATCGCAGTAAGAGGCAGTACCCTCACTACCGCACTCATCGTAAGCGTTGTGTAACCGCAAATAAGCTTTGTCGATACCTAACCTGAGCAGCTCTTCTTTCACCAAATCTAAGGAACCAAAATGAAGCGGTTCCTCTCCATCTTTAATCGGCTCGAGCTGGTGCTTATATTCCACAGCTAGCAAATAGTCAGAGACATCGGAACACCCAATGACAAATACTTTGGGTAACGTATAGGTGTCTTTATGTTGACCATGTAGCCACATGTCCAGTTGATGCTTCTGCATAGTGCACCTCCTTCACAAGATCTTTTTAGTGTAGTTGGGGGATGAATACCTTTCGAGCCACACTTGCGCTTATACGTAAATGATTTGCGATAGCGACCAAAAATCCCATATATTGATGGATAACCTATTCAGTTGGCTATTTTTCAAGGAAGTGAAATGCAATACACCAAACTACCGCACTCATCACTCGAGATCAGTAAAATCTGTCTCGGCACTATGACTTTTGGTGAGCAAAATATCGAACAGGAAGCTTTTGAGCAGCTCGACTTTGCTGTCGATCATGGGGTGAACTTCATTGATACCGCAGAGATGTACCCTGTTCCGCCAAAAGCAGAAACACAAGGCCTAACAGAACAATACATCGGCAACTGGCTGACAAAATCCGGCAAGCGAGAAAAAGTCGTTCTAGCGACAAAAGTGGCAGGGCCGCGCAATGTGCCTCACATCCGTGAAAACATGAGTTTAAATCGTCGCAATATCCATGATGCCATCGACTCTAGCCTTCAACGACTCCAAACCGATTACGTAGATTTGTACCAACTTCACTGGCCACAGCGTCAAACTAACTGCTTTGGCCAACTCAACTACCCTTACCCAGACAAGCAAGAAGAAGTGACGTTAATTGAAACCCTAGAAGCATTAACTGAACTGGTTAAGATGGGTAAAGTGCGTTACATCGGCGTATCTAACGAAACACCTTGGGGGGTGATGTCTTTGCTTCGTTTAGCGGAGAAGCATGATTTACCGCGTATCGTTTCAATTCAAAATCCATACAATCTACTCAACCGCAGCTTCGAAGTGGGTTTGTCTGAAATCAGCCATTATGAAGGTGTCCAACTGTTAGCGTATTCACCTCTGGCGTTTGGTTGTTTGAGTGGTAAATACTTACATGGCGCAAAACCAGAAGGTGCACGCTGTACTAAGTGGGAGCGTTTCGCTCGTTACTTCACGCCTCAAGGCGTCAAAGCGACAGAAGCATACGTGAACTTGGCGCGTGAGCATGGCCTAGATCCTGCGCAAATGGCATTGGCGTTCGTCAATCAACGTCCATTTGTCGCTTCCAACATCATCGGTGCGACCAACCTTGATCAACTTAAAGCCAACATTGACAGCATCGATATCAAGCTTAGTGATGAGCTGTTAACAGACATTCAAGCGATCGGTACTACCTACTCTAACCCATGTCCATAAAAGCAAACAGGCTGACCATATAGGTCAGCCTGTTAATAGCACTTAGAACAAATCTATTTCGATATGCGTTTACAGCGTGTTGAGCTTTTAGGGTTAACTAAAGCGTAATGTTGGAAGCTCAACACGCTATAGATTACGTCGGTATTCGCGCAGTTAGCACTCGACGAAGATGACGAACTCGACGTTCAACTTTAACCGCTTCAGGCACGCTGGTTTGAGTAACTCGCCCTTCACGATCTAAACCAATATCCCTTAATAAATGAACATTGGTCCATGGAACATCATGAGAACTGCGGCGCACGGTACGTTGCCATTCTCTCTCTTCACGTTTTAAATCCGCTTTAATAAGCAAAGTCGCCAATGTTAAGTAAATTGAGTGACGCATAATTTTTCTCCAATTAAACGATAAATGATCGACTGGGAAAAATAGTACGCA
>NZ_JAWOTK010000064.1:0-2687 GCF_033338855.1 Vibrio sp. Vb0937 | reverse complement strand
AATGACAATGAGAATCTACGAACATAATGCCTCTCGTGATTCAATTAACCAATTCATTGATAGTAGCTCAAGGTTCAGGCCAGGAAAGGCTTGCACCTGAGCTTTCAGGTTCATCAGCGCCTTCGCTGATGAGTACAAACCGTTATAGTTGTCCGGTTGAAACTTTGTCGCGCCCGGAAGCATTTGAGCTTCTGATACACCAAACTGCGCTTTCTGAGCATCTGTCAGTAAATACCATGCCCAGTCTAGTGATTGCTCTGAGTGTTTAGCGATTAAAGAAGCACACTCAGAAACGTCTGAAACAGGCGAAGACATTGCCTTAATAAAACTGCGTTCAAAAGCCAAGTAAGCTTCGAGCTCACCATTATTTAACGCATCCAATGTTTTTATTGGAGAGCCCATATTCAGTTTTAAGGCATAAGCAGGAACTTGCTTCGCCCCTTGTTCGTGCATCCATTGCATCGCTTGTTCCGCTGACGGAGGCGCAACAACCCAGTGTTGGCAACGGCTACGAATCGTTGGGAGCAGACGCTCCTGATTGTGGGTAACGAGCAAAAACAAGCACTTTGCCCCAGGCTCTTCTAGCGTCTTTAACAGCGCATTCGATGCCGACTCGTTCATAGAGTCCGCCGGTTCTATTACAAATAGGCGGTAACCATTAAGCTGAGATGATTCCTGAGCAAGACGGTTACAAGCGCGAATTTGGTCCACCGTTATCGCCTTTCCTTCTTTCTCTGGCTTGATCCAGTGTAAATCAGGGTGGTTTTGAGATTGATTTAGCTGGCAGCTATGACAAAAACCGCATGCTTCACTCGCGTAATTTTGGCAAAGAAGTGCTTGGCTAAAAAACTCGATAAGTTTTTCGATGCCCAAGCCCTGCTCGCTTTGTAATAAAAGCGCACCTGGTATTCTGTCCGACTCTAACCCTACTTTGAGGTTATCCCATATTGGCTGTAGCCATGGATAATCATTTAACATGAGTCACCTAAATTTACGTTTCACTTATTGACGAGCTAGCCACTCGTTTAGAGCGTCCCGAATATCACGCGACACGCCTTCAATCGTCTGTTCTGCGTTAATGATAACGATGGAAGGATCGGCATGAGCAATCTCCAAATAACGCTCACGTGTACGCTCGAAGAAACTAATATCCATCTTCTCTATACGATCTAACTCACCACGCCCACGTGCACGCTCAAGCCCAACACGAGGGTCAATATCCATATAGAGAGTGAGAGCAGGTTTAAAATCACCAAGCGTTGTATCCCGGAGATTTTTCATTAACGATGCGTCAATCTGACGGCCACCACCTTGATAAGCTTGCGACGACATATCGTGTCGGTCACCAACCACCCACTGACCGTTTTCCAAAGCTGGTTTAATCACGTTCTCAACCAACTGAACACGTGCAGCGTACAGAAGAAGCAACTCCGTCATGTCCTTAAGTTCTTCGCCTTCGTGCTCTTCTTTCACCAGAGCGCGCATTTTTTCTGCTAGCGGTGTGCCTCCTGGCTCACGGGTATTTACGATATCCTCAATACCGGCCGCTTTTAGCGTATCTAAAACGGTTTTAATCGCAGTGCTTTTACCCGCGCCTTCTAGGCCTTCAACGACAATAAAGTTTGCTTTCATCATTTGTTCTTTCTTAGTTCTCTTAAATAGGCACGAACAGCACGGTTGTGCTCAGCAAGGGATTTCGAGAATACATGTCCGCCCTTTCCACTTGCTACAAAATATAAATAGTTGCTGCTTTCTGGATTCAAAGCCGCTTCAATGGAAGCTTCACCAGCCATCGCAATCGGTGTTGGTGGCAAACCATTGATGGTATAGGTGTTATATGGTGTCGGCGTACGCAAATCTTTCTTACGAATGTTGCCATCGTAGGCGTCACCCATACCATAAATAACTGTCGGATCAGTTTGTAACCGCATACGTTTGTTCAATCGGTTGATAAACACAGAAGCGACGCGCTCACGCTCAGAATCAATAGCCGTCTCTTTCTCGATGATAGACGCGAGAATCAAGGCTTCATATTTATCCTGTAATGGCAGCTTTTCTTGACGAGCTTCCCAGCTAGCGTCGAGTATTTTATTGAGTTTTCGATGCGCTCGTTTTAATAACTGGCTTTCACTCGCACCCGCTGTGTAATGGTAGGTTTCTGCTAAAAACAACCCTTCTAGCTTTTCTCTCTCAATTCCGAGCTTCGCAGCCATTTCTTTTTCTGAAAGATCGGTTAAATCATGCTTTAAATAAGGAGCACTTTTTAGTTGATCTACCCATTCAGAAAAGCGGCTGCCTTCAACAAAAGTGATCGCAAACTGGTATTCTTTTCCAGTATTCAGATGCTCCAATGTTTGCGAAAGTGACATACCAGGCTCAAGTTGGTAAGTACCCGCTCGCACTTGCAACAATTCTGGATATAAGTGAGGAATTAAACGGATGTACTCCGATGTTTCAATCACCTCATCTTCAACTAAGGCGCGCATGACATGATGAAAGCTTGTACCACTTTCTACAGTAAACAGCTGAGGTTGTTCCAATAGAATAGGCTTTTCAACGTATTGTTTAGCCTGTGAAATTATATAAAAAACAGCTGCTGCGCCTATCACTGCGATCAGCACAACAAAAGCCAACAGTTTTTTAATCACGTAGTTAAATTCCCTTGCAGTCGTTGAGTCAATTTTCCT
>NZ_JAWOTK010000063.1:0-2697 GCF_033338855.1 Vibrio sp. Vb0937 | reverse complement strand
CCAACAAGCAGCGCAGTTAATGGCTCAGGACAACATTTCATCACTCTTGATTGTCGACCCCGATTTTGTCCTTGACGAAGATGACCCGCAATCGCCCGTTTTAGGCATCATTACTGACCGAGATTTATGTACTCGAGTGCTTGCGGAAGGCTTGTCTCCTCAAGATGATGTTTCAACGGTCATGACGACGGAAGTGATTTCTCTCGACCATAATGCTTACATCTACGAAGCCATGCTAACGATGTTACGCTACAATGTGCATCATCTGCCGGTGGTCAAAAATCAACTGCCGATAGGCATCATCGAAACTACCGATATTGTTCGTTATGAGTCGCAAAACTCACTGCTTCTTGTAAGTAGCATTTTTCAGCAGCAAAGCATCGAAGATTTAGCGACAGTCGCAGAAGAAGTCAAAAGCAGCTTCGTACGTCTGGTTAACGAAGACGCCAATTCACACATGGTTGGCAGCGCGATGTCGGTAATTGGCCGAAGTTTCAAACAGCGTTTATTGGAGTTGGCAGAAGAAGAACTCGGTGCGCCTCCGATTCCTTATTGTTTCCTCGCATTAGGTTCAATGGGACGCGACGAACAGTTGCTGGTTACCGACCAAGACAACGCCATTATTCTGGACGAATCCTATCAAGAAGAGAAACATGGCAAGTACTTTGAAGATCTCGCCAAGTTTGTCAGTGACGGTCTTGACGCTTGTGGTTACAAATATTGTACCGGTGACATCATGGCCACAAACCCGATGTGGCGAATGACTCGCTCCGAATGGGAAGAATGTTTCGCTGACTGGATTGACGATCCCAACCCGAAAGCGTTACTGAATGCATCAATATTTTTCGATTTAGATGGCGTGTATGGCCGCTTAAAATGGGCAGAACAGCTCACCAGCTTCATTGTGCGTCGAGCGCGTAAAAATAATCGCTTCTTAGCATGTTTGGCTCGAAATGCGCTAAACCGCACGCCGCCATTAGGCTTCTTCAAAGATTTTGTGATGGAGAAAGACGGCCAGCACAAAAACTCGATCAACCTAAAGCGTCGCGGCACCGCGCCGCTGGTTGATCTGATTCGTGTGCATGCCTTGGCAGTTGGCTCTCGTGCACAAAACTCGTTTGAACGTCTCGACGACATTATTGACGCAGGCATCTTGCCAAAAGGTCGAGCTCAGGATTTAAAAGACGCGTTAGAGTTCATCTCTATGGTACGAATTCGACATCAAGCAACCGATGTTGAACTCGGAATAGAGCCAGATAACAACATCGAGCCAGAAAACCTCTCCGATTTTGAACGCCGTAATTTGAAAGATGCCTTCCAAATTCTCAGCAATGGGCAGAACTTCCTTAAGTTCCGTTATCAAGCAAATAAGAGCTTTAAGTGAGGTTTGGCATGATCAAAAAGCTATTTCAAAAGCCTGCGATTCAATGGCCAACCAAATTTCAGCAAAAGTTGGAGCTCGTCAATGATGAGAATCTTGTCGCCTTTTACGGCAGCGAATTACCAGCGCCCAATACCCCCATTTCAGAGGTTGAATTTGTCGCGTTGGATTTCGAAACGACAGGGCTCAATCCCGAAAAACACGACATTATTACTATCGGTTTAGTACCTTTCAATCTGAGACGTATTTTTCTGCGCGATGCTCGACATTGGAAAGTAAGGCCTCAGAAAAAGTTGGATGAAGATTCCGTTATCATCCACGGTATCACTCACAGCGAATTGATTGATGCGCCAGATCTGAGCGATATTTTGGGTGAGTTGCTGCCTTGCTTAAGCGGCAAAATCATCGTTGTGCATTACCGTCGAATCGAGAGAGAATTCTTGGATCAAGCGCTGAAAGCGCGCATAGGGGAAGGGATTGAATTTCCCGTGTTAGACACGCTACAAATCGAAGAGAACATCCAAAAGAGAAGCGCTGGCGGCATTTGGAATCGCCTGAAAGGAAAGAGACCAGAGTCTCTGCGTTTGGCGCAGTCTCGACGCCGCTATGGGTTACCAGACTACTCTCCGCATCACGCGTTAACTGATGCGATTGCTACGGCCGAGTTGCTTCAGGCGCAGATGGCGCATCACTACAATGATGACCAACCAATCAGTGATTTTTGGTTGTAGATAGATTTTTTGTTGTAGCTATTTACCAACAATCATTCACCGAAAAACATGCATTAAAAAGGAGCCTATCGGCTCCTTTTGTTTTTTAGTCAAACTGAGAATTACAGTTTAAAACGTTTGATCTCTTGCTCAAGCTCGTGAGACAGCTCAGATAGGTGCGCTGCTTGCTCCGCTGCTGAGTGAGCTTCTACAGAAAGCTCGTTCGATACGTCGCGGATGCCTTCTGTGTTACGAGTGATTTCTGTTGTTACAGATGCTTGCTCTTCCGCCGCAGACGCAATTTGCGTTGCCATGTCGCTGATGCGCTCTACCGCACTGTGGATTTGCGTCAGGCTCGCTGCTGCAGAATTCGCGTCATCCACACTGGTATCAGCCAAACGACGACCATCTCCCATGATATCAACCGCTTTCTTGGTTGTACCTTGAAGCATTTCGATCGTTTCTTGGATTTCTTTCGTCGATGCGTGAGTACGTTGGCTCAATACGCGAACTTCGTCAGCAACAACCGCAAAACCACGACCTTGATCGCCTGCACGCGCCGCTTCGATCGCCGCGTTCAATGCCAACAAGTGAGTTTGCTCAGCA
>NZ_JAWOTK010000062.1:0-2706 GCF_033338855.1 Vibrio sp. Vb0937 | reverse complement strand
GGCCATTCTAGCCCGTCTTCAACAATGAGCGCGTTGTCTTGGTCGGTCTTAAGAATTTGCTCGCCACGCCCTTCTGAGCCCAGCACGATCAAACAACAGTGGTCGTGCAAAGCGGGTGGCACCACCAGTTCAAAGGCTTTTTCGATAATTTGTTCGTTTACCGCAGAGATGAGCTCCATGATGAAGCGAGTACGGATGCCGTTTCTCAGCAAGCTTTCTACCAGTTGACGTTGACGGTTTGAGGCCAACGCCAGTTCTTCTACGCTGCTTGCTCGTGCAATGCTGAGTGTTAACACGTGGGAATGCGTCGAAAACGCGCTGAGAATCTGTGTCATGTCGAGCATGCCCACCGCGCGATTGCCTTCGAAGACCATCAAACGTTTCATGCGATTACGTGTCATGGTGATCATGGCGTTAAACAGAAAATCCCCGTTATCAACATGGTAGACAGGGAAAGTTGCGATCTCACCTACAGGTGTGTCCACGGCGCATTTATCCAACATAACCGAGTGCAGCATGTTGGTACGAGTCACGATGGCGTACGGGTGAGCAGACGGCCATTTTTCCAATCGCGGGTCGTCGTCATGGAGCTGAACCAATGCAGCATCGATGCCGTTATCTTTTAGAGTTCGAGTTACCTCGTTGATTGGCGTTTCTGGCGCGAGGATCATCGGCGGATGATAAATGCTGTTATCGACTTTGGTCAGAATAAATTCGGCCAAGTTTTGCTGTTGCTGCGCGGCTTCGATGAGTTCTTGTCGTTTGGATAAGTTGTTGTCGAAGTAAGCTGCGAACTGGCCATTCTCGTTATAAAGCTCGAGAAAAACGTCTTTTGGCAGTAAGTACGAAAGGGTGTCTTCCAGCGCGATGTATTGATGTCGAACGCATTCTTCAAACAGTGAACGCACATCAAACATGTCGTCATTGGCGTAATGAGCGAACACTTCGGATTGGTCTTTGGAACGTTCTTCGACTGCGCCTTTGATCAATATGTGCAAGTGAGGGTTGGTCTGCCCGCTAGATAAAATGACATCTCGAGTTCGATAGTACGCCACATCTAAGGACGAGCGCAGCCGAGTTTGCTGAGCATCGGTCAGACGATCGAACGGGGGAGATTGCATATTAAATTTGTCAGGCATGGAGACACCTAAAATTGGGAGGAACACAGTATAAGTCTGACAAATTTCTTGCCGTAAGCCAGACGACTTTGGTCTAAACCGCTGGACATTGATGGGCGAGTTCGGCACATCAAAAGTCAGAATGACATCGAGGAAACGGTAAGTTGCCTATTCTTCCCTTTTTCTAATACGCATAGCGATCCATAATCCACGGTTCGAGCGATGGTGTTCCCGATTTAGGATATTAGTAATGTTGAAACCTTCTCCGTATGGCTGGATTTCCCAGTACTTTCTCGGATTCTTTTTTGCGTATGGCGTTTACCTGCCATTTTGGTCGTTGTGGTTTAAAGAGCAGGGCGTTTCTTCCACGGACATTGGTTTACTGGTTGGTTTAGGTTTGGCGACACGCTGCGTGGCTAACATCGTCATTACCCCTCGTGTACACCGAGTTGAACATCTAATGCCAACGTTGCGTTGGTTGAGTTTTGCTGCCCTCATTTTTGTTGGTTTCCACTTTTTTACGGGCGGCAGTTTTTGGCTTATGGCATTGGCAACGGTGTTGTTTAACTTGTGTTGTGGTCCGGTAGTTCCGCTATCAGACGCGATGGCAAACTACTACGCTCGCTTGAAAATGTTGGATTACGGTCGCACGCGTTTGTGGGGGTCTATAGCCTTCATTGCGGGTTCGACGGTGGTGGGTTTCCTTGTCGCAGAATTTGGCTCGGATATGATTCTGTACACCGCGATGGTGGGGGTGTTCTTTTCATTGCTTTTCGCGATGCGCAGTATCAATCCAATGCCTGTCACTCGCGGTGACCAGCATGCTGAACGTCCGAAATTATCCGCACTGCTTACCGATAAATCAGTGGTGAAGTTCTTGGTTTTGGTGTCACTTATCCAAGGTAGCCATGCGGCGTACTACGGCTTTAGTGCCATTCACTGGAAAGCGGCGGGTCACTCAGAAGACGTGATCGGCTACTTGTGGAGTCTAGGCGTTGCGGCAGAAGTGGCTGTGTTTGCATTGAGCAAGCGTCTGTTTGCTGGTTGGGCGCTGCGCACGCTGTTTATTGTTGCAGCTTGTGGTGTGATGATGCGTTGGGGCATGACCGCAGCAACAACGTCTATCGTTGCGTTGGTTATCGTGCAACTTCTGCACGGTGTGACATTCGCGACGGCGCACATTGCGGCCATTCAATACATCCAAAACTCTGAAGAGCACAAAATGGTGGCGCTGCAAGCGCTATACAACGCGATCCCGCTTGGCGCATTTATCGCGCTGATGACGGTACTCAGTGGTTGGGGTTACGAGCACTGGGGCGCGCTGGTGTTCTGGGGTATGGCGGCAATGGGCCTATTGGCGCTGTTCATCAAATTGGACCCTCAAGAGCCTAGCCACAACGTGGTGGATGTGTCTGAAAAGGCACTTGAAACACAGAATTAGACTTCTGTGACAAAGGTTAAAAACTAATCTTTGTCTCCATTGTGAAAGCAGTGTTAAATGAAACCTCTCCCTCAAGGAGAGGTTTTTTATTTTCTGTAAGAAAAGCTAGAAAGGATATCGGATGCAAGGATGGCTGGTGGTTCCCGT
>NZ_JAWOTK010000061.1:0-2760 GCF_033338855.1 Vibrio sp. Vb0937 | reverse complement strand
GCGATCAGCACAACAAAAGCCAACAGTTTTTTAATCACGTAGTTAAATTCCCTTGCAGTCGTTGAGTCAATTTTCCTATCGGAAATATAGTCTTAGAGTTCGATGTCACTATGCTGCGAATAGGTGCGACACCTAATATTGAGTTACACATGAAAGCCTCGTCAGCACTCAGCAAATCTGGAAGTATAAAACGCCCCTCGATGACTTCAATATGACTTACTTTAAGTAACTCAAGCACCTTACGACGCATTACGCCCGTAACGCCTGATAAGGTCAGCTCCGGCGTAAATACTTTATTACCTTTAACCCAAAAAAGGTTGGCCATTGTAGTTTCAATGACATGGTTTTGCACATTTAACGTTATTGCATCTGCAAACTCTGTATTGTCGATTTCAGCCTTGGCGAGAATCTGCTCTAAACGGTTGTTATGCTTATGTCCAGCAAGTAAAGGTTGAATCCCTAGACGAGTATTACAAACGCCCAAGTCCACACCTTGTTCTTGCCAAGATGAATAATGAGAAGGAAACGCAAAATTGGAAATCGTCACGATAGGGCCTTCAATCCCATTAGGGCTATACCCTCGCCCACCAATACCGCGGCTAACGTGAATCTTCACCCCCGCTCGTGCGTCAGATAAAACCGCTTTGCTTGCCCAATCATGCACAACTTTCCAGTCAGGTGAAGAGATCTTCAAAGCGTCAAGGCAAGCACTCATGCGCTCAGTATGTTCTTGCCAGTAAACCAACTCTCCATTTTGGGTCAGGATGGTGGTAAAGCCTCCATCACCGTATTGGAATGAGCGATCACCTAGCTCTACATGCGTTTGCGGAACTCCATTTACCCAAAACATTCACGTACCTTCAAATTAGCAGACAACAAATAAAACAAAACGGCTCAATGCTAAGCATCGAGCCGTTAGAATACAAGTTTCGCTTATCTAAATTAGGTTAGATAGTGTTACTCAGCGAACTTCTTGAAGATCAAAGAACCGTTTGTACCACCAAAGCCAAACGAGTTACAGATAGCGTACTCCATACCTTCAACTTTGCGCGCTGTATGCGGCACAAGGTCGATGTCTAGACCTTCTTCTGGATCATCAAGGTTAATGGTTGGCGGAACAATTTGGTCAACCAAAGACATAACCGTGATAATTGCTTCAACAGAGCCAGCAGCACCTAATAGGTGACCCGTCATCGACTTAGTTGAAGACACAAGAACTTGCTTCGCACCTTCTTCACCAAGAGCACGTTTCACGCCTTTGATTTCTGCAACATCACCAGCTGGAGTAGAGGTACCGTGAGCATTCACATAACCTACTTGAGTACCTGTGATGTTAGCGTCACGCATCGCCGCTTCCATCGCAAGTGCACCACCAGAGCCGTCTTCGCTTGGAGATGTCATGTGGTAAGCATCACCAGACATACCAAAACCAACCAGTTCTGCGTAAATCTTCGCGCCACGTGCTTTTGCGTGTTCGTACTCTTCAAGCACCATCATGCCAGCACCATCACCTAGAACAAAACCATCACGACCTTTATCCCATGGGCGAGACGCTTTTTGAGGCTCTTCATTACGAGTAGATAGCGCTTTAGCTGCACCAAAGCCAGCCATGCCAAGAGGCGTAGAAGCTTTTTCTGCACCACCAGCAACCATCGCATCTGCATCGCCGTAGGCAATCATACGTGCTGCATGGCCGATATTATGCAGGCCAGTAGTACATGCGGTAGAAATCGCGATATTTGGACCACGAAGACCACGCATGATAGATAGGTTACCTGCAACCATGTTTACAATGGTCGAAGGAACAAAAAATGGGCTAACTTTGCGAGGGCCTTTGTCTACTAATGCAGTATGGCCAGTTTCGATAAGGTCAAGACCGCCAATGCCTGAGCCGATAGCAACACCAACTCGAGCCGCATTTTCTTCGGTAATTTGTAAGCCAGAGTTATCAAGAGCTTGAATACCCGCTGCAATGCCGTACTGGATGAAAAGGTCCATCTTACGAGCATCTTTTTTAGACATGTACTCTGTGCAATCGAAATCTTTAACAAGACCTGCAAAACGAGTTGAGAAGTTCGTAGTATCAAAGTGCTCGATATTTACGATACCACTTTGACCTTCTAGCAGGGCTTTCCAAGATGATTCTACTGTGTTGCCTACCGGTGACAACATACCCATGCCAGTGACAACTACACGACGCTTGGACACGATATAATTCTCCGGGAATTGAATATTTCTATGAGAGGATAGAAGAAGTTAGAAAGAACACAGGCGGTCTAGGAGACCGCCTGGGAGAGCTAATTACTGAGCGCTGTTTACGTAGTCGATTGCAGCTTGAACAGTAGTGATCTTCTCAGCTTCTTCGTCAGGAATCTCAGTGTCGAATTCCTCTTCTAGAGCCATAACTAGTTCTACAGTGTCTAGAGAATCAGCACCTAGATCGTCAACGAAAGAAGCTTCGTTTTTAACTTCTGCTTCGTCTACACCTAGCTGTTCAACAATGATTTTCTTTACGCGTTCTTCGATGTTGCTCATTTTTCTTTTCCTTTACAGATTTCGCCTAATGCGATGATTCCGTAGTTTATTCGAACTATTGAAAGTTGCAAGGGGGTCCTTGCTGGTCAAACCACAAAATTAGCGAATTTAACCGAATTTCAATACATTTTTGACTTAAATCATGCACAAATCTTGCGCATAAGCATGACAAGTTCATGACAGTTAACTGCAACTATAGGCTATTTTTCACAATGTAAAATAGCT
>NZ_JAWOTK010000060.1:0-2888 GCF_033338855.1 Vibrio sp. Vb0937 | reverse complement strand
AAAACCATTTTTGAAAAGTACTCCGCAACCTTTTCACGCCGCGCGCTTACCATCGCCGATCGCTCCGTAGGCATTTTGAGCAACGGTTTTAACACCGAGAATGCAGAAAAAATCGCTCGTATCATTTACGAAGAAACCAAGGTTGGCGCAGTTGCAATTACTGACCAAGAGAAGATTTTGGCGTTTGTCGGCATTGGCGATGACCACCATAGACCGAATACGCCTATTTCATCGCAAAGCACATTAGATTCGATGGAAAAAAATGACATCATCTACCTTGATGGTACAGAGCGTCCGTATCAGTGTTCTTTGGCGAAAGATTGCAAACTCGGTTCGGCGTTGATCATTCCATTGCGTGCGGGTAAAGCGGTCATCGGAACAATCAAACTCTATGAACCTAAGCGTAAGCTGTTCTCAACCGCCAACATGTCAATGGCAGAAGGGATAGCTCAGTTGCTCTCCAGCCAAATTTTGTATGGCGATTATCAGCAACAACAAGCGCTGTTAGCGCAGGCAGAAATCAAACTGCTGCACGCGCAGGTAAACCCTCACTTTTTGTTTAACGCGCTCAATACCATCAGTGCGATTACACGCCGCGACCCCGATAAAGCCCGCGAATTAATTCAAAATTTATCGCACTTTTTCCGCAGCAACTTAAAACAGAACATTAATACGGTGACGCTGAAAGAAGAGTTGGCACACGTCAATTCTTACCTCAGTATCGAAAAAGCACGCTTCACGGATCGCTTGGAAGTAGAAATAGATATCGACCCAGAGTTGCTCGATATCAAGCTGCCAAGTTTCACACTTCAACCCTTGGTGGAAAATGCCATCAAACACGGCATCTCCAATATGCTTGAAGGTGGAAAAGTTAAAATTTACAGCGAAGCGCACCCTCAAGGACACCTGATTACGGTCGAGGACAACGCAGGCAGTTTCCAGCCACCAAAAGACAACCACTCAGGTTTAGGCTTGGAAATTGTAGACAAACGTCTCACTAATCAATTTGGGCGTGACTCAGCGCTAAAAATTGCGTGTGTGACGCATCAATTTACTAAAATGAGCTTTATCATTCCCCCAAAATCATAAACCCAATCAGCAGCAATAAAGGTAATGTTGGATGTTAACCGCACTCGTCATTGATGATGAACAGTTTGCTCGAGAAGAGCTGGCAGAGCTCTTGGATGAAACAGGTCAAGTGGAGGTGGTCGGTGATGCGTCCAATGCCATCTTGGGCCTCAAAAAAATCAACGAGCTCAAACCTGATGTGGTGTTCTTAGATATCCAAATGCCTCAAGTGACCGGGATTGAGCTGCTTGGCATGCTCGATCCTGAAACCATGCCGTATGTGGTTTTTGTTACCGCTTATGACCAATACGCAATCCAAGCTTTTGAAGATAACGCGTTTGATTATCTCCTCAAACCTGTCGACCCATGCCGCTTGAACAAAACCGTTAAGCGCCTAAACAAGGTGATCAGTCAATCAGCGTTAACTCAACAACTGTCTGCGATTACACCCGATACTTTGGATCAAATTCCTTGTATTGGACACAATCGGATTGTGATCATGGCAACCGAGACGGTGGAATGTGCTTATAGCGATATTAGCGGTGTGCATGTACGTTCCACCAGCCAAACAGCAAGCACTCAGCTCACGTTAAAAACACTGGAAGAAAAAACGCCCTTAGTGCGTTGTCATCGCCAATATTTAGTGAGCATTAAGGCCATCAGTGAAATCAAGCTGCTGGAAAATGGTCTAGCCGAAATCATCACTAAAACAGGCTTTGAGATCCCAGTAAGCCGTCGTTACCTCAAAGTACTCAAAGAGATGCTAGGTATCAGCCACTAAGTGCCGAATATGAGCGAAACATACGATCAAAAAAGGCGACCTTGAGGTCGCCTTTTGAATATTCGATAAATGGATATCAGTCCACTTGCTTGATTTGCAGCTCTTTTGGTACTTCGAAGAACATGTTTTCTTCTCGACCTAAGACTTCATCGACTGAGCGTGCACCCACTAGCTCTTTGATACGCTCAAGAATCTGATTCACCAACTCTTCTGGCGCAGAAGCACCCGCTGTCACACCTACTTTTGTCTTGCCTTCAAACCACTCTGGCTTGATATCTTCAGGACAATCCGTCAAGTAACCAGGCGTGCCAAGTTTCTCAGCCAACTCTTTAAGACGAGTAGAGTTTGAAGAATTCTTAGAACCCACAACCACCATTACATCCACATCACCAGCCAGCTCTCGCACGGCATCTTGGCGGTTTTGTGTTGCGTAACAAATATCGTCTTTACGTGGGCCTTGGATGTCAGGAAATACGCGGCGTAGCTCTTCAATCACATCAGCGGTTTCATCGACAGACAATGTGGTTTGGCTTACATAGTGCAGATCCGATGGATCTTTTACGATCGCTTTTAGTTTCTCAACGTCCGCAGGAGTTTCCACTAAGTACATGCCGCCAGTTTCGCTTGAGTACTGACCCATGGTACCTTCGACTTCTGGGTGACCAGCATGACCAATCAGAACCACTTCCATATTGCGGCGGCTTGCACGCGCAACTTCCATATGAACTTTCGTTACCAATGGGCAGGTTGCATCAAATACCGTCAGATCACGCTGTTTTGCTTCTTGGCGAACCGCTTGCGATACACCATGAGCAGAGAAAATCACGATGTTGTTGTCAGGCACTTCATGTAGCTCTTCAACGAAGATAGCGCCTCGTTGCTTTAGCCCCTCAACCACAAAACGGTTATGTACCACTTCATGGCGAACATAAATCGGTGGCTGATACAGCTCTAGCGCACGCTCTACGATGCTAATCGCACGGTCAACACCAGCACAAAAACCGCGTGGGTTAGCTAATAGGATTTTCATTTCATTGCT
>NZ_JAWOTK010000059.1:0-2958 GCF_033338855.1 Vibrio sp. Vb0937 | reverse complement strand
GTTCTTTCATTGAGTCCATCAAAACCCCTTGGGTGTTGTATGGTTAAGCCTCACGGGCAATTAGTACAGGTTAGCTCAACGCCTCACAACGCTTACACACCCTGCCTATCAACGTCGTAGTCTACGACAACCCTTTAGGATACTTAAAGTATCAGGGAGAACTCATCTCAAGGCTCGCTTCCCGCTTAGATGCTTTCAGCGGTTATCGATCCCGAACTTAGCTACCGGGCAATGCGTCTGGCGACACAACCCGAACACCAGAGGTTCGTCCACTCCGGTCCTCTCGTACTAGGAGCAGCCCCTTTCAATTCTCCAACGCCCACGGCAGATAGGGACCGAACTGTCTCACGACGTTCTAAACCCAGCTCGCGTACCACTTTAAATGGCGAACAGCCATACCCTTGGGACCGACTTCAGCCCCAGGATGTGATGAGCCGACATCGAGGTGCCAAACACCGCCGTCGATATGAACTCTTGGGCGGTATCAGCCTGTTATCCCCGGAGTACCTTTTATCCGTTGAGCGATGGCCCTTCCATTCAGAACCACCGGATCACTATGACCTGCTTTCGCACCTGCTCGAATTGTCATTCTCGCAGTCAAGCGGGCTTATGCCATTGCACTAACCTCACGATGTCCAACCGTGATTAGCCCACCTTCGTGCTCCTCCGTTACGCTTTGGGAGGAGACCGCCCCAGTCAAACTACCCACCAGGCACTGTCCGCAACCCCGATAAGGGGTCGACGTTAGAACATCAACACTACAAGGGTGGTATTTCAAGGACGGCTCCACGCAATCTAGCGACTGCGCTTCAAAGCCTCCCACCTATCCTACACATGTAGGGTCAATGTTCAGTGCCAAGCTGTAGTAAAGGTTCACGGGGTCTTTCCGTCTAGCCGCGGGTACACTGCATCTTCACAGCGATTTCAATTTCACTGAGTCTCGGGTGGAGACAGCGTGGCCATCATTACGCCATTCGTGCAGGTCGGAACTTACCCGACAAGGAATTTCGCTACCTTAGGACCGTTATAGTTACGGCCGCCGTTTACCGGGGCTTCGATCAAGAGCTTCGACCGAAGTCTAACCCCATCAATTAACCTTCCGGCACCGGGCAGGCGTCACACCGTATACGTCATCTTGCGATTTTGCACAGTGCTGTGTTTTTAATAAACAGTTGCAGCCACCTGGTATCTGCGACTCTCAATAGCTCCATCCGCGAGGGACTTCACCGTCGAGAGCGTACCTTCTCCCGAAGTTACGGTACCATTTTGCCTAGTTCCTTCACCCGAGTTCTCTCAAGCGCCTTGGTATTCTCTACCCGACCACCTGTGTCGGTTTGGGGTACGATTCCTTACAATCTGAAGCTTAGAGGCTTTTCCTGGAAGCATGGCATCAATGACTTCACATCCGTAGATGCTCGACGTCGTGTCTCAGCCTTAAGAGAAACCGGATTTACCTAATTTCTCAGCCTACGCACTTGAACCTGGACAACCGTCGCCAGGCCCACCTAGCCTTCTCCGTCCCCCCATCGCAATTGTAAGAAGTACGGGAATATTAACCCGTTTCCCATCGACTACGCCTTTCGGCCTCGCCTTAGGGGTCGACTTACCCTGCCCCGATTAACGTTGGACAGGAACCCTTGGTCTTCCGGCGAGGAGGTTTTTCACCCCCTTTATCGTTACTCATGTCAGCATTCGCACTTCTGATACGTCCAGCATGCGTTACCACACACCTTCAACCGCTTACAGAACGCTCCCCTACCCAATGCACTAAAGTGCATTGCCGCAGCTTCGGTTTACTACTTAGCCCCGTTACATCTTCCGCGCAGGCCGACTCGACCAGTGAGCTATTACGCTTTCTTTAAATGATGGCTGCTTCTAAGCCAACATCCTGGCTGTCTGAGCCTTCCCACATCGTTTCCCACTTAGTAGTAATTTGGGACCTTAGCTGGCGGTCTGGGTTGTTTCCCTCTCCACGACGGACGTTAGCACCCGCCGTGTGTCTCCCGGATAGTACTTACTGGTATTCGGAGTTTGCAAAGGGTTGGTAAGTCGGGATGACCCCCTAGCCTTAACAGTGCTCTACCCCCAGTAGTATTCGTCCGAGGCGCTACCTAAATAGCTTTCGGGGAGAACCAGCTATCTCCAGGTTTGATTGGCCTTTCACCCCTAGCCACAAGTCATCCGCTAATTTTTCAACATTAGTCGGTTCGGTCCTCCAGTTGATGTTACTCAACCTTCAACCTGCCCATGGCTAGATCACCTGGTTTCGGGTCTATATCCAGAGACTGAACGCCCAGTTAAGACTCGGTTTCCCTACGGCTCCCCTAGATGGTTAACCTTGCCACTGAATATAAGTCGCTGACCCATTATACAAAAGGTACGCAGTCACAGGACAAGCCTGCTCCTACTGCTTGTACGTACACGGTTTCAGGTTCTATTTCACTCCCCTCACAGGGGTTCTTTTCGCCTTTCCCTCACGGTACTGGTTCACTATCGGTCAGTCAGTAGTATTTAGCCTTGGAGGATGGTCCCCCCATATTCAGACAGGATATCACGTGTCCCGCCCTACTCGATTTCACTGAACACACGTCGTCAACTACGGGACTATCACCCTGTATCGTCGGCCTTTCCAGGCTGTTCGTCTAACGCGTGTAAAGCTTAAGGGCTAGTCCAATTTCGCTCGCCGCTACTTTCGGAATCTCGGTTGATTTCTTTTCCTCGGGGTACTTAGATGTTTCAGTTCCCCCGGTTCGCCCTGTTGAGCTATGTATTCACTCAACAGTAATACCTTATGGTATTGGGTTTCCCCATTCGGAAATCCCAGACTCAAATGGTTTTTACTACCTAATCTGGGCTTATCGCAAGTTAATACGTCCTTCATCGCCTCTGACTGCCAAGGCATCCACCGTGTACGCTTAGTCACTTAACCATACAACCCGAAGGAGTTTCGAGTTGATG